>JANXYQ010000016.1 GCA_025355995.1 Spirochaetaceae bacterium | reverse complement strand
CTCGAGGAGCAGCCTGAGGTCTATCGTCGCCACCATGACGAGGGGAACCACGGCCGTGAGGCAGGAGTCCATGATCAGCGAGAGCCCCGGCGAGAACATGAGGTTGAGGAAGTGCACGTCGTTCGTCGCGCGGGCCATGATGTCGCCGACCCGCTGCCGAGAGTGGAAGGTCTGGCTCTTGCCCAGCAGGCTCGAGAAGAGCTCCGCCCTGGAGTCGCGCTCTATACGCTGGGCGAGGAACTCGAAAGACAGGTTGCGGCCGATCCCCGCGACGCCCTGCACCGCCGCCGCGCCTGCGATGAGCAGGGCGACGGCCGCCAGCTGGGCGACGGCCCAGCCCGGCTTGGCCAGCACGTCGAAGCCCTTCCCTACGAGGAGCTGGAGCCCCGAGTAGCCCACGTTATTGACTATCGAGCAGGCCGCCGCGAGGACCGGAAGCCAGGGATAGCGGAGGAGGTGGGAGACTATCCAGCGGCCAGGGCTGCGGAGGTCGTAGCGTATCTCCTCGCCGGAGCGGAACTCGGAATTGACCGTTGCTGTCATTGCAGTCAAATGTACTCAGGCGAGGCGGGGCCGGCTAGTCGGGGAGGCGCGAGAGAGCGCGCTCTTGGAGCAGGCGACCGAGAAGACCCGCAGGGGCTCGGCCTTGCCCTTCACGGTGATGCTGGCCATGGGCTCGAGAAGGAAGCGGGCTGCGACCTCCTCGTCCGCAGCGACGGCCTCCGAGACGATGATCTGATGGGCCTTCGCCGCCGCCTGCAGCCGCGCGGCGGTATTGACCGTATCCCCGATCACCGTATGGTCCATCATCCTGGGAGAGCCTATGTCGCCCTCGACGAGCTCGCCGACGTGGATCCCGAAGCCCAGCTTGAGGCCCTCGATCTCGCCCGCCATGCGCGCCACGCGCGAGCGGATCGCGAGGGCCGCGGCCACCGCCAGGGCGGGGCGCTCGAAGACGGCCATGGCCTCGTCGGCGACGAACTTGTCGACCTCGCCCCCCGCCCGCGCGATCACCTCCTCCTGCATGCCGAGCAGGAGGTTGAGCACCGCGACGACGCGCGCGGGATCGGCGCTCTCGGAGAAGGAGGTGAAACCCCTGACGTCGGAGAAGAAGACCGTGCGCCTCATGCGCGTGACCGGCGCGTCCGCCCCGCCCGACTCGGCGCGCGAGCGCGCGGCGCCGACCGTGGAGCGGGAGACGTAGCGCTCGAGCTGGAACCTCTCCTTGAGGCCCATGACCATCTCGTCGAAGCGCTCGGCCATGGCCCCGATCTCGTCCCTCGCGCCGCGGCCGCGGCGCGCGCCGCTACCGCGGGCCGATGGGTCCACCCTCGCGTCGAGGTCGACAGAGCCCACCTTCTCCATGGCCGCGGAGACCCTCAGGATTGGAAGGAGGACGGCCCTGCGGATGCCGTCGGCGATCACGAGCGCGACCACGGCGAAGCCGAGGGCGATGAAGGCGATGACGAGGAGCCGGATCTTCGAATATTGGGCCTGGATCATCGAAAGGCTCGAGGAGAGGTCGAGCTTGACCTCGAGCACCCGCTTGTCGCCGTCGGCCAACCTCAGCGGAGCGACGATGTCGGCGTCGGTCGCGACGCCCTTCCCTCCGTCGGGAGCCTCGAGGGCCGTCGCCATAGGCGCCCCCGCCATCGCCGCCCGGATGTCGGCGTGTCCCGAGTAGTCGGCGCCGAGAGTGGAGTCTGGATGGCCTATCTCGACCTTGTAGTCGGGACTGACGACGATGGCCACTCGGAGGCTGTAGTTGCCCGAGCTTGCGCCCAGGCCCTGCACGAATTCGAGTTGCTTGTCGATGGCCTTCTCGAAGGCCGCGTGATCGCCCTTGAACTCGAGGGACTCGAGGTCGTGGACCAGGTAGGCCCCCAGGGTCCTCGAAAGCGAGAATAGCTGAGCCTGCGTCAGCCTGTCGACGACGAGGGGAAAGGCCAGGGCGCCGAAGGCGGCCACGAGGCCGAGTGCGGCGCCGAATATCGCGAAGACCTTGGGCCTCAGGCGCATGCTGTCCTTTTCGGGCTAGAACCCGTAGACGAATTTGCCGGCTACGGCGTTGCCGGTCTTATTGAAGTAAGAGGCCTGCCGGAAGCCGTACATGACCGCCTCGTCGACCTCCGCCGATCCGGAGGAGGAGACCAGGCGAATGTCCACTAGCTCGACCTTGTTATTCGAGAGCGGGCCGACGGCGAACTCCAGCACGACGGGGGACAGCTTGCGCCCGGTCCTGTAGTCGGCGGTCGAGGCGTCGTAGCCGGCATTCTCGAGCATGGTCCAGAAGTCGCCGCGCAGGGGCAGCGGCGCCTGGGACTTCAGCCGCCACTCGGCGCCCGATTGCTGGTAATAGGACCGGAAGGTCTCCTTCGCGAGGATGCTCCGGTAGATAGAGTCGTCGATCTTAGCTGGCAGGGGCATGTACAGGTAGATGGGCACGTAGATGTTTCGCCCGACCTGGCCCGAGGAGGCGCCGAAGGTCGTCGCGAGGGCGCTGCCCATCTCGGATCCGCGGAAGGTGACGGAACCCGTTCCGCCCGAGACCCCGGGGGCCGATCCCGTGCCGCCCGAGGCGACGGGAGCGCCCGAGCCGAAAGTCTTGGTCTTGGGCGGAGCCGGCGCGGCGGCGGCCGAGGCGGCGGCGGCGCGCAGGGCCGCTTCCTCCTGGGCGGCGCGCTCCTGCTCCGCCTGCGCGGCGGCTAGCGCGGTCGCGTCCTGGGCGGGCGTCGCCTTTTCCGGAGCGGACGGGGCCTTGGTCGCACTCTTGGGAGCCGGAACGGCCTTGGGGGCTGCCTTAGGCGCTAGAACGGCCTTGGGAGCCGGCTTGGGAGCGGGAGCGGCCTTGGGCTCCGGAGGAACCGTCTTGGCGGGAGTCGCCTGGGCCGGAGGCTCCGGAATGGGAGCGATGGCCGAGGTCGCCGCGGCGCTCGCCTGGGCGGGGGTCTCGGCGGCCGCGGGTAGGGGCGCCGCCCCGAGCGGCGCGCCGACGGGGCGATCCGGAGCGTTCTCGAGGCCGAGGGGCACTTCGCCCGGCGGCCCCTCGATCCCGCCGAGGTCGACGATCACGGTACCCGGGACGGAGGCGAGCGTCGCCGGCGCGAGGCTGCCTATGAGCCAGGCGCCGAGAAAGGCAATGGCGTAGAGGCAGACCGTGGAGCCGGCGGCCGTCAAGCTTCGCTTGCGGTCCTGGGCCCTGATCCAGCCCGAGTTCATGGCGCGCCCTGGTCTACCCTGGTCCTGAGGCCGACGGAATCGATGCCGCCGCGGCGCAGGGCGTCCAGTACGGAGACCATCAGCTGGTAGGTCGCGCTCCGGTCCCCCTCCACCGTGGCCTTCAGCCCGGCGGCGTCGCCGGAGCCCATCCGCTTCTTGATGAGGGCGGGAAGGCCGGCGAGGTCCGAGCGGGTCTTGTCGACGTAGATCTCCGCGTCGGAGACCGCGACGATCCTGAGCACCGAGCTCTTGACGTTCTGCGCCGTGCTGGACGAGGGCAGGTCGAGGGAGATGCCGGGGGTGAGCTTGAAGGTGGTGGTTATCATGAAGAAGATGATGATGAGGAGGAGGACGTCGATGAGGGGCACGAGGTTGATCACGACGTTCGGCTGCATCCGCCTCCTCGTCATGGCTTGGCCCTTCGCTCCGGGACGGGGCGCTCGGGGACGGAGCGCTCGGGGACGGTGTGCTCGGGCGACCCGCGCCTCTCCTCGCCCGTCCAGGCGGGCCGGTTCTTGTTGATCATGAGTATGAGGCTGTTCACCTGCCCCTCGAGCCGCAGCAGGTAGTTGTTGGCCTTCGAGACCATGTAATTGTAGAAAATGGTGGCGACTACCGCGACGATGATGCCCGACACCGTGTTGATGAGGGCCTCGGAGAGGCCTCCCGCGAGGATCGAGGGGTCGCTGACAGCGCCGAATTTCCCGAGTACGCCGAGGGACTTCATCGTTCCCGTCACCGTCCCGAGGAGGCCGATGAGGGGCGCGATGTTGGCGATGGTGCCGAGGGGGACGATGTTCTTCTCGAGGCGCGGCGCCTCCTGGGCGGCCGAGTCCTCGAGCATCTCCTTCTGGATGGTGCGCGGGTAGTCGCGATTCTCGATGCCCGTGCGCATGAGCGCCGCGAAGGGCGAGAGGTTCTGGTCGCATATCGCCAGGGCCTCGTCGAGGTGGCCCTTCTCGACAGCGACCTTGATGCGATCGTAGAGCTTCCTCTCGTCGACGGATATCCGTTTAAAATACAGGAGGCGCTCTATGATGAGGGCGATGACGTAGGCCGAGATGGCTACGAGCAGCCACAGGACTACGCCGCCTTTTTGCATGAACTCCAGCATGATTCCTCCCGAACCTTTTGGAATCGTCGGCCAGCGCCCGGAATCGGGCGAGGTCCCCATTAAGGTATCCCGCCTCCACCCGCGCGACAAGTGCGTTCGCGACGGTAGTCGCGCGCTCTCCCGTCGCGCCCTTGCCCCTTTCTCCGTTTCCGGGCAATATTGACGAGCATCCAGCACTCCCGGAGGTCCCGTCCCCATGCGCCGACGCAACGCTGCCCTCGCACTTTTCCTCGCGGTATCGCCCCTGCCGGCCCTCGCCCAGGCGGACCCGCAGGCCGCCGCGCCGGTCGCGGAGGCGGCCTCGGGAGCCGCGCAGCCCAAGCTCGACGCCCTCCTGATGTATCGGCAGGGAAGGGACCTGGAGACGGCGGGCAAGCAGGCCGACGCCCAGGCCAAATTCGCCCAGGCCGTCTCGGTCTGCGACCAGGAGCTCTCGGGCGACCCCAAGCGCCTCGAGGCCTACGTCGTCAAATGCTGGAGCCTCTTCCGCCTCGGCAGGCACGCCGAGGTCATCTCCACCGGGCAGGCCGGCATGAAGGTCTCCTTCGACGCTCGCATCTCCGAGGTGATGGGCGAGTCCTACTACTTCCTCAACCAAATGGAGAACTCCATCAAATACCTCCAGAAATACATCGAGGCATCCGGGGACAACGGCGACCGCGGCCCGACCGCCTACTTCTTCATGGGCGAGGCCTATCTCAGGCTGAAGAAATACTCCCACGCCGATATCGCCTACTCGACCGCCGTCCTAAAGGAGCCGAGCATGCCCCGCTGGTGGTTCCGCCTCGGCAACGCCTGCGAGGCCGCGGGAGACTGGAAGCGCGCCATGGACGCCTACAACAAGGCCCTCGCCCTCAGCCCAGCCTACGCGGAGGCCCTGACCGCCCAGGCTCGGGCCAAGGCCAAGGTGACCCCATGAGGCGCGCGCCGGTCGCCCTCCTCGCCCTGGCACTAGCCCTCGGCCCCGCCGGCGCCTCCGCCCAGGCCGCCCAGCTCGTCGGCTCAGCCCTCAACCAGGAGCTCGCCAAGCTCTTCCCCGAGGTCCCGTCGGGCTACGTGGACCTCAACGGCAACGGCAAGATGGACCAGAACTCCGACCTAAGCGAGACGATACCCGAATCGAGGGTCAAGGACGGCCAGCTCCAGGCCCAGGAGATACTCGACTTCATCGTCGCCAACTGGCGCTTCATCCCCCTCGACAGGCTCCGCGCCGTCCAGGCGGCCGTCAAGGCCACTCCCGGCGCCCTCAACGAGCTTATCGCGATCGACTTCTCCGCCTCGCTGGAGGACGCGATACGCCAGAGGGCCGCGATGGGCGACGCCCTCTACCTCACGCCCGCGGCGTACAAGGAGGCGATGGCCAAGATGAGCGGGATCATCGCCTCAATGTCCGCCGCCTACAAGAAAGAGGGGTCGAAGAGCGAGAGCGAGTACGTCGCCAGCAGGGACGCCCTCTTCGGCATGATCGAGAAGGGCTATCCCCTGCCCGAGGACATTCCCGCCGAGGAGAGGGCCGCCCTCTCGACTTCCATGCTCAATACGGCGATGAAGGAGCAGAAGTCCAACCCGGCCAAGGCACGGACGGCCATCAAGGCCCTCGGCCGCCTGGGGTCCATGGACGCGGCTCCCTACCTGGCAGGCCTCGCCGATGCGAGCGGCTCCGATTTCCAGGTCGAGGCCATCAAGGCCCTGGGCGACATCGGCTACAAGCCGGCGGTCCCCTCCCTCGCCAAGCTTATCAAGTCCTCCGCCGCGCCCGAGCTCAGGAAGGCCGCCCTGCAGGCGCTCGGCGCGATAGGCGGCGCCGACGGGCTCGACGCGATCCTCGAGCTCCTCAAGCCCGCCAACCGCGCGGCGCTGCCCAAGGATTTCCTGGCGTTCATAGCCCAGGCCCTCTCGGGCATCGCGCAGAAAGGCAACTCCGATTCCCGCGTCCAGGCCGCGCTCAAGGACCTATCCGCCTCGGACGACTCCCAGGTGCGCAGGGCCGCCGCCGCGGGCATGGGCGCCTCGGCGACCCCGGCATCGACCGACGCCCTCCTCGCCGTCCTCGGCTCCGACAAGGACCCAGGAGTCCGCGCCCAGGCCGTCGCCGCCCTCGGCAGGCAGAAGAGCGACGCGATAGCGCCGGCCCTCATAAAAGTGCTCCGCGAGAAGGACCTCGACCCCGTCCTCGAGATCGCCGCGGTCAACGCGTTGGGCGACTCGCCCCAGGGCTCGCAGGCCGTGAGCCTCCTCGTCGACAACCTCGCCGACAAGGACCCGGGCGTCAGGGCCGCCTCGTCGGCCGCCCTACTCAAGCTCTACCCGCCGAACCAGGCCCTCGTCTCCGGCGCCCTCACGCGGAGCCTCCTCGCGAGCCAGGACGAGCCCTTCCTCGCCCTCGGCACCGAGCTGCTCGCCGTCCTCGCCGATCCTACCAGCATGCCCGCCCTCCTCACCCTCCTCCAGAAGCCGCAGCCCGAGGTCAGGCGCAACGTCGCCTGGGCCTTCTACAAGATCCGCAGCGCCTCCAATCCCCGCGTCGTGGACGAGCTGCAGAAGCTCATCACGAACGAGAGCGAGACCGTCGCCGTGCGAGTCAACGCCGTCCGCGCCGTCGGGGCCATAGCCTACGACAGCGCCCAGCTCAACCTCTGGCAGACCCTCGTCACCACCGCCCAGATGCGCGGCGAGAAGTACGCGGCCCTCCGCTACTACGCAGTGTGGGCCCTCGGCCGGGTTGGAGGGGCGAAGCCCCAGGCCATAGCCGCGCTCTCGCGCATCGCCGCCCGGGACCCCGACGCGGAGCAGCGCAAGCAGGCCGTCGCCGCCCTCAGGGACATCGCCGCGCCCGACAAGGCGGCCATCGAGGCGCTGGCCTCGTCCTACCCGCAGGCCGAGGACGTCGAGCTCCAGGTCCTCATCCTCGAAGCCCTCGCCGACATGGGCTCGGACAGGGGAGCCGCCCTGGCGGCCGATCTCATCGCCGGCAAGGCGGCGAGCCTCGCCCAGAAGCGAAGGATCCTCGCTGCCCTCGCCGAGTCGCCCGACGAGGCCTCCGCCTCGGCCCTGCTCGACGCCTCGCGCGACGCCCATCTGCAGGACTTCGCCGAGGCCCTGCTCGAGGGCTACCCGGCGTCGTTCATGGCGCCCCTGGTCGCGCGAAGGCTCCGCACCGAGACGAGCAAAGAGGCCATATCTGTCCTCGAGACCCTCGACGCCCGCCTCTCGCAATAAGGGTACCCGAGCCATGCCTAAAAGCTACGCGCTGATGGTGGTCTGCCCCGACCAGAGCGGGCTCATCGCGGCGGTCACGAGGACGATCGCCGAGTCGGGGGGCAACGTGCTCCACCTGAGCCAGTACACCGCGGTGGACATCAGGGCCTTCTTCATGAAGACGCACTTCGAGACCTCCGAGGGCTTCGACGTCGGCCGCTTCGAGGCCGCCTTCGCCGTCCTCGCCGAGAGCTTCGGCATGGAGTGGCGGCTCCTCGACCGCGAGCGCAGGCGTCGCGTGGCGATCCTCGCGAGCAAGACCAGCCACTGCCTCTACGAGCTCCTCCTCAAGCACCAGGACGGCGAGCTCGACTGCGATATCCCCGTCATCGTTTCGAACCATCCCGACCTCGCCTCGGTCGCCACGCAGTTCCACGTCCCTTTCTTCCAGGTCGACCCCGAGAAGGGCAAGGCCGCCTACGAGGTCGACCTCGAGGGCATACTGAAGGACTACGGCGTCGACCTCGTCGTGCTCGCGCGCTACATGCAGGTCCTCTCCGGGGAACTCGTGGCCAGGTGGAGGGAGAAAGTCATCAACATCCACCACGGCTTCCTCCCCGCCTTCCAGGGCGCCAAGCCCTACCACCAGGCCTGGGCCAAGGGCGTCAAGATGATCGGGGCGACCGCCCACTTCGTGAGCGACGTGCTGGACCAGGGCCCGATCATCGCCCAGGACGTGCTCCGCGTGGCCGATACCCGCTCGGTCTCGGAGTTCATACGGCTCGGCAAGGACGTCGAGCGGAAGGTCCTGTACGAGGCACTGCGGTTATATCTAGATAACTCGGTCTTCGTCCGCGAGGGCCGCACGTTCATACTACCGTAGTCGAAAGGAGGCGAAGCGTGGCCAAGGCCGATTCCCTTCCCCGAGGCGAGCCGGAATCGCAGGGCGTCGACTCGAGGGCGATCCTCGACTTCCTCGAGGCGGTTGACGCTGAGGTCGACTCCCTTCACGGCTTCATGCTCCTCCGGCACGGCGTCGTGGTCGCGGAAGGGGCCTGGAAGCCCTTCCGCCTCGAATCGCCCCACATGCTCTTCTCGCTCTCGAAGAGCTTCGCCTCGACCGCCGTAGGGCTCGCCGTAACCGAGGGGCGGCTTTCCGTCGAGGATCCGGTCCTCTCCTTCTTCCCGAAGCGAAGCCCGGAGGCCCCCTCGGCCAACCTGCGGGCGATGAAGGTCCGGCACCTCCTGTCGATGAACACGGGCCACGAGGCGGACACGACCGACCGGATCATGGGGACCCGCGATCCCGCTAAAGCCTTCCTCGCCCTGCCGGTCGAACGCGAGCCCGGCAGCCATTTCGTCTACAACTCCGGCGCCAGCTTCATGCTATCGGCCATCGTCCAGGAGCTCACGGGCAAGCGGCTCTCCGACTACCTGAGGCCCCGCCTCTTCGAGCCCCTCGGCATCGAGGGCGCGAGATGGGAACGCCATCGCTGCGGCGTCGAATTCGGCGGCTGGGGACTCAATATCAAGGTCGAGGACATCGCCCGCTTCGGCCAGTTCCTTCTCGAGAAGGGCGAACGTGCGGGAAGTCGAATCCTCCCCTCGGCATGGATCGACGAGGCGAGCTCGGTCCATTCCGTCAACGCCTCGGGAGACAAGCCCGATCCCTCCTCGGATTGGCAGCAGGGCTACGGCTACCAGTTCTGGCGCTGCCGGCACGGCGCCTATCGCGGCGACGGCGCCTTCGGCCAGTACTGCCTCGTCCTGCCGGAGCAGGACGCCGTCCTCGCCGTCGTAGCCGGCGTGAGCGACCTGCAGCGCCCCCTCGACCTCGTGTGGGACCGTCTCCTGCCCGCCTTCCGCGGCGAGAACCTGCCCCCGGCCCCGGAAGCGGCGCGCGCTCTTTCGAGCTTCGCGTCGAGCCTCTGGCTGCGCCCTCCCTCGGCCGCGCAACGCGCGATGGCGCCCGGCGCATCGCCGGCGGCGGTGCCGATCACGGCCCCGAGCGCGAGGAAGGAGTACAGCTTCGGCGATAACTGGGCCGGCCTCCGAGACTTGAGCTTCGATTTCCGCGCCGACCGCCTCGAGCTCGGCTATCGCGTCGCGCCCGGGGGGCCGATGGTCCGTCGCGGATCCGGAAGGCGGAGCCTGCGCTGCGGCTACGGCCAGTGGGAGGACTGCGTATCCTACCTCGAGGGCGAGGGCCCCAGGCAGGCCTCCTGCTCGGGCGCCTGGACGGGCCCCGACACCTTCACGATGAGGCATTTCGCGCGGGAGACTCCCTTCGTCACGACCCTGGCCTTCCGCTTCCAGGGCGACTCCCTGCGCGTGGAGGGGAAGAGAAACGTGGGCTTCGGCCCGACCGAATTCCCCGCGATCGAGAGCCTAGCTTAAAGTTACCGGTCGCCGAGTCCGCGCGGACTCGAAGCTCGCCTCCAGGCACTTCTGTATCTTGAGGCCGTTCGCGAAGTCGCACTCGTCCTGCCTGCCCGTCTTTATGGCCCTGACGAAGCGCTCGTAGAGACTGGGTACGAGAGGGGCCGAGACCTCGTCCCATTCGTTCCGCGCGTTGTCGCAATACCGGAGAATCCGATCGCCCCTCTCGTAGTCGATCTCCACGGAGCCCTCGTCGCCGTAGACTCCGATGTACTCCCGGTTCGGGTGGCCCGTAGCCCACCTCGTCGCCTGCACCGTCCCCATCGCGCCGTTCGCGAATTCCACGCTCGAGCAGAAGGAGTCGTTCGCGTCGAAGACGTACTCCCCGACCCGATTCCCCTCGATCCCCTTGTCGAAGGTCCTAAAGCCGCAGTATATCCCGGAGACGTCCCCCGCCAGGTACTGCGCCATATCGTAGATGTGGCAGCCGATGTCCCCGAGGACGCCCCCGCTCCCGTGCTTGGTGGACAGCCGCCACTGCCAGGCGCTCTCCGTCGCCCAGTCTCCCCAGCACTTGGTCGAGAGCCAGCTCTGGTAGTAGCTCGCGTCGACGTGCAGGATCCGGCCGAGCCTCCCCTTCTCGATAAGGCCCTTGGCTGCGGCGAGGGCCCGGGAATTCCGCTTCGAGAAATGGACCATGTTGACCAGGCCGGATTTCCTCGCGGCGGCGAGCATCGCCTCCGCGTCAGCCGTCGTGGTCGCCATGGGCTTCTCGCAGAGGACGTTCACCTTGCCCTTCAGGGCGGCAATCGCGATCGGCGCGTGCGTGGAGTCCACGGAAACGACGGAGAGGCCGTCGAGCTTCTCATGGGCCAGCAGCTCCCCATAGTCGACATAGGTCCTCGGGATGCCGAAGCGCTCGGCGAAGGCCTTGGCGCGGCCCTCGTCGATGTCGCAGCAGGCGCTCAATTTCACGCCCTTGATGCCGAGGAAGCCGGCCGCGTGGCTCGCGGCCATGCCGCCGGTCCCGACTATGGCGAGGTTCATCGCTTCGCCCCGAGCTTCGCCTCGATCCGCTCGAGGGCGACGAGCTCGTTGGGGCAGCCCGCCGCTCCTGGGAGCATGACCCTCGGCGCAGCCCAGGCTACCGCGTTGGCGATTATGCGCTGGACGTTCGCGTCGTAGTAGGTCGGGTAGGATTCGTGGCCCGGGCGGAAATAGAAGACGCGGCCGGCGCCCCTCTCCCAGGCGCAGCCCGAGCGGAAAACATTGCCGCCCTCGAACCAGGATATGAAGACGGTCGCGTCGGGCGCCGGCACGTCGAAGCGCTCCCCGTACATCTCCTCCATCGGTAGCTCGAAATGTTCGCCCAGGCCAGCGGCGATCGGGTGTCCCCGCTCAATCACCCAGAGGCGCTCCCGCTCGTCGGCCTCCCTCCAGACCAGGGAGCAGTTCGTGCCCATAAGGCGCTTGAAGGGCTTGCAGAAATGGGCCGAATGCAAGGCGATAAAGCCCATGCCCTCGAGGACTCGGGCCTGGACCCGGCCGGCCACCTCGTCGCTCACCCTGTCGTGGGCCATGTGGCCCCACCAGATCATCACGTCGGTCGAGTCGAGAACTTCGGGCGGCAGTCCGTTCTCGGCCTGATCGAGGGTAGCGGTCCTCACGGACAGGGACCCGTCCTTGCCTAGGAAATCCGCGATCGCCTCATGGATGCCCCGAGGATAGACTTTCTTTACTGCCTCGTCCTCGCGCTCATGCACGAATTCATTCCAAACCGTAACACGTATCTTATTAGCCATATATTCTCCCTGTAATTAGGTATTTCGACAGATTATCAGCATTTCAGGGAGTTGCGAGAGGCGATCGATGGCAAAAAACCGATATGTATAGTATTTTTCCGAGGTGCTAAGCGAGCGGTATCCGATCGGCACGGTCGGCAACGACAATTCCCTCGAGATCCGCGGGGGCATTCGCCTCTTCGAGGCAGGCTTGCGCGGCGGGACAATTCGACTTCGCCTGCCCAAGGCGGGGCAGGAGTACAGGAGGGGTTCCCGAGGGCATTTCCATTCCAACTCGGAGCTGTTCCTGCAGCTAACGGGCTTCACCCTCTTCGATTTTCCCGACCAGAGCCTTGCCCTCTACCCGGGCGAGGCCTTGATCGTTCCCCCGCGAGTCCCCCACGCCGAGCGGGCCGAAGCCTGGAACGGCCCCTTCCGCGACATCGTCGTGCTCGCCGAGGCCGAGAGCCTCCTCTGCCACATCGCGCACGCCGGCGCGGACGGGAAGCCGGAGGTCTTCTACACCGAGAACCGCAAGCCCCGGATCGCCTCCGCCCTCGCCCGCTGGCTGAACGACGCGGCGGCCTGGGGCGAGCGCGATTCGCCCCTCGCCGTCGGCCTCGTGCTCGCGGCGCTTTCGGGCCTCTCCTCGGCCCTCGACGAGGCCCTCCCCGATGAGGATTTCGAGCCACGCCTCATCGGCCGCGCCCGGCGCCTGATCAAGGACCGGATCGGAGACGCGAGCCTGTCCGTCGCCTCCCTGGCGGCCCTCCTCTCCTGTTCGGCGGACTATCTCTCCCATCGCTTCCGGGAATGCACCGGCCAGGGCATGATCGAGTACATCCATGGACTCCGGATGGAGTGCTCGGTCGATCTCCTGAGCTCGACCGAGCTTTCCAGCAAGGAGATCGCCTGGGCCTGCGGCTTCTCGAGCCACAGCTACTTCATCAGGCTATTCCGGAAGCGGTACGCGGCCAGCCCGCTCGAGTACCGGGCCGCGAAGCCCCGCCCGGCCGGAGCGGAAAGGAGCTAGGCCTTTACGCTTACCGTCACATTTGTTATTGTCATAATTGTGATTATATCGAGCACTCCATGATTTTCAACCAGCTGCCGATCACCCGCCTCTTCGGCCTCATCGGAGGAATCCAGGCTAAGTCGCGACGCCTGGCCGAAAGGGCGATCAAGCCCTCCGGCCTGACCTACTCCCAGTACGGGGTCCTCGTCGCCCTGGGAGAGCACGGCTGCGTGCCGCAGCGGGCGATCGCGGAGCGGCTCGAGACCGACGCTAACACCGTGATGGTCGTCCTCGACGCCCTGGAGGCCAAGGCCCTCGTCGAGCGCCTCCCCGACGAGGAGGACAGGAGAGTCCGCCTCGTGTCCTTGACGGCCGCGGGCCGGTCCGCCCTCGAGGCCGCGAACGCGGCTGTCGAGCCGCTCTATCGGGGACTGGCCGCCCTCTTCGCCGAGGAAGAGCTGGCGGCGGCGGAGCAGCCCCTGGGAAAATTGTACGGGATCCTCAAGACCGAGGAGGCACTGGGAAAATGAGCCTGATCGCTGGCATCCTTTTTGCGCCCGCCGGCCTGGCGGCCATCCTCCTCGCGGGCACCGCCCTCTACCTCGCGGTCTTCCTCCCTCTGACGAGCCTCGGCGCGAGGCTCCTTCCCGACGCCGGACCCAAGTCCGTCGAGGGAATCAAGTCCATCGACGAGGCGGTGGCCGCCGGGAAGGCCACGGGCCTCGAGGGAGCGGAGCTCGCCGCTTGGGCGCAGGGCATAGCGGCCCGGCGCTTCGAGTACTCGCGCCGCAACCCCTGGGACTCGCCCGCGCGCTGCTTCGAGAGGGGCTACGGCTACTGCATCCAGCAGGCGCGCGCCCTCGAGCTCCTCCTGACCGGCCTCGGAATCGAGTCGCGACTCGTGCAGGCCTTCCGCTGCCGCTTCCCGCCCAAGGCCATCCACGGCGAGGAATGGCCGGGCGGCCTCTCGGGCCACGCCTGGCTGCGCGCGCGCATCGGCGGCCTCGAGTACGACCTCTGCCCGGGCGACGCCGCCAACTCGCCGGGACGGGTCCATTTCGAGATCCTGTCGACCGTGAGGCCCATGCCCCGCTGGTCGGTGCCGATATTGCACATCTTGAGCGTCGCCGAGAACGCGAGGCGCGATGCGCCAAGGTAGGATGCGAGCTGCGCGGCCGCTGCTCGGCCTGCAGGGCCAAGCACGCGCCAAAGGCGCCGAGGTGCGAACGCTAACCAAAGGCTTCGCGCTTACTCCTCCAGGAAGACCGTCTCCTCGGGCCTTGCTACGACCTTGGGCGCGCCGGCGCCCAGTATCGCCTCGAGCTCCGCGGACGTCCGCCCGATCACGCGCTCCAGCTCGTCCGAGGAGAGGCTCGTGACCACCTTGGCCGCGCCCGTTTCGCGATCCGCGCCCGCTACCAGGACGACGTCGCCTCGGCCGAAGCGCCCCTCGACGCCGACTATTCCCCGGGGCAAGAGCGATTTCTTGGCCTTGATGGCGGCCAACGCGCCTTGGTCGACGGAAATCGAGCCCTGCGGCCGGGAATTCTTGATCCACCGCTGCCTGTTCTTAAGGGCGTGCACGGCGTCGAAAAGCGTGCCGATGGCCTCGCCCGCAAGCACGCGCGCGATGACGCGACGCTCGCGCCCGTCCGCGATGACTACCTTGCAGCCGGCGTCCCGCGCGATCGCGACGGCCTTGAGCTTGGTGGCCATGCCGCCCGTGGAGAACTCGGAGCCCGCTCCCCCGGCCGAGGCCAGGATCTCGGCGGTCAGCTCGCGCACGTAGGGGATGGGGCGGGCCGCAGGGTCGCTCTTCGGGTCGGCGTCGTACAACGCGTCGATGTCGGAGAGGATGAGCAGGACCTCCGCGTCCACCTTGCTCGCGATATAGGCCGAGAGCTGGTCGTTGTCGCCGAAGGCGTTGCCGATCTCGGCGGTCGACACCACGTCGTTCTCGTTGAAAACCGGCACGGCGCCCTGTTCGAGCAGGGCTTCCACGGAGGCCCTGAGGTTGAGGTAGGCCGAGCGGTTGTCCCAGGCGTCCCGCGTGACGAGGAGCTGGGCGGGTGTCAGGCCGAAGACCCCGAAGGCGCGGCGGTACTCGTCCATGAGGGCTATCTGGCCGATGGCCGCGCAGGCCTGCCGCATCCTTAGCTCGGTCACGCGCCTGGATAGGCCCAGCTCGAGGGCGCCCATCCCTATCGCGCCGGAGGTGACGACGATCACCTGCTTGCCGGCGCGCGCGAGCTCCGCGATCTGGGCCGCCGCCCGATGCAGGTACTCGACGTCGATCCCGCCCTCGAAGCCCCTGACGGCCTCGGCGCGGGCGCCGCAGAGCCGCTGGGGCGAGTCCTCGTTCCGCATGATCGTGTTCGTGCCGATCTTGACGACTATGCGGTTGGCCGAGGCCAGGGACGCCCTCGCCTCGGCGGAGCCTTCCTCAATCCCCATCGCGAATGTCCTCGTGGAGGAAGGAGCGCGCGCCCGACGCGTAGTCCGCGACAACCTGGCCCTCTCCCTCCAGCTTCCACTTATAGGTGCACAGGCCCTCGAGGCCGACCGGGCCCCGCGCGTGAAGCTTGCCCGTCGAGATGCCCACCTCGGCCCCGAGGCCGTAGCGGTAGCCGTCGGCGAAGCGCGTGCTCGCGTTCCAGTACACCGAGGCCGAGTCCACCCCGTTCATGAAGGCCTCGGCGGCCTCGCGCGACCGCGCGACGATGGCGTCGGTATGGCGGCTCCCGTATCGGTTGATGTGCGCGATGGCCTCGCCCAGGGAGCCGACGACCTTCACCGCCATGCGCAGGTCGAGGTACTCCACCGACCAATCGTCGTCCATCTTGACCGGCTCGCGACCCAGCGCGGCGGCGCTCCTCGGGTCCGGCTCGAGGCTGACGCCCGCGGCCTCGAGCGCCGCGGCGACGGCGGGCAGGGCGGCGAAGGACTCGTGCACGAGGAGGACTTCGGCGGCGTTGCAGGCCGCGGGATACTGGGCCTTGCTGTCCACCGCGATCGCAGCCGCCATCGCGGGATCCGCGTCCTCGTGCAGGTAGACGTGGCAGATGCCGTCGGCATGGCCGAGGACGGGTATGCGGCTCAGGACCTTGATGCGGGCGACGAATTCCTTCGAGCCGCGTGGTACGATGAGGTCCACGAACTCCTCGAGGGCGAAGAGCTCGGCGACCTCCTCCCTCGTCCCCAGCGACGAAAGCCAGGACTCGGGCAGGCCCGCCGCCTCGCCCGCCGGGGCGATGAGGCCGCTCAACGCGCCGTTCGTGCGCGCAGCCTCGCTGCCGCCCTTGAGGATGACGGCGTTCCCGCTCTTGGCCGCGAGGCAGGCCATCTGCACCAGGGCGTCGGGCCTCGATTCGAAGATCATGGCGACGAGGCCGATCGGGCAGCTCACCTGGCGGAGCACCAGGCCTCGGTCGAGCCGGCGCGCCGACAGCACTCGCCCGACCGGGTCCCTTAGCCGCCGGAGGGCCTCGATGCCCTCGACCGCCTCCCGGAGCTTGCTCGCGTCGAAGCGCAGGCGCTTGAGGAGGGGCGGAGGGAGGCCTTCGCTCTCGGCGTCGGCCAGGTCGGCCGCGTTGGCCGTCATGATCGCCCCCTCGCCTTCGCGCAGGGCGGCGGCTATCGCCGCGAGAGCCTCGTCCTTTGCCTGCGTGCTGAGATTGAGGCAGGCTTCGGCCGCTCGCTTGCCCCTCTGGGCCTTTTCCCGTGTAGTCATCGGAGAACGGTAGCAGAATTAACGCTTTCGCGGCTATGGCGAGGGCTCGGAGGGCGGATGAAATATCAGGCGGATCGAGAATTTCAAAATGAAAAACGACAAGAAAATCCTGTTAATCGCGGTATTTTATTGGAACGAATCGGCGATCCCTGGTGTATACTGCGATTTTTCCGGCGGAGTTATAAAAGTCATTACAAAATCCGGTGACGGTTTCTGACTCGGAATCGGCGAATAGAAGCATTCGGTCGCTGCCTGCAAGGGCAGTCCCGCGCTAGCCTCATTGTCGGCGATAATTCTCACAGGGGGAATGCCATGGGAAAAAACATCATGAAATTTACTTTTCGTTTTGTGCTATGCATAAGCCTTTTATCCCTAGGAATGACAGCCTGCAAACAGCCTAATACGCCAGGAAAGAGCAGCGATGCCTCTCTGGCTTCGCTCGCGATAGATAGCGGCACGCTTTCTCCAGCGTTCTCCGCTTCGGTTCTCGCCTACTCCGCGACCGTAGGCAATTCGATTGAAACCATAACGGTTAGCGCGACCGCTGCCAACGCCGGCGCGACGATCACGGGGACCGGGGCTCAGGCATTATCAGTGGGAAGCAACAGCATCAATGTGGTCGTGAAGGCGGAGGACGGGGTCTCCACGAAGACCTACACAATCCAGGTTTCCAGAGCCGCTCCCGGCGCGTCGACGGACGCGACCCTGTCCAGCCTGTCTTTATCCTCGGGGAGCCTGAATCCGGTCTTTTCGAGCGGTCAAACCTCTTACACGGCAAGCGTCGCCAACGCCTATTCCTCAATTACCGTCTACGCCAGCGCCACCGATGGCGGCGCCCTCGTTACCGGCGCCGGTCTTCATGCCCTACCGGTGGGCGATAACGCAATCGCCATCGTGGTGACAGCAGCCGCCGGCAATACCAAGACATATACGGTTACCCTGACGAGGACCAAATCGAGCCTCGCCTACCTCTCGTCGCTGACGGTCAGCGACGGAATACTAGCGCCGGCCTTCAATATGACAATCACTTCCTACACGGTCAATGTTTCCAATTCGACATCGACCATCACGGTCGGGGCCACGGCCTTGAACGGCGCAGCCGCGATAGCGGGGGCAGGAGCGCACAGCCTCGGAGAAGGCCCTAATACCATCGATATCGTCGTAACCCCGGAGGATGGCGGCGCGGCCGCGACCTATCGCCTGAATGTGCTCCGCGCGGCGGCGGGCGCTTCCGCTGACGCGACCTTGTCGGCATTGTCCATCGCCTCAGGAGCCGCCATTGCCTTGTCCCCGGCATTCGGTTCAGCGAACTACGACTACACCGCCTCGGCAAATTACGCGCAAAACCTAGCCTACTTTACCGTACAGGCGAATGACAGCACGGGAGCCAGCATAACGGCCCAGAAGAGCGGGAGCCTCGACTTGGTACCGATCGACGGCTCAGATTATACATGGCTCGATGTCGGCCCAAACACATTTACCTTCAAGGTCACGGCAGCCGACGGCACTGCCACGCACAGTTATACCGTCGTGATCACGAGGGCTGCTGCGAGCAATTCGCTGAGCATCGATTCACCGACGAGCGGAAGCACCATCTCCAGCGGCTCAAATGTCGTCGTCACCGGCAGTTTTTCGGGAGCTACGCCCTCGAGAATCGGTGTCGTTTTCGCCAGCCTGGAAGTGGCCTCCGCGACGATCACCGGAACTACCTGGTCCGCGAGCTTCGATACTACATCCCTAACGAATGGAGAAAAATGCATTATCGCGACTGCGTATGACGGGGCCAGCGCCAAACTCGCCGTCTCAAGCCTGCTCCCTGTCACCCTCGCCGGCGGCGTTTCCGGGCAGACGATATCGGGAAGCTTCAGCTTTGCCGCCGCTCCGCCATCGGGCGGCGTCGTGTACCTTCTGGCCCTGCCTCTGCCCATTCCCCCGTCGGGAGGCGTCTTGATCGCGATGCAAACCTTCGCCTTGCCGCTAATGAGCTACCCGGTCAACTTCAGCCTCACGGTCCCACAAAACGCCGCATATGAGATAGAAGCGGGGTATTGGGCCGATCCGGCGCTGGTTTCCAGCAACCCGCCGGACGGGGGTGGCTTGATCTCGTCGATCTCGGTCGCGACGAGCGACATCACGAATCAATTGATAAGCATTTACATCCCTTCGCCTTTCTAGGACGGCGGGCGGCTTCGGGGAAACGACTTCGGTATGGCATCTCGACGACGGCTCGAGCCTGGGACCGCCCTCGTGCTGGTTCTCGAGCACGAGGGCTCCTTGGGCGACGATCGCCTCCTCAGCCTGGCAGACTGGTCCCCCGAGGAGCGCGAGCGCATGGCGAGGTTCAGGCACCAAGGCGCCAAGACTTCCTGGTGCCTGAGCCGACGGCTGCTCCGCGACGCGCTGTCCGACCTGGAGGGAATTCCCGACGCGAATCGGCGGCTGGAACTCGGGGAATACGGGAAGCCCTTCATACGCGGTTGCGCCATTCGCTTCAATTGGTCCCACGCTAACGGTTGCTTGGCGCTGGCCCTCGCCGCGGACCGCGAGATCGGCATCGACATCGAAGGCGCCGGGCATCCGCGCGGCGACTACCTCGGCATCGCGCGAAGTCTCTTCGGCGACCAGGAACGGGAGTGGATAGAACAGGAACCCGGAGAAGCTTCCTGGGAGCGCTTCCTCTCGCTATTCGTCCAAAAGGAGGCCTGGCTCAAGGCTACAGGGCGCGGCTTGAGCCAACCCTTGGTCGAGGCCCCCGCGGGCTTGGCGCTGCCCCCCGCGCAAAGTACCGGACGGATGCTCCTTGAGGTAGGGCGGAGAAGCCGCTACTTCCTGGCTGTGGACGCGTCTATCGGGGAAGGAGGCGAAATTGGGCAGTTTCAAATTGATAACCTTCCATTTGTCGAATAGCAGCGAACTGAAAATGCGCGTTCTCGGTCTTTTCGTTTTTGCTCGATAACCCTCATCGCGGTTTGTTAAATATACCCAAGCCCTGTCCCCGCTTTTCGAGACCGTCCTAAGGACGAGCTTATACTCGCCCTCTACTAGGTCGTCCAGTAAGCCGGCGATTACGATCGAAGGCTGGATATGGCCGTAGACCGAGGGGCGGCGAGCTGCGATCAAAGGTTTCCGCCCTCTGGCAATGCAGCGTGGCCCGAGCCCTCCCTGTCGGGACTGAATCGGTCGGAGGGAGAGTCGAGTTTTCCGGTAGCCCTCGGGATGGTGGCGCCTAGCGGAGACTTTACATATCAGCCTTCGGCGAGGAGGCTCGTGAGCTCCTCGCGCGCCAGCTGGAATACCGCGATGATATCAGTCTTCGAGATGTTCGTCCGTCCGAAGGCCATGCGATCGATGAAGGCCTCGGTCTCGATGAAATCGGACCATGCGGCGAATTCCTATCGTTTTCAGTAAAGCGGGCTCCGAAGATAAGGAAAATATACGTACCTAACGCGGACTCGCCTAATCTCCAAGTTGGGTACGAACCATGGCCAACGTGGGCGCGAGCCCTGCCCACGTTGGGGAAGAGATTTGCCGAACCAGATCGGCGGTCAAATACGTGCTGAAGGTGTTATTGAATATGGATTGTCCAGATACCTAAATTTTAGCTGGGCACTATTTCCGATGTAATAGTATGTCCTTTTTTTGACAGATCCTCAAATTAGTGATACAGTATCGTAATAATCGTACCCAAATCGTAAAAGAAGGAGGTAGCATGGGGAAAAAGCAGTATTCCGCGCCCGTAGTAAAGACGGAGAGCGTCCAGATCGGCGTCTTTGGGAGCTACGGAGCTTGCGGACCCGGCAGCGGGCCTAAATTCCCGCCAATGCCGAAGGGAAAGAAAGGCGGCTGGTGGCCGTGGCAGTGGTAAGCTCGGCAACTATTCGTTTTTCCTTGTTCCCGTAACCCCAGCGAAAGCTGGGGTTATTTTTTATTAAGGCCTACCGGAACCGGATCAGCGACAGGTCCTGAAGTTCCGCAAGGAAGTTTTCCAGGTCGTTTCGGGCGGTTCCAGGCTCGACCTGATACTCCTCGATAATGGAATCGAGGATGGAATCGATCGTGCGGAGCCCGTCTATCAAGCTCCAGATGAATCGCGCCGACCCCTCGAAGCTATGCAAGAATTTCCCCTCGGGGGAGAGTACCACTATCTCGTCGTCGATCTCTCGCTCCAGGAGCTTTTCCATCTTTTTCGGGGTACGGCTGTCCTCGGTCATCAGGGATTCCTTTCTTCGCGATCGATGCATTCCCAGAAACCGGGATTCGGCAAGAACTCCATGAGGTAGAGCGGAACCGCATCGCTGATCTTCTTGGCGCAATCCAGCATATCCCAATATACGGTCGAGGCAAGCGGCGTTTCCAGCCCCATGGGGGGGATGATTTCCTTGGAGAGAGTCTTGATGCTCTCCGCCGAGGATGCGCGCGCCACTCGATGGAAAGGCGCTTGCTTCAGGAGCAGTACGGCCGAAAGCGGGGCCGAGCCCTCGACCTTATCCGGGAAAAGACCGTTGAATGGCGTATCGGAGACGATGGCCTGCTCTCCCGAAAGATCTATAAGGGCGATCTCGTCATTCAGAACCTTCGAACCCGCGCATAGTGAAGCTATCGTACTCTTGCCGGAGCCCGACCTGCCCGTGAAGATATAGCCCTTCCCGTTTCGGACGACGGCGCTGGAATGAATGAGGAGCGCGCTCAGTCCTTTTCTCCGAACGGCCGACCAAAAGGCCTGGTAGAGGATCTGCTCGAAGATGCGGGCGAAATTGCCTTCCATGATGATCGATTGGACGACGAGCTCGCCCTCTCCGCTCTTCGGCGAGTACTTGCCCTCGATCAGCCCCTCCGCGACCGAGAAGCCCTTACCGTCGCCTCGCTTGGTCAGGAAAAGCGAGTTTGGGATCTCCGCGAGGCCTTTGATATCGTCTTTGAATTTGAGCTTGAGCCGGATATCCCCTGGCGAAGGATGGGATGGCCGCTGGAAATAATCCATGAATGCCAGCTTGTACCGCTCATAGCGAAAATCGAGGGATACGACTACGCTCCCAATTCGTAGATTATACTCGTGCATCGCGCCCCGATATCCTCTTCTGTAAGCGCTTCCGGAGCTCGAGCAACAAGTGCCATGCGTTGGTACCGGCCGAAGGGCCTCTCCCGATCGGGATAATCCTCCCCTGTCTGCGCGCGGCGGAGACTTTCCCAACGATGCTCCTCGCCCTCAAGATCGACGCATTCGGGTTGGCATCCCCTTTCTCGATGAAGAGAGAGAAAGAGAACAGCCTGAAAACGAAGATGAGCCGATGGGCTACGAGCTTGCCGCCTTCGCGGAATACGACGATATCGCCGGCATGTACCCCCTCCTTCCCCAAGGGCAGTACGGTCAGGATATCGCCGGGAAGGAGCACGTCGGCCATGCTACCGGACAGCATCGGAAGAAGTATTTCGCCCTCGTGCCCGCCGCTGTAAAAATCCAGCCACTCGTGAGCTTCCGCGCTCCTCAGGCGTTCATTGCCTTGCATATCCGCGGAAGTATATAATGCGCCGACATGGACCAACAAGAGAACAAAATACTGCTAGCTCTGAGCGGCGTATCCAAGTCCTTCAAGGAACCGATCGGCAATCCTTTCCGGAAACGGCCCATCAAGCGAGCATTGACCGCAGTCGATCTCGAGATTCCGCGCAACAAGGTATCCTGCCTCCTGGGGCCCAACGGCGCCGGGAAAACCACCCTCATCAAGATCCTCGCATCCTTGATCACCCCCGATTCGGGCGACATCAGGTATGACGGCATCCCCCGCGAGCGCTGGGATAGGTCTATCCAGGCGAAGATAGGATTAGTCACACAGAACGAGAGAGCCTTCTACTGGCGACTGACTGGGCGGCAGAATCTCCTGTTCTTCGGCTCGTTGTACGATTTAGCCGGCAAGGCCTTGAAAGCCCGCGTCGATGAGGCCCTATCCGAAAGCGGCATCTTCGATTCGGCGGATAAGCCGTATCGCCTCTATTCAACCGGCATGAAGCAGAAGCTAAATATCGCGCGCGCGCTGGTCGGCAACCCTGAGCTCTACCTCCTCGATGAGCCGGCCTCCCACCTCGACCCCTTGGCGCGGGAGGATTTCTGGGAATTCATAACGAAGACCTTGATCGGCAAGCGCGGCGCGACCGTATTCCTCTGCACCCACGACCTCGAGGAAGCCCGGCGCCTAGCTGATCAGGTCATCATCCTGGATCGGGGGCTGATTGTAGAAAAAGGCAGGCTCGGCGAATTGCGGCACTTGATGGGCGGCAACCCTGAGCTGGAGCTGCGCTTCGAGGGTCAGGCGCCGGCGGCGTGGCTGCGCCGGCACGGGGCCGGCGTATCGGCGCGAGATAAGGGCTGCCTTAGGGTGACTCTCGATCCGGCGGGAACGGACCAGGAAGAGCTCATCCGAACCTTCGTCCTGGAAGGCGGGGCGCTCCTGGAAGCCTTCCGCCCGCAGGATGACCTCCTGGAACTGCTGAATAGGAGGATACGGCCCGATGCGTAAAATGCTCAGTTTCATCAAAAGGGACTTCTATGAGCTCATGAGCTATCGATTCCGGCTTATCCTCAATTTCGGCAGCCTGATCGTCGGCATCCTGTTCCTCTTCTTCATCGGCAAGACCTTCAACAACAGCTTTTCGGAATACCTGGCCCGCTACGGCAATAGTTATTTCGCCTTCACCCTGCTCGGCATGTCGGTGAGCACCTTCGTGTCGACCGGCCTATACTCCCTGTCGGGACAGGTGCGAGAGGCTCAGGTCCAGGGAACCCTCGAGGCCCTCCTCATAACGCCGACCTCGGCCAACGCCATCCTATTCGGGAATTCCCTTTGGTCCTTCGTGGAGTCCTTCCTGGAGAGCGTCTTCTATCTCGGCATCGCGATACTCATCATCGGCTTGAAGGTCTCGATCGCCCAAGTCGCGATGGTCCTGCTGATCCTCGCCCTCACCTTCCTCTGCTTCCTGTCCTTGGGAATGATCTCCGCCGCCTTCATCATGGTTTTCAAACGGGGGAACCCTATCAACTTTATTTTCGGAACCTCGAGCTACCTCCTCGGAGGCCTCGTATTCCCGGTGGAAGTCCTTCCCCTCCCCGTGCAGAAGATCTCTTTCTTCCTGCCTATCACGCAGGCGGCGAAGGCGGTCAGAGAGATACTCCTTGTGCCAGGGAATGGTGGCGAATGGCTCCCGGCCCTCGGCTTCCTCGCCATATTCACGCTCGTGGTCGGCCCCGCCGGCTTCTACCTGCTCAAGCTCGCCCTGGCGCGGGCGAAGATGGAAGGCAGCCTCGTGCAGTTCTAGGCGATGAACCGGTTTGGCCGGCTAGCGCGAGTTCCCGGGCTATCCGCCTCCCCCTATCGGCAGCCAGATTGGGCGTGATATATGTTCTCACGATAAACGAAAAAGGAATCTTTTCTGGAGGACGCGATGTCGGGCATGCTTGGAGGTTGGCGAAATCTGCTGTTGGTAGGATTTTGCGCTTTCGCGACAGTGGCAGCCACGGATGCGGCCTTGCAGACCGTCGTGCCCCTGAACCCCCTGCTCGAGGTCGATTCGGCGATACTGCAGTACGCGGCCGGCGATCCGACCGTACTCGTCGTGGGATCCAGCCACGCCCGCAGCTTCGTCGCGCTGGGCCGCGCGCTCTACGAACGGACCCACGGCGAGGTTCGCGTGCAGTCCGTTCCCGTGGAGTGGGGCAAGCTCACGAACTATGCGTGGGTCCTGGAAAACCGAATCAAGCCGCTCATCGAGGCCCGGACGAGCTCGGGCGCGCTCCGGCGGCCGTCCCTTCGTCACGTCCTAATCGTGACCGAGTGGTGGGACTCGACCTCCCAAGGCAATGGCACTTCTTCCATCACGATGGGTCTACCGGCTCGAGCCTGGCGCTGGCGGGATTTCCTCGCCGATCTGTGCGCCAACAACCTGAACAACTACAACCGTAACTTCCTCCAGAAGATATGGCGGGAGCTTTGGCCGAAATCCATCTTGGTGCAGGACCGCGGCCATGACCGCATCATAGAGGGTCTGCGAGCTTCGATCAGCAGGAAGGCGCCTTCGAGCGCGAAAGACCCAAAATCCATTGAATTCTGGCAAGCTATGATCGAGGGAGGCGAGCAGTCCCTCTTCGAGCCTTCGCAGATGAAGGCCTTCGACGAATTGGTTTCGTATTTCAAGGGGCGAGATCTGGACGTTACCCTGCTACTCTACCCGCGCATGCCTGGCACCCTCACCCAGAAGGCGAAGGACACAACCCTGCGCCAGTTTTCCCAGAGGATGCGGGCGATCGCGCAAGAGAAGGGGATCCGATTCGTGGACATAACCGCCTCCAGCCCGCTGACCGACGACGACTTCGCGCCCGACCTCGACCATGTCCTCCCTGACGGGAATGAACGCCTGGCCGCCTGGGCCCTGGCGGGGGATCTATCATTCCTCGCGGGGGCTGCGCAATGAGCTTCACCGGAGTGGAATTCGCCGTCTTCTTCCCGACCGTCTTCCTGCTGTACTGGGTCGGTCCTCGACGAGGAGCCTCCGGCAGGAACTGGCAGAACGCCATCCTGCTCCTGGCGAGCGTCGCGTTCTACGCAACCTGGAGCCCGAGGCTCCTGGTGGTGCTGACAGCCGCGGTCGCGACCTCTTTCGCCGCGGGAGTCTGGCTGGACGCCCGGCCGACCGAGGGGATGGATGAGGCGCAAGCCGCGATTATGCGGAAAAAAAGAAAGGCCATCGCCGTCATCGCCGTCATCATGCAGCTGGGCTTCCTGGGCCTATTCAAATACGCGGGATTCTTCTCCCAATCGCTCAACGCCCTTCTCGACGCCGCGGGCATATCGGACGCGATGCCTGTCCTGCGCCTGGCCCTGCCCCTGGGCATCTCGTACACGACCCTCATCCAGGTAGGCTACCTTCTCGAGGTCTACTGGGAGCGCTCGCCGGCCTGTAGGGATCCCCTGGCCTACTCGGCCTTCGTGGCCTTTTTCCCGCAACTCATCGCGGGCCCGATAGTCCGGACGCGCGCGATGCTGCCGCAATACTACGAACGCCGGGCGCTTCGCACCGATGACGTCGCGGAAGGCGCGGCCTCGTTTCTCCTCGGCTTCGCGATGAAAGCGTTGGTCGCAGACTGGCTCTCGCCTAACCTGGTCGCCCCCGCCTTCTCGAACCCCGGAGCCTACTCCGCCGGAGCTTTATGGATAGCGCTGGCGGCCTACGCGACGCAGCTCTTTTGCGACTTCGCGGGCTACTCCCTGATGGCTATCGGAACCGGCCGGCTGTTCGGGTTGACCCTGCCCGAGAACTTCCGCTATCCCTTCCTGTCCAAGAGCCTTCCGGAATTCTGGCGGCGTTGGCATATCAGCCTCAATACCTGGCTCTTCGACTACATCTTCGCGCCGCTCACGACGGGACGGTCCCGGTTCCGCGGGCGGGTAGGCGCGGGCTTCGTAGTGGTATTCCTGGCATCGGGCCTATGGCACGGGCCGACATGGACCTTCGTCCTATGGGGGCTGTCGCATGGCATCGCGATGGCCGTCCACCATGCCTACGACGAGTGGTACAAACGCCGTTGCCGCAAGGATCGCCGCTGGGTCGAGGCACGCAGGTCCAAACCCTACGGAGCGGCCGCCTGGGTTCTTACGCAGGCCTTCTTCCTGCTTACGCTCGTACCTTTCCGATCCCCCGGCCTTCGCGCGGCGGCGGATTTCGCCGCGGGTCTTCTGGGCCTGGGCGGCGGCTCGGGCCGGGTCGGGCATTTCGGCTTCATGGCTCTGTTCTGCGCCGCCTTCATGGTAGTCTTCCATTCTCTCCAGGTCGGGAGAGGCCCAGCATTGATGGAACGCTTCCGGGCCCTGCCGACGCCGATTCGGGGCGTGTCATACGGGCTCGCCATGGTATTCCTGCTGGTTTTCGTGCCTCTCGGCGCGAGCACGTTCATCTATGCGCAGTTTTGACCGCGAGGCGAAGGGAGGGCACGGATGACCCGCGCCGACATGCGCCGGCTATTGATCGACTGGCTGGACGACAAGTATCACTTCGGGGACGCCGAGGCGAAGATCGGCGATGACGAGGCCTCGTTCCTGGATAGGGGCGTGCTCGACAGCCTGGGCTTCGTCGCGCTGGTCGTGTACCTCGAGGATAAATTCCGCATCAAGATCGAACTTAAGCTGCTGAATCGAGAGAATTTCGACAGCGTTAATAAAATTCTCGATTACGTGACCGCGCATGGCGGAGGCAACGCATGACCGAGTCCGACCGGCCGATTTTCGTCCCCGAACCCGAGGTTTCATCGCGCTCGCAGATGGCCTATTTCATGGCGTACTGCGCCCGCGCTGCAGGCATCGACTTCGAAGACTGGCTCGAGTTCTCCAAGTGGTCGGCCGCCTCCTGGCGGGATTTCTGGCGATGCTTCCTGGCTTGGGCCGCGCCGGAGACGGAAGGCACCTCGGAACCCGTCTGCGCGGGCGACGCCATCGAGAGCGCCGTCTTCTTCCCCGAGCTCCGCCTGTCCTATACGGGCAACCTCCTGCGCTCGACGTCCCCCGATCAGGATGAGACCGTGGCGCTCATCGCGCTCGACGAGACGGGACGTCGATCGGAATGGACGAGGGCCGAGCTTCGCGCGCGCGTCGAGGCGGCGGCGAGGAGCCTTCGCGCACTGGGCGTGGGACCGGGCGCTCGCGTCGCTGCCATCGCGAGGAACGACGACGAGGCAATCGTCGCCTGCCTCGCGGCGACGGGCTTGGGCGCGACCTGGTCGTCGGTCGGTCCAGACCAGGGCCACGAGGCCATCCTGGCGAGATTCAAGCAGCTGGATCCAGGACTGTTATTAACAGTGGGATCCTATCCCTACCAAGGCTCGATCCGTCCGCTGCGCGATCGCCTGGAGGCCGTCGTCGCGGGCCTGCCGACGGCGCGGATCCTCGTCTCGCTGGATCGCGACCTCGCGGCCGTTTCGGGCCTGGGCCGAGAGGTCGTCACCTTGGCGGAGCTGGAGGCGAAGGGCTCTTCCTCCGAAGCCTTTAATTGGCCCCGCTTCCCGTTCAACCACCCGCTTTTCGTGATGTTCTCGTCGGGCACCACGGGTGCCCCGAAGTGCATCGTGCACGGGGTCGGCGGCACTCTCCTCGAGCACTTGAAGGAGCAGAGGCTGCATTCGGACTTCAAGCCCGGCGACCGTTTATTGTTCACGACCTCCTGCGGCTGGATGATGTGGAACTGGCAATTGTCGGCGCTCGCCTCGCAAACGGCGATCGTAGCCTACGACGGCTCTCCCACCTTCCCCGCGCTCGACTCGCTGTGGCGCGCGGTAGGCCAGGAGCGCGTATCCGTCTTCGGGACGGGTCCAGCCTACCTTCAATACTGCCGCGACGCGGCGATCGTACCCAGGGACTGCGCCGACTTAACGCGGCTGCGGGCGATTCAGTCCACGGGCTCGGTCCTGGGAGACAAGATGTACGATTGGGTCGCCGAGAATGCGGGATCGCTCCCCCTGCAGTCCATTTCGGGCGGCACCGATATCCTGGGCTGCTTCGTCCTCGGAAATCCGCTGTTGCCCGTCTTCAGGGGCGAGGCCCAATCGATCAGCCTGGGCATCGACCTGCGCTCCCTGAAGTCGGATGGCGGCGGCGAGGTAGGCGAGCTTATCTGCTGCAATCCCTTTCCCTCGCGTCCCATCGCATTTTTCAACGACCCCGACGGCTCGAAATTCCACGCGGCCTATTTTTCCCAGAATCCGGGCATCTGGACGCACGGCGATTTCGTAATCCTCACGCCGCGCGGCGGCGCCCGCATCCTGGGTCGCAGCGACGGCGTGATGAACATCCGGGGAGTCCGAATCGGCCCTGCCGAGATCTACTCGGTCCTCCAGGATTTCGTCGAGATTCGCCAGGCGATGGCGGTCGAGCAATTGTCGCCGGGCGAGATCGGAGGGTCTCGATTGATCCTGCTCCTGGTTTTGCGCGAGGGGGTGACGCTCGACCGTCCGCTGACGCTTCGCATCAAGAAGGAACTCTCTCGCCGGGCCTCCATGCTCCACGTTCCGGCCGTTATAGCCGCGGTCGACGATTTGCCCGCCACGCACAACGGCAAGCTCTCCGAACGCGCTGCGCGAGACGCAGTGAACGGCCGGTTGCCAGCCAACCTAGCCGCCCTGCGCAACCCTGGCTGCCTGGAGCAACTACGAGCCCACGTCGACCTGGGGGGCGCTTAACCGACCCCTCGATGAATACTAGCGCGAAATAAGTGATCATGATATTATGAGTTATATTTTCGGCGAGTGAGTTAATAATGAAAAATATCGCGGCGCTATCGATCGACATGGACAATCAGTGGTCCTACATGAAGACCCACGGAGACGCCGGATGGGAATCCTATCCTAGTTATTTCCCCGCGCTGATTCCACACCTGCTCGACCTACTGGATGAGCTTGGCCTATCCACGACCTTCTTCCTGGTCGGCCTCGACGTCCAGCGCGCGGAAAACCAGGATTTCGTAAAAATGATAACGAAGCGAGGCCATGAGCCCGGCAACCATAGTTTAAAGCACGAACCCTGGCTTCACCTGCTTCCCAAAGACCAAATACGGGAGGAGCTACGCGCTACTCACGGCGCTATCGAAGAGGTTTCCGGCGCGGCGCCGATCGGGTTCCGGGGTCCCGGCTTCAGCTGGAGCCCGGACCTCCTAGAGGTGCTGCTGGAATTAGGATATCGCTACGATGCCTCCACGCTGCCGACCTTCATCGGCCCCATCGCGCGCATGTATTATTTTTGGACTTCCAAGCTCGACAAGGACCAGCGCGAACAGCGCAAAAAGCTTTTCGGCACCATCGCGGACGGCTTGAGGCCGGTGCGACCCTATACGTGGATCCTTCCCGATTCGCGAACCTTGCTGGAATTGCCGGTCACCACGATACCGGTCTTTCGGACTCCCTTTCACCTGAGCTACCTGCTCTACCTTAGCCGTTTTTCCGAGGTCCTCATGGAGCGCTATCTCCACGTCGCGGTCATGATGTGCAAGAGCACGGGTACGACGCTGAGCTTTCTATTGCACCCCCTCGATGTCCTGGGGGGCGATCAGGTCCCCGAGCTAAAATTCTTCCCGGGGATGGATATCGATGGCTCGACGAAACGCAGGCAGTTCGTCAAAGTGATGAAAACCCTCAGGCGGCATTTCGAAGTGGTGAACATGAGCCGATACGCCGAGCTGGTCTCGGCTTCCGCCTCGAGCCGGCTAGTTTCAGCGGTAAAATTTTAATGAAAAACATCGTCACGGTCCAGCTCCAGGATTATTATCAGCATAAGGTTTTCGAGACGGTGATAACCAAGCGCCACTGGACTCGATTCGAGAGCCGCCTCAGGCGCAACCTCGACGTGACCATCTCGCTCTTCGATCGCTATGGGATCAAGGCTACTTTCTTCACCCTCGGCTGGATCGCCGAGATGTTCCCCGATATGATCACCTCCCTCGAGAAGCTGGGCCACGAGATCGCCTGCGCGGGGTTCTGGGGCGCCGACCGAAAAGCGGTCACCCAGGCGGATTTCCGCGAGGATATGCGGATCGGAAAGGAGGCGCTCGAGTACGTCACGGGGAAGCAGCTCGATGGCTACCGATCGATCAGGCGTTCCTTCACCGACCGCGAGCTCTGGCTCATTGACCTGGTCGCGGAGGAGGGTTTCCGCTACGATTCCAGCCTCATGCCCATCGGGTTCCCGGGAACGCGAGAGATCGCCCCGCGCCTTCCCTTCGTCCGAGAATCGCGGAGCGGGCCCATCAACGAGCTGCCGCATACAAGCTGCTCGATCCTCGGTTACCGCGTGCCGATCGGCGGCGGGAATTTCATCAGGCAGCTGCCGAGCAGCTTCACCTTCCGCGCCTTCAAGGAATGGATCAAGCGGGACGAGGCGCCGTTCATGCTTTATTTCCACCCCTGGGAGCTCGACAGCGACATCCCCGCCGTGAGCGCCTTCGACGGGCTGACCAGCCTGCGGCAATACAGGAACCTCGGAAAGCTCCGTCAGACCCTGCCGCGGTATTTCGAGGAAGCGCAATTCGGGACTGCAAGGGAGTACCTCGGTCTCGCGCCCCGCCCTGCGGCTAGCGGGAAGCCGACTCCCGAGCCCTCGATACCGCGCTTTTCGTCTAGCTCTCCCGACGGACGCGAACTGCCCGTGACCATCGTCATTCCCTGCTACAACGAGGAGGCCTCGATCGGCTACCTTAGCCGCGCCTTGGAGGAGATGATCGCGAGCGCCGGCCATGACTACGCCCTGCGCTTCATTCTCGTAGACGACAAGAGCAAGGACGATACAGTGCGGCTGCTCCGCCAGACCTTCACCGATACCGACCGATACAACATACTTCCCCTTGAGCAAAACCGCGGCGTTTCCGGCGCCATCTGCGCGGGGATCGAGGCAGCCGCGACGGAAGTAGTGTGCTCGATGGACGCCGATTGTTCCTACGATCCCCTCGAGTTGCTGAAAATGATCCCTATGCTAGATGAGCGGACCGCGCTGGTAACCGCCTCGCCTTACCACCCGGACGGCGCGGTGCTCGGGGTTCCCGGTTGGCGCCTTTTCCTCTCTCGAGGCCTATCCGGCATCTATCGTCTCTTTCTCCGGCATAAGCTGGCTACCTATACCTCCTGCTTCAGGGTGTATCGGCGCAGCGCCATGCAGCGATTCAAGCCCCAATTCGGCGACTTCCGCGGGATCGTAGAGCTGCTCACCCTCCTGGATATGGGTGGAGAAGGCATCAAGGAATACCCGACCACCCTGCAGAGCCGGATTTTCGGGTATTCAAAGATGAAGACCCTCAAGACGATAAAGGATCATCTACGTTTGCTCTCGCGCATGGGCCGATACCGGGCCCAGGCCCGCGCCATGCGCGAGGGCGCGCTGGGGAAGGAGTAGCTTTTTGCCTACCAAACAAGCATCGGTCGCGATCGTCGGCGGCGGCATGACGGGCATCACGGCGGCGATCCGCCTCGCCGAGGCAGGGCACTCGGTCGACCTCTACGAGGCGCGCGACCATCTCGGCGGGCTCTCAGATGCTTACAGCTGGGACGGCCTGACCTGGGACAGGTTCTACCATGTCGTCCTCTCTACGGACGAGCGCCTGCTGCGGCTCCTCCGCGAACTCGGCCTCGCCGACCGGATCTTCTGGCGGCAGACGAAGAGCGGGTTCTTCGGCGACGGCAGGCTAGCCTCGATGTCGTCCATCGGCGACTTCCTGACTTTTCCCTTCCTCTCGCTGTGGCAAAAATTCCGATTGGGCCTGGGCATACTCCTCTGCATCGGAATCAAGGACGCGGACAAGCTCGATCGGCTTTACGTCCGCGAATGGCTCATGCGCGTCTTCGGCCGCCGCGTCTACGAGCGGATATGGGATCCTCTGTTGCGCAGCAAGCTCGGCGAAGCCCGGCACCAAACCTCGGCCGCCTTCATATGGGCGACCATCACGCGCCTCCACGGAGCGCGAAGCGGCGAGTCCAAGACTGAACAGATGGGACACGTTCGCGGCGGCTACGCGACCATCCTCGCCGCCATCGCAGGCCGGCTAGAAAGCTTGGGCGTGCGAGTCCGCATCGGGGCGCCGGTCGACGCGGTAGAGCCGAGCGAAGGCGGAGAAGGCCGCGTCAAGCTGCGTTCCGGGTATGGCAGCGAATCCTATGACAAAGTCCTGTTGACCGTTCCGGCGCCCGCGGTCCTGCGCATTACGGGGCGTTCTGTTTCGGATGGCCCCTATTGGAGGGCTCTCGCCGATGCGCATTATCTCGGCGTTCTCTGCCTCTTCGTCGTGCTGGACCGAAGGCTCTCGCCCTATTACGTGACTAATCTGCTCGATGCCAGTTTGCCCTTCACGGGTATCATCGAGACGACCAATATCGCCGACACCGCCGACTTCGACGGACGACACCTGGTCTACCTTCCCAAGTACGTAAGCGCGGACGACCCGCTTCTTTTTGAGCCTGACCAGGCGGTCACCGAGGCGCTTCTCGCAGGGCTCCGGAAAGTGCATCCCGAGCTTCCTGCCGAGGCTGTTTTACATACGAGGCTTTTCCGCGAGCTCCACGTCCAGCCCCTTCAGGAAGTGAGCTACCTCGACCAAGCCCGCGGGATCCAAACACCTATTCATGGAATCTACCTGGCCAATTCGACTATGCTCTATAACTCCACGCTCAACAACAACGCCGCGATCGCCCTGGCCGAATCCGCGGTGGAGGTCATGACGGACCATAAAGGGGCAGTCCATGGCTAGGATTCACTCCACGGCGGAGGTTTCGCCCGCGGCCGATCTCGGCCCCGGTGTCAGCGTCTGGAACCAGGCGCAGGTACGGGAGGGCGCGAAGGTCGGGGCCGAGACGATCATCGGCAAGAACTGCTATGTCGACAGCGGCGTAACCATCGGGGCGCGATGCAAAATCCAGAATAACGTTTCCATCTTCCATGGCGTCACCGTGGCCGATGGCGTCTTCCTAGGGCCTCACGTCTGCTTCACGAACGATCGCCTCCCCCGCGCGATCAACCCGGACGGCTCGCTGAAGGGCAGCGATGATTGGGTCGTGAGCGAGACGGTCGTGGAAACGGGAGCCTCGGTGGGCGCCAACTCGGTTATCCTACCCGGTATACGGTTGGGCAGATTCTGCCTGGTCGCGGCCGGAAGCGTCGTAACTAAAAGCGTCCCGGCGAACTGCCTCGTAATGGGCAATCCGGCCCGCAAGGTCGGCTGGGTCTGCGATTGCGGCTCCCGCCTCCCTGACGGCCGAGGCACGATTACCTGCCCGATATGCGGCAATCCCACGGCGATCTCAGGATAGGAGCTCATGTTGCAACAGGTGCCGTTCATAGATCTCAAGGCTCAATACGCGGCGTATCGAATGGAGCTAGACGAGGCGATGGGCCGAGTCGTGCAGAGCGGAGGCTTCGTACAAGGGCCCGAGGTCGCCGCACTGGAGGCTGAGCTCGCCGCCTACGTCGGGGTTAAGCACTGCGTCAGCTGCGCGAGCGGCACCGACGCCCTGTACATTTCGCTCCGCGCCATCGGGATCGGCGCCGAGGACGAGGTGATAACCACCGGCTTCTCGTTCTTCGCCACCGCCGCCGCGATCTCCCTAGTCGGCGCGAGGCCCGTGTTCGCGGACATACAGCCGGGCACCTGCAACATCGATCCGAGGCGAATCGAGGCGCTCATTACCGGCCGCACGAAGGCAATAATGCCGGTCGGCCTTTACGGCCAGCCCGCCGACATGGATGCGATCGCGGCGATCGCGGCGAGGCGCGGGCTTATGGTCGTAGAGGACGCGGCCCAGAGCTTCGGCTCGCTCTATCGCGGGCGGCGAAGCTGCGGCCTCGCCGCGGTCGGTTGCACGAGCTTCTACCCCGCCAAGCCGCTCGGATCCTTCGGGGAGGGGGGCGCCATCTTTACGAACGATGACGCCATAGCCGAGCGGATGCGGCAGATCATGAACCAGGGCCAGAAGGCGGGCTACGATCATGTCACCGTGGGGATAAACGGCCGCTTGCACTCGCTCCAGGCGGCGGTGCTGAGAGTGAAGCTCGCCCACTTCGACGAGGAGCTAGCCATCCGCCAGAAAGTGGCCGCGCGCTATCGAGAGGCTCTGATGGATACGGCCGGGCTCGCCCTGCCCGTCATCTGCGACGATTGCGTCTCGGTATACGCGCAGTATACGGTCCGCGCTTCGCGACGCGCGGCCCTGAGGGAGCACCTGTCCGCGCTCGGCGTGCCGACCGCCGTCCACTACCCGAAGCCCATTTTCCGCCAAGAGGCTTACGCGCATTTCGGTCAAGATTGGTCGACGCGCGCCATCGAGCTCTGTCCGAACTGCGAGGCCGCGGCGGCGGAGGTCCTCAGCCTGCCCTTCGGCCCGTTCCTGAGCGAGTCCGATCAGGATCGGGTCGTCACGGGCCTATTGAGCTTCAAGGCGGCAGATTCATGAAGGTAGGCTTGATCGGCCTGGGAGTCATGGGCCGCAACCATTACCGGGTCCTGAAATCGATGCCCGGTATAGAGCTCGTCGCGGTATGCGATCCTCGCCTTACCGAGGAATTCCCTGAGCGCAGCTACGAAAGCTTGGAGAAGATGCTCGACGAAGAAGTCCTCGAAGCGGCTATCGTATGCGTCCCCACGAGCTCCCACCTCGCCGTCGGCTCCGAGGTGATACGGCGCAAAATTCCGGTCCTCATCGAGAAGCCGGTAGCCTCGACGTCGGAGGAGGCACAGAAGCTGATGCAGCTCGCGGCAGAGAATGAGACCCTTACCGCCGTCGGGCACGTGGAGCGCTTTAACCCCGTGGTACGATCGTTGATGTCCGAGCTCGCGGGGAAGGAGATCTACTCGATCAACATCACGAGGATCGGGCCCTTCCCTCCCCGAATCAACGACGTAGGCGTCCTCGTCGATCTATCGGTCCACGATATCGACCTGGTCCGCTGCTTGACGAACGGGGTAGGGCTCCTAGAGTCGCGCGTGTACAAGTCCACGAAAAGGATCGGGTCTCGAGAGGATAACGCTGTGGTCACCATGCTGCTGGCGAACGACGTAGTGGCCAGCATCACGACGAACTGGCTGACGCCCTTCAAGAAGCGCACCATCGAGGTGGCGACCGACAAGGCTTTCTACACGGCCGACCTGATGACCCAGGAGCTCACCGAGTACTCCGAGTACGCATTGAACAACTCGTTCCTGGTAAGAAAGTGCAATGTCCCGAGGGGAGAGCCCCTCCTCGGAGAGCTTCAGGCTTTCTTCCGCTACGTCCGGACGGGCGAGCGCGGCGATCTCGCCTCGCTGGAGGACGGATCCTATACGCTCGAGACCATCTACCGCAACCGCTCCCAGGTAGCGGCTCGAGCCGGCACCCCGAGAAACCCCTCCGCTTGGGCATCGTCCACATGACGATCATCACGGTCCTCGGTACGCGACCCGAGATCATCAAGATGTCGCCGCTCCTTCCTCGGTTCGACGGGCTCGGCCGGCATATCGTCGTACACTCGGGCCAGCACTACTCGGCCGAAATGGACGCCATCTTCTTCCGCGAGCTCGAGCTCCGCGCGCCCGATCATTTCCTGCGCGTCGGCTCGGTCGATCCGGCGCGGCAGGTCGGCTTGATCGCGGCCGGCGTGGAGAAGATCATCTTGGAGTCCCCTCCGGACTGGGTCGTCGTGCACGGCGACACGAATACGACGCTCGGGGGCGCACTCGCGGCGGCAAAGCACCGGCGGAGCGGAGTTCGGCTCGCCCACGTGGAGGCCGGGGCGAGGTCCTTCGACGACCTTCAGGCCGAGGAGCTGAACCGGGTGCTCGTCGACCGCATGGCCGACCTCCTCTTCGCGCCTACCGAGGGAGACGCGGCGAACCTCGCTGCCGAGGGCATCCGCCCCGAGCGCGTCATCGTGACCGGCAATACCGTCGTGGAGAGCTGCCGGCGCATGGCCACGCTCGTGGATGGGGAGCTGCCCGCGGGGTTGACCGCTTACGGATACGCCGTCGCCACCTTTCACCGGCAGGAGTCGGTCGATATCCCGGCGGTCCTGTCCGATATATGGGCCGCCATCTCCGAAATCGCGAAACGCCTGCGGGTCGTGATTCCGCTCCACCCCCGCACGCGAAAGATGATCAAGCTCGCGGGGCTCGATCCGAGCCCGCCCGGGATGGACGTACGCGAGCCCGTGGGCTACCGCGAGATGACGGCCCTCCTGAAGCATGCGCGCTTCTGCTTGACCGATTCCGGCGGACTGCAGGAGGAAGCTGCCATTCTCGGCGTGCCCGCCCTCATCTTGCGCGATCGGACCGAGCATCGGCGCTACGTCGAGAGCGGCTTGCATCGGCTGGCCGGCATCGGAAGGCAGGCCATCGTCGACGAAGCGAAGCTCCTCCTGGTGGACGCGGAATGGCAGTCGCGTCGCGCCATCCCCCAACGGCTCGACCATGGGGTCGCCGATAGGATCATCGATGCGATCGGGGCATGATCGGAATCGGAGGAAAGCCTCCGCCTTCTTCGAGCTCGCCCTGTCGATAGCCCTCAACTCGGCAGCGATGATCCTGCTTCGCGCCGTAGTCGGCGCGATATCGACGGGATCGGGGGAGGTTTCGCTGGGGCTCCTGATGCAGGCACTTTCGAACTGGCTCTTCTGGGCTGGTGGCCTCTGCTTCGTCGGAGGCATATATTTCTGGGTCCAAGCCCTCAAGGAGATGCCCTTAAGCCTCGCCTACCCGACTTCGGCGATCTCCTACATCGTAATCGCGCCGCTCGCGTGGATTCTCTTCGGAGAGCCGATCACGATCACTCGCGCCGTAGGCATGTCGATCATCATAATCGGCGTAGCCATGCTCTACCGTCGAGGGGAAGCGGGAAAGCCATGATTTTCTATACCGCCCTGGGCGTAAGCATAGTGATGAACGCGATCAGCCTGATCCTGCTGAAATCCTACGCCGTCTCGACGGGCTCTCCTAGTTATGATAGGACAATGATTAGCCGGCTCCTCGACATAAGGCTGATAGTGAGCCTCTTCCTCTACGGCCTTGCCGCCGTCCTCTGGCTAATCGCGCTGCTCGGGGTGGACCTCATGGTGGCCTATCCTTCGCTGGCGCTCACCTATGTCGTTATCGGCTTGGCGGCGCCGCGATTGTTTTCGGAGGAACTCTCGCCGCGACGCTGGTCGGGAATATTGGTCATCGTTGCGGGAGTCATTATTTTGAATGTATGAGCGCCTATGCCAATCCTGGATTTCGCCCTCGAGACGGAATTACCTAGCACTTCCCGTGAATATCAACCTAACGCACAGGCAAAACACTCCGGTTTATCCTCCGGTCAATCGACCCTAGTGGCGATTTCGATCCTTTTAAATATTGCGAAATCAAGGCCCGTCATTATCGGTTCATATTGTTCGTCGATAATCCGTAATACTGGGGCCGCGGCCAGGTCAATATCATGTCGTAACCGCGCGGTATCGTCGCCTTGGTGTTCCGTAAGCCATTTGAGCCGAGATGTCTTCATTAATGGTGGGAGACCGAAACCGGCTGCGTTGCCATCGACGATAAATCTCGGTGGATCAGCAGATAAAGAGTCAGTGATGGTACCGATAATTCGGCGTCGGTCAAATCCATCAATATTTAGCGGTAACTGATGGAAATACGGTATTGGAGATCGAGTACTAGACCACAGGTAAAATTCGGGGGCATATCCCCAGACAAACGAGCGTGTCTCCTGGCCTACTAGATTAGTCGCGACTGCTTTTAATTGTCGTTGGGCGGGCGTTAGCGCAGAATGATACAATTCGGACAGGCGTACATTAATGCCCGGCAACGCGATCGCAAATAGGCCGACAGCGAGTGTAGCTACGGCGAGCTTTCGCTGTACGCGATCGGGGATCGATTGCGCGAGCCCGTTGATGGATACCGCGATCAGATAGCTCGTTGGAACGATCACCGGAATGTAGTAATGATCAAAGGTGTTTCCGGAAAGTCCCGCTAATAGAAGCTCGACTGGAAAGGCGAGGAGGAGAACTCGCTGAGCTAGCTCGGGACGTCGCCCTCGAGCCCAACCTAAGGCCAGCACAGCCAGTACTGATCCCGCCGCAAATAGCCATGGGAATTTTGACGCGACTACCAAGATATTCCAAACCCGGAGCGAAAGGGATGCAGAGGCCGAATATTTAAAATACGTCGCGAATGATTCCCTAAAAAAATCATCTAGCGCGTACTCTGCTGCAAGATGGACTAACACCGGCACCAGTACGATGAAGACGCCCAGGACAATCAGGCCGATTTCGGGAGCAATACGGGAATATTTTCTTGCCCTTACGCGCTCTATGATCAGGACAACTGCCCCGGCGATCCACATCCCGATCAAGTTCTGCCTGAGGAAGAAAGCAATCCCTCCGGTAACTCCGAAAATGAGCAGGTCCTTCCAAGAGCTCCTAGGTTGTCCGAGGACGCGAGTCATACAAATGAAAGCGATCGCCTGCAAGGGCATCGTGTAGGTTTCTGTCATATGTGTCAAAGTCATGGCCGTGTTCGTCATTCCCATGAATGCCAGGACGAAAAACAGGCCTGCCGTGCGAGCCTTGATATTTTTGTATAGCAATACGCATGTCGCCAAGATAGAAGCCGCCTCTAGTACGGCGATCCATATTCGCGCGGGTCCGGGGAGAGATTCGATCAAAGCACTTAAATAGAAAATCATAGGTGGCTTTGCGTCGATCTGGTCTATATACGGGACCTCTCCCTGAAGCAGTCCTTGTCCCATATAAAGAAAGACCGCTGCATCCGCAGTCGGTTCTGTCCTCAGGTGGGAAATGAATATTAGGGATACAGCGACGACAACGGTGCAAAAGATAGCTACACGCTGTCGGTCGGCTAAAAATGACTTGTCTGCCATAGGAGGTATTCTCCTGATCATCGGGAGTGCCCACCATCCGAAGGACAGCAACAGTGGTTGGGACTAGTAGCCCGGACTATTTAACGAATACGATAGCAGACGCAAGAAACAATTGCCTAGTGCAGCGTGGGAATTCAATCCGCTCTAGCTCAAGAAATTGGCATTGCCAATTTTTGATTTCCGCCAGATGCCAAGTCGCGGAAATGCGCCGACCCCGCCAACGAGGCCTCACCTGAGGGATTCTCTCCCACAACAGGCATCGCATGAAAGCCCAGCAGAGGCGATGAAGCCGTCAGGCGTTGAGCCTTCCACTCATCGCGGTATCCTCGAAGGCCGTAGAAGCGACAGGTTGATTTATTTTCTTCATCAACTTGGCTAAAGAATTTTTACCATAATATTGCATATGTCGTAGAGAAGATAATTCCCAGAGACGCAAGAGAGCGCATTAATCACACCGACTGATAGATAGAGTTTCGCCCTGCGTTTTCGCTTTGCGCGAAAATGCCCAAATAATCACCAACAGGCTAAAAAATTCCAGAGCATGAAGATGGCTAAACAAGAATCCCATCCCCATCCTATATCCAAATCCATAGATGGCTAGAGTCCGCAAGAAGGTGAAGAGAACCAATAGTCCCAGTCCGGTGGCCTCGCGTGACATTCTCGAAAAATATCCCCAAAAAACCTTGATGACCGTGATCGTCCCTATTATCGTCCCGAAGAATACAAAGATCAGCATGATCGTTTCCACGAGGAAGCCGCTTTGGAACCTTCGTCCATGACCGTGACTTATCCCTAGGCTCAATCCCCATCGCTGCAAGACCGCATCCATTCTCTGCGCGATAAGAAAAAAAAGCGTCTGAAAATCCAGCTGCTTATTGATTCCCAGTAGAAGCAACACGATGGCGATCAGAAGCCAAAATGCCCGTATCTTGGGTTGATCCTTTTCTTTGAGCGAGAGATAACGGTGACAAGCGAGAATAATAGCCACTGCATAGGCGATCGTGATCGCCCAACCCCAAAAATAATTGTCCCCGAGCAGTCGCAGCCAGAATGCGATGGCATTACCCTTCAAGTATTGAGGATACAAACAAGACTCTCCCATCGATTCTATTTTTTCCCTTTCTTCGCCGGAGTATCCAGATATATAACTATGCCTAACTTCGCATCGTTACCGAGGCCCGTATCGATGCTGTAGTTGAATGTGGGACCCGTTTTGGCCTCAGTCCCGGCGACGCTGGTAGTCGTGTTCAATATGGTTCCGCTAAACAAAGCTCCATATTCTGCGAACACGGAAATATTTTCTAGAACATAATACTCCACTCCTACAACCAATCCGCTAGAAACGAGGAAGGAACCATTCTTCGTCCAGTTGTCCGAATCCGTCTTGGATGTCTGGCCTAGGTAGCCTCCCTGGATAAGCCCTCCCCAGTAGGGAGAAACCTGTCCCGGTAAAAAATGCTTCTCGTAGGCAACCCCGAGAGTGCTAGAGAAAGTATCCAAGCTATTGGAATAAAAGACATCCAATAAAAAGCGAAACGCGGAATTATCGACGGTTCGTAATTTTACACCTATGCCCGCTTGGTAGCTCTCCAGATTTATCAGGTTACTTGAGTTAAAAATCAACCCAACTGCTTGGGGCTGTTTTACTTCCTGCGCGGTAATTGACGCGAGCCCGACGAAAAACAAGGTCAAGAATATTCCTCTTTTCATTCATTTCTCCTTATTTGGATCCAATCCAGTTGATATACCATCCGCAGACAGGATCGGCGTTCATATCCGTTGATGAATGAATCATCGACTCTGCACCGGAATCATCTAGCGCGCTCACTCCAAAGTCATATAGACCGTATCCAAGATCTCCATTCGTAACTTTTAGGGTAGTAGATCCCGCGCTTGCAGTCATTTCTTTTAGGATTTTCCAGGATGAATCGCCGTGGTTCCGGTAATAGACGCGATATGCTGCCGCCCTTCCCGTATTGTTGCTGATTGACCAGGAAGTATCATCCCACGCCAAAGAGAAATGGTCGCCTTTGACGATCAATTCCAGGGGGGCATTTGTAGGCTGAAAAAATGAACAAGAGCACAAGAGGAGAGAAATGAAGAATCCAAATATTACTTTTTTATGCATTCCTCTACCCGCCACGATAGGGACTCCTTATCGAACGAAGTATACACCACTTAACTGAATCTTCAAGGATAATGGTTGAAACCGCCTCTTCGACCACGAGGCTTTGCCCGAATCTCCCCTAAATCGAGGGAAGTCCGGTTTCCTTTCGTTTCGCTATGGCTTGCTTTATTATTTCCGCAAGCTTCTGAGACTGGGGCGGACGAACAATTCCCAAGTGATCGCTATCAATCGAGAAAAATTGCACCGAATGCGCTGCTGAGGCCCATCCCATATCGGGGTGGACGATATCCCAAGGAGCCAGCTTTTCGCCTGCGGCTCGAAAGGCAATCAAGTCTCCGTCCAATGCTTGCCCAGTGGCAGCCAGCCATTCTACACCGCTGATGATGCCCGGGGTTCCAATAATTAGTTCGACAAATGATTCCTCCGCGGCCGGGGAAGGCTTCGACCAAGGAAAGAATACTGCTCGACTTGCGAAGCGCCCTACTTTCTGGATTGCCTTGCGGAGTATCCGATCGGGACGGGCTAGATTATGTACCAGGAACCGAAGCAGGTCGGTATGTCGTCCTCGCGGCAGAACAGCGTCGAACAACACAACTAGATGAACCTTTTCTCCCCGCTCCTGTAGTAGGCGACCCACTTCATAAGCCACCATTCCACCCAAGCAGAGCCCAGCCAGGTAATATGGTCCTGATGGCTGCACCGATCGGACCACATCCAGGTAATGGTGTACGATATCATTCAGCGCAGGCCGATGATGCGCATCATGCAGCATCGGAATATGGATACCAATGACAGGAGTCCCATCGTCTATGGCCATCGCGAGGTCGAAGTAGAGTTGGATCCCCAGAAGGCAAATCAAAGGAGAATGCCCGGGACTGCCTTTTTGGAGAGTAATCACGATCGGAGGTTCAGCGATGACTCGATTCGCCGCTATCTTGATGTCTGTCGGCATGTTCGGGCTCGCAAGATCGACCTGCTGGGCAATGGAGGGGTAAGCAGCAGAGGACGTGATGCAGGCTCCCCGAAGGAGTCGCGCGAGTTCATCCAGCTGTTCCCTCAACCATACCTCGTCGTAGAAAGCTATATTGGCATGGGCCAAGAGCTCCATGCTATCGTGCGATTCGATAACATTCAGGCTCATTTCGTATATCTCGAAAGTCCGGGGATTGAGCTGATAATCCGTGCGACATCCCTCGAATCTCAGTTTCTCCTGCGGGTATTTATGCGTATGAGAGAACACTATCGTGATGAGAGAATTGTCCGGCTCCAGTTCTACGGCACTCACCGCTGAATGTTCCTGAGCGCTCAGGATCATTTGATGGATGATCCGGCAGAATTCCACGAATGTTTGTCCTGCTGTGATCCTGATTCTGAGCGGAACGACATTGGCCAATGGTCCCACCGCGTCTTCCATCAGGGCATCGGGATGGCCGGCGATAGGCACGCCGATCACGAAGTCTTTCCTTGACGAGAGCTCGAAAATGAGAGTCGCGAATGCGGACAGCATCACGGAAAACAAGCTGACGCCTTGGCTGCGGGCAAAGCCTCGAACCGAGCTGACGACGGATTCCGACAGTCGAAGGGAACTGCTTACGGCTCTACAGGTTTGTCGTATTCCATGCGTCCGGTGTCCCGTCAATTCGAGTCTTTGCGGGGAATCAAGGAAAAGCTGATTCCAGTAATCCGTGCTGGCGAGCATCTTTGACTCGAACTCGGCAGTTAGCCGGTACTTTGCATAGTCTGAGTAACCGTGTCGCGGAAGAGCGACGAGGGGCATCGAGCCTACGAAGGCCGAATAGAGTTTCCCGAAATCCTCGAGCAAAACATCCAATGACCAGCCATCGCAGACGATCCGATGGACGACGAGAAGGACGACCCGTTCGTCCGGGGCAAGTCGAATGACGGAAGCCCGGAACAAAGGGCCCTTGTCGAGCGCAAACTGTGCGCGCGCTTCGGAATCCCGAAGCTGGCTTAGGGCAACATTCCGGTCCGCAATGGGAAGCGAGGCAATATTTTCTTTGCTGATTGAAACAGTGACGGTCGGTTCCAGAATCATTCGCGTCCCGTCGCTGTTGGTGTGACCTCTTAATGCCTCGTGAATGTCAGCCAAGGCCTGCAAGGACCGTAGGACAGCTTGATCGTCCACAGGCCCTTTAAGATGCACTGAGAATGATTCATTATTGGCGCAACTGGCTTCGAGCCCCAGATCTATGGGTTGAGTTGAAAGCCAGATCGTCCGCTGGCTTGGCGTCAGGGGGAAATCCTTCCTATCATTGCCTGCAAACGGATCGTTCGTGGCCTCGACGACTGGATAGATGAACTCGCCTCCCCTAGCCAGGCCTGGCCCCACGATGCGGCAAAAGCGACCTTGGAGCGCCGGATGAGGCAGGAACCACGCTGCCTTTCCATATTCGTCCGATCCGAGCCGCGCCGTTTCCGCAGATCCGGCGATGGTGTATTGAGTCTGTTCACTCGATATCGTCGGGATTGTTTTCAAAGGTTCCGCAGCAGTTGCTTTTGCACGGATTGCATCAGCCAGAAGCCTCGGCGTCGCGAATTCCTCGACGAGCTGTCGGAAGGATACGCCCAGACCGAAGCGACTCTGGACGGTTCTTCCAAGCTGCATCAGCATAAGGGAATCGGCGCCCAGAGACAAGAATGGAGTATCCGAGCCTTGAGGATCCAGTGTGACGCCCAGTGTTTCCTTCAATATGCTCGATAGGACGGATAGAACCGGGTCGAAAGCGGAGACTGGCGTGCTGTCAATCGACTCTGTCTCCGTAGGGACGGTAAATTGCTGTTGAAAAACGGCAGAAGTCATAGCTTTCGAGCCCGGCGCGACGGTCTGGAGAACGGGGGCGAGCCAGTAGCTGGTTCGCTCGAAAGGATAGGTTGGAAGAGGGATGCGGCCTCGCTGTTCGTGCTCGAAGAAGGCCGTCCAATCGAGGCTGACCCCGAGCGACCACAACCGTCCGATCGCCGATAGCAGGGCAGTCCATTCGGCATCGTCGTCGGCGCTCCCGGATAGGGACGCGATCATGCGGTCGCGCTCATTTATTTCCACGTGCTGACGAGTAAGCGTAGTGAGGACATCTCGCGGACCTACCTCCAGATAGACCTTCCCCGGTTCTTTCAATAATTGCGACACGGCGTCGGAGAAAAGGACCGGCATTCGCAGGTGCCGACCCCAGTATTCGGGCGACGAAGCCTCGGTATCCTTAAGCCATTCTGCCGTGCAGGTCGACACGATGGGGATCTTTCCTTTGGTGAAGGAGACGCGGCTCATGGCCGCGACGAACTCATCCACAATTGGATCCATCATGGCTGAGTGGAAGGCATGGGAAGTGTGAAGCTTGCTCGTCATCAGGCCTTCCGCATCCAGTACCCGGCCGAAGGCGTCGATCGCTTCGTACGGTCCCGAGACGACGCAGAGGTTCGGGCTGTTGGCGGCCGCCAGCTGAATGAGGGGCGGAAGCCGGTCCTGGATTTGCTCGGCGGCGCAACGCACCGACAGCATCGAGCCGTTCGGCAGGCTACGGATTAGCCTGGCGCGGAGCGCTACCATGGGGAGGATTTCCTCCAGGGAGGCGATCCCCGAGAGACAGGCGCAGACGAATTCGCCTACGCTGTGTCCGATCAGGGCTGAAGGGACGACTCCCAGGCTCATCCAGAACTGGGCTAGCGAGTATTCGATGGTAAACAAGGCAGGCTGGGTGTAGTAGGTGTCCCTGAGCGATTCGGCGGCCGTGTTCTCGTCCCCCGCTTCCGGGAAAAGAAGCTCTCGCAGGTCGCGATCCAGGTGGGGCTTGAGGATGTCACAGCAGGCGTCGACATACCGCCGGAATAGCGGCTCCTGAACGTAGAGGTTGCGCCCCATGTTGACGTACTGGGATCCCTGGCCCGGAAAGAGAAAGACGATTTCCGGGTTCAAGTTGGCTAGCTTGGGTGCCGGAGCCTTCCGCTCTGCGTTCCTTCGCAGCTGGGCGATGGCGTCCTTCGGATCAGCGGCGACGATGGCCTCGCGTAAGGCAAGATGGCGTCGCCCGATAATCAGGGTATAGGCCATATCGGCCAGATTGGCGCCAGCGTTCGCGTTCAGGAAGTCGATGTATTGCTGGCGCAGGCGTCCCAGGGCAGCTTCGGTCTTCGCCGACAGCAACAGCAGCTGTTTGGGGCGCGAAGGCCCGGATGGCGCAAGTAGAGGGGCCTCCTCCAGCACGGCATGTACGTTGGTTCCTCCAAAGCCGAATGAACTCACGCCAGCCCTCCGAGGCTGGGCGTTCCGCGGCCAGGGAAGCGTGTCCTTGACGACGACGAAGGGGCTGTTGGCGAAGTCGATCTTGGGATTCGGCTTGTCGAAGTGGAGCGTGCCGGGGATGGTCTCGTGGTAGAGGGACAACGAGGCTTTGATAAAACCCGCCACGCCCGAGGCGATAGTGGGGTGTCCGATGTTCCCCTTGATGGACCCGATACGGCAGAATTGGGTCTTATCGGTGGTGGCGCGGAAAGCCTTCGTGAGGGCTTCGATTTCGATGGGGTCGCCCAACGGAGTGCCCGTCCCGTGGGCCTCGATGTACGAGATCGTCTCGGCCGGGACGTCGGCCTGGGCCTGGGCCAAGGCTATGACCTGGGCCTGCCCCTCGACGCTGGGAGCCAGGAAACTGACCTTGTTGGCCCCGTCGTTGTTCTTGGCCACGCCGCGTACCACGGCATAGATGCGGTCTCCGGCGGCGATGGCGTCCTCCAGGCGCCGGAGCACCACGATGCCCGCGCCGTCGCAGAACATCGTACCGGTGGCCTGCTCGTCGAAGGGACGGCAGTGGCCGTCTTTGGTAAAAGTTCCGCCTTCTTCGTAGAGTTGACCGCTGTTCTGCGGGAAGAACACGTCGACGCCACCCGCAAGGGCCATGTCGCACTCGAAATCGATGAGGGACTTGAATGCATGATCGATCGCAAGCAAGGAGGTGGAGCAGCCGGTGTTGGCGCTCACGCTCGGGCCCGTCAGGTTGAGGCAGTAGGAGACCCTGGTGGCTATATAGTCCTTTTCATTCCCGTAGCCGACGATCATCTTGCCGACCGTCTTGATGAGCTCGGGATAGCCGAGGACATTGTTGACGTAGTAATGATTGTCGCCGACCCCGGCGAAGACGCCGATCATTCCCGGGAAACGGTCGGGATCGTAGCCGGCGTTCTCGAGAGCGGCCCAGGCGAGTTCCAGGAAAATCCGGTGCTGGGGGTCCATGACCTTGGCCTCGAGAGGGCCGATCCCGAAGAAAGGCGCGTCGAACTTGTCGGCGTCCGCGACGACCCCTCGAGCGGGTACGTAGTTCGGATCGTTCCTGGTCTCGTCGTCGATGCCTGGTCCCAGCTCCTCCGGCGAGAACCGGGTGATCGACTCCACCTTGTTGATCAGATTCTCCCACAATTGGTCCACCGTGGGCGCGCCGGGGAACCGGCCGACCATGCCGATGACGGCGACGCCGTCCGCATTGGCGTCGCCCGTAAATCGCCCGATACGAATCCGGGTAGCCCGTTCGAAAACGTCCTCGATCAATTTCCGGCTGCCCGAATCGTCATCCGAAAGATGGATGGCGAGCTTCTCGATCGTAGGGTATTGGAATACCTTGACCACGGGAACCTCGCGCTGGAAAGCCCTGCGCAATTCGGCAGCGAGGCGTATAGCCAAAAGCGAGTTGCCGCCGAGTTCGAAAAAATTGTCCCGAATCCCCACGTCCTTGATGTCGAGGAGGCTCGACCAGACGCGCGCCAGGGTTTTTTCCGTCTCGGACCGAGCCGCCACAAACATTTCCGCCAGCTCGGGTCGCTCCTGCAAGTCTTTGGGCAAAGCCCTGCGATTGACCTTGCCGTTGGGAAGCAAGGGCATTTCAGCAAGGAATATAAAGCGGGCTGGGACCATATAGTCCGGGAGGCTGACCAGAAGGAAGGACTTCAGTTTGCCGATTGATGGATTGGCCTTGGGCTTCGCGACGAGGTAGGCGACGAGCCGCTTCTCCTCAAGGTCATCCTCGCTTGCGAGGATGACCGCTTCGGAAACGTCGGGATGCTTGAGCAGCGCGGCTTCGATTTCGCCCAGCTCAATGCGGAATCCGCGCAGCTTGACCTGGAAGTCGAGACGGCCTAGGTACTCGATCGCCCCGTCCGGCATGTAGCGCGCCAAGTCGCCCGTCTTGTAGAGTCGGGATCCGGGTGCGGAGGAGAAGGGGTCCTCGACGAAACGCTCGGCGGTGAGCTCAGGCCGGTTCCAATAGCCTCGGGCCAGTCCGATTCCCCCGATGTGGAGTTCGCCTTCCTCCCCGACCTGCACCGGGTTCATCGTCTCGTCAAGGATGTACATCTGGGTGTTCGCGATCGGGCGGCCGATGGGCACGACGTTCTTCGTCGAGTCGGCTTCGCACTCCCAGTAGGTGACGTCGATGGATGCCTCTGTCGGTCCGTACAGGTTGTGCAGCCTGGTATGGCTCAGGCGCTCGAAAAATCGCTTTGCCAGAGCCAAGGGCAAGGCTTCCCCGCTGCACATCACCTGTCTCAAGCTGGATATTCTCTCCAGGCCTTCGGAGCCGACGAAGAGGTTGAGCATCGAGGGCACGAAATGCATGGTCGTGATTTGATAGCGCACGATGGCGTCGATGAGATAGCCGGTTTCGCGATGGCCGCCGGGCCTGGCCATGACGATGCTGGCGCCTGTCATAAGCGGCCAGAAAAATTCCCAAACCGATACGTCGAAGCTGTACGGCGTTTTCTGCAGGACGCGGTCATCGCCTGTGAGCAGGTATTCGTCCTGCATCCACCGGAGACGGTTGACTAGCCCCTTGTGGATATTGACGACCCCCTTGGGCTTCCCGGTCGATCCGGAGGTGTAGATCATATAGACAGCGTTCTCCGGTCCGGACCGGAGGGGGAGGTTCTTGTTGTCCTTATCCTCGGAAATATGCCATGCCTTTTCGTCGAGGTAGACGCGATCGATACTCGCCGGGATGGCCCCATGTTCGAACCGATGCTGGGTTACGACGATCGAGACGGCAGAATCCTCGAACATGAAAGCGAGTCGTTCCGCTGGGTAATCGGGATCGAATGGGACATAGGCCCCGCCCGCCTTGACGATGCCGATCAGCGCGACGACCATCTCGACGCTGCGTTCCATGTAGACGCCGACCAGCGAATCGGCGGTCACGCCGCGTTCTACCAGGTATCGGGCGAGCCGATTGGCCCGCCGGTTAAGCTCGGCGTAGCTAACTTTATCGTCTTCGAAGACGACAGCCGCGTTTTCAGGAGTCTTGAGGGCTTGCTCTTCCAGGAACGAGGTGAGGGGATTGTCCAAGGGGTAATCCCTGAATGTCTCATTCCAGAGTACTAATTGTCTGTCGAGCATCAAGCAACCTCATTCTCCAATAAACTATATTAAAACGCAAAAATATCAGCTCGCATATTATAACTGGTAAATCAAGGATTGAAACATTTTTCTCTACTACTCAACCTCATCATCTGCAATCTTCCTCCCTTTTCTACCATCATGCGGATATAAAACTAGGAATAGACGTTTGGTTCCGAACACCCTCTCCTTCTTTAGTCCCAACTATCTTTACACCGCCTCTCTTCCAACACCCAATCGCAAATCTACGGATTTTCAATCTACTACTTCCGATCGGGAAATTCGCCCCGGCTACTAGTTCAGAAGCTGATTAGGTCCTTGGGCGAACACAGCAGGCAGCCACTAGGCTGCAATGCGATGATCGAGCCCTTCCTCATGTCCCTTCCATCCTTTAGAAACAATTGTCATCGGCGCTTGATGTTTTAGTGATAAATAATAAAGGTAGGATTCCAAATTCACCCAACTGGTAAACCTCATCCCGCTCGATAGATAGGAGTAGGGAACGTAGCGTCTAGTGAACAGGAATTATTACGGCACACCCGCATGAAAAATAGCGGGATGATGACAAAATGTTCTATTTCTTTTACATGGATGAGGTTAAATATTCGAGGAATCCAGTTTGGAAGGAAAGCGCTTGAACTATGCGGAGTTCGATTTTAGGAATAGCCCAGCCTGCCGGTTGGTCCCGGGAATACTCGAGGTAATCGGGCCAAACAGTAGGCTTGAAGGAGATATGGTGAAGGTCCAGAACACGTTCAACAAGATACGTTTACTACTACAAAATAGCAGGGCATCAATAATCGGAAGAAGATTCTCAATGGTTCTGGGTTGAAAGTATTTTATCACTCATCTACCATTCGATTTATTTTTCGTTATCAAAGTACAATACTACCAAAATAACAATATTATGCAAAACAATAATTATTTTATAAGCCAGCCTTCAAGCGCCATAGTATACGAACCGATACATTGTTTGAAGGCTATCTTATTTGAGCGAGGACATTGGGGGGGGGCTTTTTACTTTCATTGGGAAAAAGGCCAGCAAGAGCTTCTTAATACTCGGTTCCGCGTACTTGGCGATCAATAATGCGATCAGCGAGACTATTGCGATGGGAATAACCGGTAATAATATCCCCGGTATGTAACTAGTAATTTTACCTGACTTTATTATCAGGGAAACCATTAGGTTTTCATGAATCAAATATAGAGGATAGCTAATAAATCCAAAAAAAACGAAATACTTGTTTGCCAAGATTTTCTGTAAGGTTTTCGAGAACAGTGAAGAGAGGAAAAAAACCGTAATCAACATCGCTACGATAAAAATAGAAATACTAGAACTGTCCATCGCCATCCTAAATGAAATAATGGCTCCAATAACAATTGCCAAGAAAAACTTTCTCCCATTTTTTTCCTTAAACATATCATACGAGATAGCCCCAAGGGCAAACCATCCGAAGTAATAAAAACTAAATAATGTATTAACGTAATAATCTATGTTGTGTACCGTGGAGAATAGGGATTTTTTGTCCATAAACGATGCGATGGCTCCGATAAAGAAACATAAAAAAAGTCCTAGTTTTGCCCTTTTCTTACCATAGAGAAAGTACAGGGACCCGAAAACGATGTAGAATTTCACCTCTACGAACAAAGACCAAAATGCCCCTTCTAATACACCCTGCCTCCCATTAAATGTTTTTCCAATCCATTCTGGATCGATGAATAATAACCCAGGGATTATATCCCGGAATGCCGGTATTCCTGCGGGACGCTCTCTGAAAAATGGGGCGCTCGCGAATACGATCACTGTCGCGACAAGCATCGCCGGGAATAATCTCAACCATCGCCTCTTTATAAAATCGGCGAAGTTACGACTTTTTTCGAGGGTCATTAGGATAACAAAACCCGAGATTAGGAAGAACAACTCTACGCCAAACCAGCCAAATTTAAACAAAGGAAAATTGGTATAATGATATCCATATGGAACCAAATCAGGCCAGCGAGAGAACGAATGATAAAAAACAACCAGCAGGATCGCGATACCTCTGAGGCCATCCATGAATACCAAGCGATTCATAAATACTCCAAATAAATCGGACTAAAACAATTGTCGGCTTAGTAGTAAACCTTGAATTGCCTCAGCTCCCAGTAGCGAGATTTTTAGTCCAGCTCCTACGGCCACGACTTTTTCTCAGCAAAGTCCGCTATTCCGATTTCAGTAGGCGGATGCAATACGATTGCCTTCAGAACACTTTTGCTAATTAATCAGTTGACCTATTCGAATTTAATATTCGAAGGCATCCGAGCTGCGCCAAAAGCCGAATGGCGCATTCACGCGACGGGAATAGCTGTTTCGACGCTTTTCAGTTGACAGTTTTGAGTAGGACGGATTAGGTTACTTGAATGAACTGTTGGGCCAATCGCGAGCTTGTATCGACAGATACTGCTTTACCTGATTGAGCCTAACGTGACTTATTGTCGTTTGTGTATATTTTTTCGGTATTCGGGACGCTTCTTGGATAGTATTAGTGCCCAGCCTGCGACATATCTGAGCAATTATATAATATCAATAGTAAAGCGAAACGGTGATACTTTCATACAAGTAGCGTACTATCCGTTTACTTGGGAGGATGACAATGAAACACGATGGTATTCAGGATCCGATTCGATCACCGCTAAACGTACAGACGATTTTCAGTAACACTCTAGTCCATGGTGGGGTTAGCAACACTGTTAGGGAATTGCTCGACAATATGACAGGCCCGCTTCTTGCTCCTCGCCTTTGGATTCCTCAGTGTGATCCTACGCTATCACGCGCGTATCACCGCGCAGTATTTCCGCGCCTGCTTTGGCGAGGCCTACGAAAAGCTCATATTCCCAATATTTGGATGAATCGGGCTGTCATGAGAAGAGCGTTGCGCGACATCAAAGCAGGCGATCTGGTCTATCTATGGCCGCCATACAATACCGCTTTCATGAGGCGAGTCAAGGATCGCGGGGGGATATTAATCGCAGAAAAGATAAACTGCATGGCATATACTTGCAAAACGATTCTCGAATCAGCCTATTCCCGAATCGGGAATCCATTACCCGATGGCTGGTGTCTGCCGAAAGACATGGCAGAAGAGAAAACGCAAATGTCAATGTGTGATTACGTCGCTGCGCCCAGTGAATTTGTGGCGAAAAGCCTTATCGACGCAGGGATCGCATCCGACCGGATTCTTCGGACTTCCTATGGCTGGAGCCCTATGCGCTTGTCCTCCGCTATCGGCCTTGAACGTCCTGAACGACTACCAGTTTTTGCTTTTGTGGGATATGGGATTGTTCGCAAGGGACTCAATTTGCTACTAGAAGCTTGGGAAAAGGCAGAAGTAAAAGGGAAACTGCTGATTGCAGGCGCTATCGACAAAGACATTGAAGCGGTCAGCGCGCGACAACTTGCGCGTCCTGACGTCGAAGCCCTCGGCTATGTACGTGATATAGCAAGCGTTTTTGCCGCTGCTGATGTCTTCGTCTTGCCCACTCACGAAGAAGGGAGTCCGCAAGTTTCTTACGAGGCGGCGGGATGCGGGCTCGCCTCGATCGTGAGTCCGATGGGAAAAGTACCTATCGTCCGCGATGGACAGGAAGGCTACGTGGTTGATCCATATGACACCGATGCTTGGGTGGCAGCACTTCGCATCTTGGCGAAGGACGCAAGCTTGCGTCATCGATTTGCGGCACAAGCAGCGGAGCGTGCAAAGGAATATACTTGGCAAAAAGTGGGCGCACGCATGTACGATCTCTTGGTGAGAGCTGGACACCCTAACTATTCTGAAGTAACCGTTCCGATCGTAGACGCTTCAACTTAGCGACATATGGGGGATAGGGAAGCATAGCTGCGAGGCACAGACCTAAGGCACCTTAGGATTTGTGACGTATAGCCTTACGAATATTTCGTAAACAAGTCGAGATTGATGGCAAGGATGATAGTAGATTTAGTGAGGTTTTATCGCCTGTCTTCGGAACCTGGGTAATTTCATTATTTTTTCGAAATAGAATTGAGCTTTAACACACGCCCAAGCTGCTCCTTGTGAATATATCGGATGAGCTCACCCGAGATCTGTCTTTTCTCTCTTCGCAGGCATGCGAATATATAGCCTGACAGTCTAGCTAATCCGCCTAAAATGATTGGATATTCCACGAAACATCGCCTCAAGGTTTTTACGAGCATAAACACGGGGTGCGTAGCCATATAGTACTCACCAACCCCATGCCTAAAACGGACTTGTAGGATGCTTCTGGAATGCCCCATTCCTATTGGTTTATTATGAATCACGATGATATCCGGGAACGACCAAGTCTTCCATCCTTTCATCCGAGCTGAAAAACAGGCGCAAGTATCCTCGCCGCCATGCTTCATTGGGATAAACCCGCCGATATCCTCATAGCATTTCCTCCGAAATACCATTATTGCTTTAGGGGTAGATCGCCGGTCGTTTTGCACTTTTCTGAATTGATTCTCGCCAATACGATCCACATAAACACCTGACGCAATACCCAAATAACAGTCAGCGTCCAGTCGTGCTATGATCTGCTCGTAATAGTTTGGAGGCAGGGAAATATCGCCATCCAGGATCGCGAGATATTTACAATCAATGCTTGGGGCGTCGCTTCGATCTGCAGAATCTGATTCCGGATCATTCATTCGTACGCTTAGGAACCTCTGATAGCCACTCAGGATTGCATATACATTACTGCTATAGTAACTTTGGTCAGCGACCTTGTCCCTGTAAACATAGCGTATCCATTTGTTCCGCATTGAATATGTCTTGATGATTTCGGCAGTTCGATCTGTCGATCCATCGTCGACGATCAGCCATAATGAGGGTCTTAAGGATTGAATGAGTACGCTTTTGATCGTAATTTCAATATTATCCGCTTCATTAAATACAGGAGTGATTATGACATATTCCCCAACCATTGATAAACACATATCTGCCTCTTGTTGGTTCGTTACCGAAAGCATTGGCCCACAAATGATGGTATTTACAAAGCGTTTTCAGCTGATTTTTTGTTCTTGCCTACTACGATTTTCTAAAATGGCTGCAAATCTATGAATGCCTTGGAAGCTATTCCACTAATATACCATGAAGTTAATACGTAGTATTGATTATTAAATATTTATACCGGCCTTGAAATAATGCTTGTGAATCGTTTTTTTAGCTTCAGGAAATGTTTTTCATATATTTCATAGGAAATCGATGAAATACCAATTGTCATACCTAAGGATATTGCAAAGGATAAAATCCAATACTTCGAATTAATTACTTTCGGATTTATACCGATGATTTTATATATTCGTTCAGTCAGTGCTATCGCGAAAATATGAAATACATATAAACCATATGTAATTTTCCCTAAATATCTACCGATTACGCCTCCAAATATCAAACTAATGAACCTAATTGAATTATGGGCACCTCGAAAAACCAATAAATAATCTTGTTTTCTCATTGAATTAGAAAAAGGAATCTTCTACGACGAATCAGACAGTTCTGCAAAGCATTTTTCGACGGGCTACTTACCATGATTCTTCGGATGCCCAGCCCA
>JANXYQ010000133.1 GCA_025355995.1 Spirochaetaceae bacterium | reverse complement strand
CCCATGGGCTGGGCATCCGAAGAATCATGGTAAGTAGCCCGTCGAAAAATGCTTTGCAGAACTGTCTGATTCGTCGTAGAAGATTCCTTTTTCTAATTCAATGAGAAAACAAGATTATTTATTGGTTTTTCGAGGTGCCCTTAAGAAACAAGCTCTCAGGCTTTTCGGCAATATCCTTTTCATACAAGCAGGGGCGATACTCGCAGCCTTCGCCCTCGAGCGCTTCCTCGTCCCGAATCGGATACTGGACGGAGGCGTCGTCGGCATAGCCATCATCGTCAGCTACCTAGGCGCCTTGCCTCTGGCGGTGCTGGTCTTCGCTTTCAACCTCCCCTTCATGGCCCTGAGCCTCAAGCTCATTGGAAAAAGATTCCTCCTTCTGGCGCTCTACGCTGTCGCCTCATTTTCCGTCTGGGTCGCGCTCTTCGAGCCCAGCGGCCTCATAACCAATGACCTCTTCCTAGCGACCGTATTCGGCGGCATTCTCCTTGGGGCGGGCGTCGGCCTCATAATCCGGAACGGGGCCTGCCTGGATGGCTCCGAGATAATCTCCATCATCCTCACCTCGCGGGTGCCCTTCTCTGTCGGCGAGATCGTCATGGGATTCAACGTCGTCATCTTCTCGGTCGCCGGCCTCGTGTTCGGCTTGGATCGGGCCCTCTACTCCGTCGCCGCCTACCTGATCGCGTACAAGGCCATCGACCTCGTGGTCGAGGGCATCGACGAATCGAAGGCGCTGTTCATCGTGTCCGACAAGTCCCAGGAAATCTCGAATTTCCTTTTCGAGCGGCTAAAGGCGGGCATCACGATTTTTAAAGGCATGGGCGGCTACTCTAAAGCCGATAGGGATATCATCTACGTGATCGTGCGCAGGCTCGAGATATCCAAGATAAAGAACGCGGTGAGAGGAATCGACGAAGACGCCTTCATCACGATACACAACGTCCACGAGGTCATAGGCAAGAACGTCAGGAAGGGAGCGCAGTAAGGGGGGACGGAGTGCCTAGGGGTAACCAAGGCCTGAACCTACCGCACGAGGGAGGCATCGCCGGCAGCAGCCGCGCGACGCCGCTAGCGCGCGTCCCGGCCCTCGTCCTCGCGCTCGCCGCCCTCGCGCTCTCTTGCGGCGAGAGGTACTCCTTCTCGTCGAAGAGCGCGAACCTCGTCGAAGGGCGGGACGACCGTACGAGCGTCGCGTTCTCGCTGAACCATAGGCCGGTCAAGCTCGAGCTCTACCTCCGGGTCGAGGGCGGCAAGGCCATCGTCGAGCTGGACCATCCCGACGGCAGGACCACGGAGTCCTTCGAGGTCCAGGGGCCGGGCGTACGCGAGATCCGCAAGGAATACGATAAGGAGCCCGGCAGCTGGGGTCTGCGCATATCGGCCCAGGGCGGAGGCGTCTCCTACTGGGCTGCCTTGCACGATCGGAAGAAATACGAGGGGCCCGACGAGGACGCGCGGCGCCTCGTGGACAGGAAACGATGATAGGCGAGGGATTCGCGGCCTTCGCCGGCGCGGACGAGGCGGCGAAGGCGCTATCGGATTTCGCCGCGTCCTTCGACTACCCCTGCACCGACTCGAGCCCAGAGGCCATAGCCCGCGAGTCCGTCGAGAGCTCGTGGATCAAGGCTCTCGCCCGCAAATGCGGGGGGAGCATGGAGACCTATGGGCGCTGGGCGAGGGAGAGCGTACCCAGGATGGTGAAGAGCGCCCGGTACGTCATCAACCAGGAGCAATTCGACATCCTGGTCCGCCGCACGGGGCTCGACCTGCTTCGCACCTGGCGCAACGGCTTTCCCGACAGGCGCTCCAAGCTTCCCTTCGGTTCGGCGTTCAGGGCGGTGGACCAGCTTTTTAAGGCCATCAACGAGTCGGAAGCCTGCAGGTCCAGCATGATCAGGGACTTCCTCCACGTGCCGCTCGACGGATCCACGCTGAGGCCGCTGAGGCTGTGCATCGACGAGCTCGTAGACCGGGACTTCTCGATAGAGATCCCCGCCTCGGTCCCCGCGGGCTTCGTCGCGACCGAGGAGCAGTATCTTTTGCTCCAGGAGGCGATGCTGGCCCTGGCGGAGCGGGCGGGCGTATCCCCGATCGTGTACGCGTATTATTGCTCGAGCATCAACTCTTCTTGAATAGGCTCTTGATCTTGCCGAGAATCCCCGTCTTCTTGGCGGGGACGGAAGCCTTGGGAGCCTGCGCCGGCGCGCGCTGAGCCTGGGGTTTCTGTACCTGTTGCCGCTGCGGCGACTGGCGCTGTTGACCTTGTCCCTGCCCTTGCCGCTGGCCCTGGGGGGGCCTCTGCCCGCTCTGCGGCGGCCGTTGCCCGGATTGCTGCTGCCTCTGGCCCTCGCCCTGGCGTTGGGGCTGGCGCTGCTGGCCCTCTCCCGCAGGTCGGCGCTGCCCCTCGCGAGGAGGCTGCTGGCGATTGCCTTCCTCCGCCGGCCGGCGAGTTTCCTCGCGCCTCGGAGCCGCTCGGCGCGGCTCGTCCCGTCGCTCCGGGCCGGGCCTGCCGCCCGCGTAGGATCCGCTCTTCCCGCCGCCATAGCCGCGGGCGCCCTGCCTGGAGTCCCGGCTGCGCCCCTCTCCGCCGCGGTCGCGCGAGAAGCGGACGCCCCTGCTCCTGTCCGCGAGCAGCATCGAGTCGCCGAAGGATATGACGGGGATTTTGAAGCCGAGGTACTTCTCTATCGCGTAGAGGCCGTAGACGAATTTCTCGCAGGCGAGGGTGATGGCCTTGCCCGACTTGCCCGCCCTCGCCGTTCGGCCGATTCGGTGGACGTAGGACTCGGCGTCCTCGGGGACGTCGTAATTGATGACCAGGTCGAGGGCCTCGACGTCCAGGCCGCGGGCGGCCACGTCGGTGGCTACGAGCATGCTGATCTGCCCCGCCTTGAGCCGCTCGATGACTTCGGTGCGCTTGGCTTGGGGCAGGTCGCCCATTATGAACTCGCAGTCGTAGCCGTTGATCTTGAGCCGGCGCGCGAGTTCCTCGACCATGAACTTCTGGTTGCAGAATATGAGGCAGCTTTTAGGCTTCTCGCGCTCCAGGAGGCCGAGAAGGAGGGGCAGCTTCTCGTGCCCCCCGACGTGGTAGAGCTCCTGAGTGACGAGCTCGACCGTCACGTTCTCCGGCTCGATCGAGATTTCCTTGGGATTGCGCATGTACTCCCAAGCGAGGTCCTTGACCCGCAAGCCCAGGGTGGCGGAGAACAGGTAGGTTTGGCGCCCTTCGGCGGAGGGCAGGTAGCGAAGCAGCTTGCGCAGGTCGTCGATGAAGCCCATGTCGAACATCCGGTCCGCCTCATCGATGACGAGGAAGCCGACGTCCTTGAACAGCATCTTGCCCTGCTGGAGGAGGTCGATGACGCGACCGGGCGTGCCTACGATGATCTGGACGTCTGCCCTGAGGAGGTCGACCTGGGGGCCGTAGCTGACGCCGCCGTAGAAGGCCCCGGTGCTGATCGGCAGGTACTTGCCGAGCTTCCTGGCATCGGATTCAATTTGCAGGGCCAGTTCCCTGGTCGGGGTCAGGATGAGGACCTTCCTGGTACGCAGCTCGGGATCGGTCATTATTCGCTGCATAATGGAAATAAGGAAGGCGGCGGTCTTGCCGGTGCCAGTCTGGGACTGGGCGTAGATGTCCTCGCCGGAAAGGGAGTGCGCGAAGACCATTTCCTGGACGGGCATGCAGGTCGTAAAACCGGCGTCGGAGATGCCCTTCTGAAGATCGGGATGAAGATTGAGTTCTAGGAATTCCATGTGTTTGCTCGATGTACGGAAGATAGTTCGAGTATAATCCATCCACGAACAAGTATTAAGGGGTCGGCGCTGCCTAAAAGAGGAGATATGGAAAAGAAAGCGGCACTATTCCTATGCATGGCCTTCACGGCCCTATCTCTCTCCGCCCAGGCCGGCGGATTAATCGAAGGAAAGGGCTGGGCCTTCCTCGTTTCCGCTCCCGAGGGTTGGGTCTGGGACGCGACCACCCTCCGCCATCAAGGCGTTCAGGGGCTCTTCTACAAGCAGGGGACGAAATTCTCCCCCTCGAGCCTCCATATGTATATAACCCCGACGGGCAAGAAGGCGGGGGAGGCCGCGGGCTTCGGCGATTTCATCGAAGCCGACGAGACGATGTTCATGAAAACCGACCCCACCAACGTCGTGAAGGACCTCGCGCCCTACTCGAGCGGAGTGAAATACGATTTCACCATCAAGGATTTCGACGATCCGACCGAGGGCTTTTACCAGTCGATAGCCTACTACGACGGCGAGGGCGCGTATTTCATCTTCGTCTTGTTTTGCCGCAGCGCGAGAGAGCGGGAGCGCGAGCGCACGGCCTTCCTCGAGCTCCTGGATTCCTTTACCTATATCAGCAAGGAGTGAGCCATGGCTCTTAGGCACGCCATGCTCGCCGTCGCCCTGCTCTCCGCCGCCGCCTGGGCCCCCGGCAGCGCTCCGGCGGCCGCCCAAGCGCCCGCGGATGCCAGGGCCAAGGCGCTGATGGCGCTGGCCCAGTCCGACCCAGAGCTGGCCAACCACTTCGGCGTGTTCTCGACGAATCCCGTCACCCTCGGCGACTACGGCGGCACGCTCGTCGCGGCCGCCAACGTCATTTCCGCCCTGACCGGGCAGAGGACGACTCCCGAGGCACTCAACGAGCTCGCGAGCAAGGAGAAGCTGTATACCGAGAACATCTACGGCGCCCTTGTCTGCCTGGACGGAGCCGCCATCGCCAAGCTGCTCTCCCTCGCGTCGGGAGGGCGTTTCGCCGTGAGCCTGGACGGAAGGGTGGCCGGGCGCGTACCGAGCGAGGAAGCCCAAGCCGCCGAGGGATCGCCCGATCTTTTCGTCATGCTCGCCTACCTGGACCATACGCCGATGATCGAGAAGAGCATCGCCTGGACGCCCGAGGGCGAGATGGCCCGCGTCGCGGTCGTGAATCCCCTCGCTTCCTCCGGCGGGCCCGTCCCCTTCAAGTCGCTGTCGGTCTACGACCCGGCGGCCTTCGACTCCTGGGAATTCTACAGGTTCAGGAAGCTGAAGAAATGAGGAAGATCGCGGTAATCGCCCTCGTATCCTGCCTTGCGGGACTCGGCATCGCCTCGGCGAATTGCCAAGCCCCCGGCGCCAAGGAGCTCATCGAGGGGAATTGGTTCGTCAACCTTCGCGCGGGCGCCCAGGATAGGCTTCGTTTCTTTTCCCTGGACGCGGCGGATTCGAGTCGGCTCTTCTTGCGTCGCTTCGCGACGCCCGCCTATTACCTCGACGCCTACTCCGGCTCCGAGCTCAAGGTCCTGCTTTGGCCGCAGGCCAAGCTGCGGGCGATTTCCCTCGCGCAGGGGAGCGATTCCTTCCTCCGCGAGAGCCTGCCCCTGAGGCTTGAATACAAGCGGGTCGCGGGGAGCCGCGCGGGAAGCTCACCCTACGAGGGCGAGTGGGCTATAGGCGACCCGCCGATGACCGCGTCCATCCGGGCTTGCGAGAAGCGGGGCTGGACCCTCGCGATGTATTTCCCCGGCGATCCGCTGTCGGCGATACCGATGGGTTATTACCCTCTCTTCGCGGTCGGGGACGGGACCTATCGCTCCTCGTCCGTTTTCCCGGACTCACTCCTGGAGCTCGAGTACGACAGGGTCTCGAATTCCCTGGTAATCCGCCCGCTTTTCAAGGACCATCCCCTCGCGGCCGACCTCTATGACCCCATCCGCGCTTGGCGCGGGAAATAGGAGAATACATGAGATTCGAGATCGGAAAGGCGGTTTTCGAGAAGAGGCCGGACTTCATCGTCGGCGTCGTATCGGCCCGCGGCATCGACAACGCGCGGGCGTCGGCGGCGATACGGGTGCGGCTCGAGTCGGCCATCCGCGAGGCTGCGCCCGGATTGGCCGGGAAGGTCAAGGATGACCCGAGGATCCTGCCGTATCGCGAGGCATTCGTGGCCTTCGGAATCAACCCGAACAGGTTCATGCCGTCGATAGAGGCGCTCATGTCGAGGATCCAGAAGGCAGGCGCGCTGCCCTCGATCAATCCCGTCGTCGATCTGGGCAACGCGGTTTCGGTGGCGAATTTCCTCCCCATCGGCGCCCACGACCTGTCTTCCAGCGAGGAGATCGAGCTCAGGCTGTCGCGGGACGGCGATTACTTCATCCCCTTCGGCTCGGACCTGCGCGAGGCGCCCGAGCCCGGCGAGCTCGTATACGCGAGCGGAAGCTCCGTCCGTACCCGGCGCTGGATGTGGCGCCAGAGCGAGGAGGGGAAGATTGGCGCCTCGGCCTCGAGCGTTTTCTTCCCGATCGACGGCTTTCGCGGAATAAACGACGGGGCGGTGTTCGCCGCCCGCGACGAAATAGCCCGAGCCATCGTCGCCGAGCTGGGCGGCCAGGCCGCCGTCGGCCTCGCCGATCGGGACCATCCCGTCTTCGAAGGCTAGGGGCGGGGATGGGTACGGCGTCGCGCGAGCCCTGGCCCGATCGGGGCATAGGGTCCTCCTCGCCTGCCGCGACCCGGATCGGGCGGCCTCGGCCCGCGACGCTGTCGCGTCCGACCCCGGCGCCTTGTCGGGCCGCGGCAGCGCGGAGCTAGCCCCGGCCCTGGACCTCGACGCCCTCGTGAACAACGCGGGCGTCTTCTGTCCCGAGCGGGAAGTTACGGCCGATGGCTTCGAGCGTTGCTTCGGCGTCAACATCCTCGGACCCTTCCTCCTCGCGCGACTCCTCGTTCCCCTCCTCGCGGACGGCGGCAGGATCGTCAACACCAGCTCTATAGCCGGGCTCTTCGGGCACTTCGACTCGGGAGACCTCGGGATGGAGAGGGGCTACGGTCCCTTCCGCGCCTACGATGGGGTGAGCGGCGCCTATTCCTCCCGACGCAGGCGCGCGCGTTTGAGCGAGCGGATATGCGATCCCGCCGCGCGGGCCAGGCTCTGGGATATCGCCTCGGGCCTGGTCGGACTCGACCCCATGGGCGAAGGGATGTACACTGCTCGCTGAACCAGGAGGAATCCATGAATATCGAGGCCGTGCGGCTCGAGTGGAGCCAGGATTGCAATATAATCGTGGGCCAGTCCCATTTCATAAAAACCGTAGAGGACCTCGCCGAGATCCTGGCCGGCTCCGGCTTGGGCGGGAAATGGGGCCTCGCCTTCAACGAGGCCTCCGGGCCATGCCTGGTCCGCACCGAGGGCAACGATCCGGCCTTGATCGGCGACGCCGTCGCTTGCGCCCGCGCTACCGGAGCGGGACACAGCTTCTATGTCGTCCTCGGCCCCGGCGCGTACCCGATCAACGTGCTCGACCGAATCAAGGCTTGCCCCGAGGTCTGCCACGTATTTTGCGCGACCGCGAATCCCCTCGAGCTCATCGTCGCCCGATCGGACCAGGGCTCCGCGATCCTTGGCGCCGTGGACGGCCATTCCCCCAAAGGCCTCGAGGGCGACGCGGACAAGGCTGAGCGCAGGGGAATGCTGCGCCGCTTCGGCTATAAGTTCGGCTGACCTAATTCGCCGTGGAATAGATTCTCTTTCGCAGCCGTTGACTAATCGGGGTCGCGGAATAATATTTCTTATATAAGGAGTAATATATGCTTCAATTCCAGGTATCGGTACTCCCCCTCCTCGTCATAGCTATAGTAAATTTTTTCTTGAGTTGGATCTGGTATTCGCCGGCGCTCTTCCTGAAGCCCTGGGCAACGGCCCTGGGTACCTATGGGAAGAAAGAGATGACGGAGCAGGAGAAAAAGGCCATGCCCTTTCTATTCCTAAGCGGCCTCGTCGCGTCCTTCATCCTTTCCTACGGGCTTCAGGTCATCGTGCATAGCCTAGGCGCCACGACCTTCCTGGGCGGCCTCAGCGTCGGCGTCGTCGCCTGGGCGGTTTTCGCATTAACCCACAGTCTCAATACGCTCTGGGAAGGCCGGAAGCCGATAGTCCTCTTGATCAACAACGGCCTTTTCCTCCTCACCTATGCCGTTTTCGGGGGCCTCGTCGCGGTCTGGAGGTAAGGGGACTATGCAAGGTGAACCCGATTTGGTGGAGCTTTATATTTTGAGCGCGCCCACGCAAGCCCAGGGCAAACTGCGCGAAATTAGAAAGGCGATAAGGTCGGCGGCGCCCGACGCCAGCGAGATCATCTCCTATCAAATGCCGACGCTTTATTTCCATGGCAACCTCGTGTATTTCGCCGGCTATGAAAAGCACATCGGGTTCTACCCCGGCGCGAACGGGATATCCGAGTTCGAAAAAGAGTTGGGCGAGTACAAGCATGCGAAGGGATCGGTCCAATTTCCGCTCGACAAGCCTTTGCCCATATCGCTGATTAAGCGAATCGTAAAATTCAGGGTCGCGGAAAACTCGCTCAAGGCCTCGCGGCCGCGAAAGAGAAAGCCCTAGAATCGCACCCAGATGAATTCGTCGGTCGCTCCTTGAAAAAGTACGAACTCGTCCTATTCGACGCGGACGAGACCCTCTTCGATTTTAAAAAGGCCGAAGGGTTCGCTCTAGCCGAGGCCTTGAGGGGTTACGGGATCGCACTCGATGACCGCATTTCCAAAAAATACGACGAGATAAACAAGGCCCTATGGAAGCGCCTGGAAAAGGGCGAGCTCCGATTGGACGCGCTCAAGATAGAGAGGTTTACGCTCCTCTTCGAAGGCCTGGGGACCGGGATCGACGCCGAGGCGTTCAGCGGCTCATTCATAGGGTGGCTCGGGCAAGGCACTTTCTTGCTGCGAGGCGCCGAGGATATCTGCGAATACCTTTATGACAAGTACGCCTTGGTCATTGTGACGAATGGCATCAAGGACGTGCAAATGCCTCGATTCGCGAATTCTAGAATCAACCGCTATATTCGTCGGATTATCGTCTCCGAGGACGCGGGGAGCAGCAAGCCGGATATCGGCATCTTCGACTACATGAGCCGGGAAACGGGCTTCGCGGATAAGGATGCCATGATAATCGTCGGCGATTCCTTGAGCTCGGATATCCAGGGCGGATTGAACTACGGGATAGACACCTGCTGGTTCAATCCCGAGCGCAAGGCGAATGACACGGGCATCGTGCCGAAATACGAGATCTCCGGGCTCGACGAGCTCCGCGGCATCCTGCGATAGGCTAGGGAGCCGGCGCGGCCCCGCTTTCGAAGAAATCGCCGTACTGGCGATCGACCTTGCCGATGTGGTCGATGAGCCAATTGACGACCTTGTCCTGTATCAGGATGAGGATGGAGGCGGTGACGCCGCCCGAAGCGAGCCTGGCCGCGATGGACGCGAACTCCTGCTTGAAGGATTCGTGCAGCGCTCGGTGTGCCTCCAGCTTCGGGTAGCCCCGGCTGCGCAGCAGCTCTTCTTCCTCCCGGAAATGCACTTCGACGTACTGGGAGATGAAATCGACGAGCTGCCTGATCTGGCCCTCGCCGCCGGCGCCGAGCATGCTCTCCAGCAGGGAGCTTATCCGGCGGAACAGCTCCTTGTGCTGGTCGTCCATGGCCTGGATGCCTACGGAGAGGCTTTGCGACCAGGCGAGGCCGAGCTCGACTCCCTCCTTCCGCTCGGCCGCCGTCTCGCCCGACCGTATCTTCGAGAGCTCCGTGAATAGCATCGAGTTGTTGTACAGGTTCTGGTTCCCGAAGGCGGCTACCTTGAGCGAGATGCCGCTCATGGTGTCGGACAGGCTCGATACCCCGGCTATGTCCTCCAGGGTGGCGGTCGACAGCTCCTTTATATCGCGAACGGAATTCAGAATCTCGACGGTGCCGTCCCGCATCTCCCCCGACGCCGTCTTCACGGTCTGGCTCGTCTCCACCAGGGTGTTGATCGATTCCAGTATTTCCGTGCTCGCCTGGTTCAGCTCGCGCATCGAGAGCGAGACTTCCTGGAGGGCTTTCGCGAACTCGCCTACCTCCCTGTCGATGATGTCGAGGGATCGCTCGCTCGCGTTCCCCGCCTCGGTCGCCTGGCGGACGCTCTCGGTCGTGGCCTTGAGGGTCTTGGCGATCATGGCGGCGTTCGATCCGGTCGTCTCGGCGAGCTTGCGGATCTCGCCCGCGACAACGGCGAAGCCCTTGCCGGCGGCGCCGGCGTGAGCCGCCTCGATGGAGGCGTTCATCGCGAGGAGGTTGGTCTGATTGGCGATATTGTCGATGATCGCGACCAGGTCCAGCATCGCGCCGGCCTTTCGCTCAATATCCGCGATGACCGCGTTGGTGCCCCGCACTTTCCCTCCGCCCTCCCGGATCAGCGCGACGAGGCCGTCGATGGCGGAGGCCCGGGTCTCCGCTATGCGCGCGACGTTGGCTACCGATGCCAGGATCTCCTCTATCGAGGCGCTCGAGCGTTCGATGGCGGCGAATTGGTGGTCCACCTGGGCGGCGAGGCTGTTGATCGAGGCCATGATCTCCTCGATGTACGTCGAGGCGGTCGCGATATTTCCGTCGAGGTCGCCCGAGCGCCCCCTGATGTCGGAAATCCGGGCGGCCATCTCGGCGACTGACTCGGCCGTGATCCTGGAAGCCGAGGATAGGTGGTCTCCGAGGCGCTGGTTGCGGGAGACGAGATCCCCGACGTTTACAAGGATCCCGCGCAGCTTCCCGACGAATTCGTTGAACGACGAGGCGAGGTCGCCCGCCTCGTCGGAGGAAGCGACCTCGATGGTCGAGCTCAGGTCGCCCGACCGGGTCGAGAGCGCCTTCAGCGTAACCGCGGCCGATGTAAGGGAGGCGGTCACGCGCCTTGCGAAGACCGTTCCCCCGATCCCGAAGAGGAGGATGGCGACGATCCCGAGGCCGATGAAGGCGGCTGAGTTCGCTCGGAGCCTGGCCTTGAAGGGCGTCGCTACCTTCTCGCGCCCTGCTAGGATGGGCGCGATAAGCGCGTCCAGGGCGGCGAGGGTTCGGTTTCCCGCGGCGTCGAAAGCGGTCATGCGCTGGTCTCCGGCTGCCTTGCTTTGGCCGTAGGCATCGGCCATCGCGGCGCCGATCTCCCAGAAATCCCGAACGACTTCCTTGAAGGAGGTCATCGCCTCGCGGGCCTTCGCGTCGGGCTCGATCGCGAGGAGGCCGTCGATATCGACGAGGGCCTTGTCGTAGGCGGTGCGAGCGTCCGTGTCGATCGCGTCGCGATTGCGCGTCAGGCTGGCGTCGGTTATGAACTGCCAAACGTTCGCGACCTGAAGCTGCAGGTCCTGGACGAGGCCGCGCTCGTCGTCGTAGGAGCGCAGCTTGTCCAGGAGCCCCACGGCGCTGCCGCCGGCGACGAGCGATACGGCGACCGCGAGACACACTAGGATTACCACGACCGCGCTCGCCGCGGTGATCTTTGCCCGAATCGTCAGTCGCATCCCTGGCCCCCAAAATCGTACAAATAGACTATAGTGCCTGGAGGCGAAATTGTCGAAGCCTGCCCGAGGAGCGCCGCGTGAACATGGAATTCGAGTTTATGAGGGAATCCTACGAGGACGAGCTGATAGAAGGCCTCAACCTCTCGAACGGCAGCCTCGCCGGGAAGGAATTCTATAAATGCAAGATCAAGGGCTGCAACCTCACCGAGGCGGACCTAAGCTCCTGCGTATTCGAGGAGTGCGAATTCGCGGGATGCAATCTATCCAACCCGATCATCAAGCGCGTGAAGCTGATCAACGCGGGATTCGTCGAATGCAAGGTGGCCGGGATCAATTTTTACAACTGCGATCAGCTGCTTTTCGATTGCTCGTTCTCGAGGACGCAACTGCGGAATTGCAATTTCAGCGACCTGAAGATGAAAGGGGCGCGGTTCATCGGATGCGCGATCGACGAATGCGACTTCGAGAACGCCTACCTGGTCGAGGCCAAGTTCGACGACTCGACCTTTCGCGAGACGCTATTCCATAATTGCAACCTGGAGAGGGCCTCTTTCTTCGAGGCGAAGGGCTACGCGATAGATCCGAGGAACAACGTCGTCAGGAAGGCCGTCTTCAGCGTCCCCGATGTCCTGTCCTTGGTAGAATGCTTCGGTGTAATCCTGAAGAACAGGGATTAGTCGGCCGCGCAGGCGCGGTCGCGTCCCTCGCCCTTGGCGCGATAAAGGGCGGCGTCCGCCCGCCTGACCAGGCTATCGAAGTCCTCGCCCGAGGTTCGTTCGGCGACACCCAGGCTCGCCGTGATCCGCAGGGGCCCCGAATCGGCGGCGGCTATCGCCGCGCGCATCTTCTCGGCTATGGGCAGGGCCTCGGCCTGGGCGCAGGAACGCAGGATAAACAGGAACTCCTCTCCGCCCCAGCGGCAAGCCAGGTCGGACTCGCGCAGGCAGGATCGCAGCGCCGCAGTCGAGCGGATGAGTACGCCGTCGCCGGCCTGATGGCCGAAGCCGTCGTTGAGGGCCTTGAAATTATCCAGGTCCGCGATCACGAGGCAGAGGGGGCGGCCCTCCCTCTTCATGTCCTTGAAGGCCTGGAGCGCGAGGAGCCCCAGGGCGGAGCGGTTGAGGAGGCCCGTAAGGCCGTCCGTCGTCGCCGTCCGCTCGAGGCGGGACTGGAATCTGTTGATCGTGAGGCTGGTGATCACGAGCACTAGGGCGGTTATCGCGGCGCAGATTGCCAGGTTCAGGCCGAGAGCCTCGCTGATGCCCGCGAGGGCCGATCCCTCGTCCTTCTCGACGAAGAGCTTCCAGCCCAGCTCCTCGACGCTGCGGACGTTGAGGAGCCACTTCTTCCCCGCCCTCCGGTATTGGAAGGAGCCGCGCTCCGTCGAAAGCGCCCTGCCGGCGATGCCCGAGAGGCCCTCGATGGAGCGGATGTCCGCGGGGGCGGCGCTAGGGGGGAGCGAGGCCATGCCTCCCGGCATCCCGGCCACGATCATCCCCGACTTGTCGACGAAATAGACGGAGCGGCCGAATTTTTGGCGGTAGTCGGCGGTCATGCTCCCGATCGCCGATACGTTGATGCCGATGCCGGCGGCGCCCAGGAAGCCGCCCTTATAATCCAGCACCCGGTAATTGATGAAGACGGTCAGCGCGTCGGCATGCGCGAGGTCGCGATCGACGTTGATCTCGTACGGGGCGGACATCGCCCTTACGCGGAAATACCAGGCATCGCGCGGCTCGGCCTCGCTTACCGACTTAAGGACCCTGTCGGATTGGTAATAGAGACGGCTCCTGTCCGAGACGAGGAAGCTCGTGAAGGCGCCGTACTTCACCAGCACCTCGCGTAAGTATTTGACCATATTATCTGGCGTCCTCTCCCCAGCGAGGATCCAGTCGCGGAGGAAGGTATCGGAGGCCATCATGGAGGATATGAAGATCGGGCGGACCAGGTCCCGCTGTATCTCGGAGTAGACGGTATCGGAGGTGACTGGCAGCTCATTCTCGGAAATCGAGGCGCTAAGCGCCTGCCGGGAGGCCATGAACCCGAAGAAGCTCGTCCCGGCGAAGCCGAGCACCAGCAATAGGCCGATGAGGGCTATCAGCCGCGGTCGCTCTCCTATACCCGTTCTCATGGTTCCTCCGTGATCGCTCCTATGAAGTATGGTAGTCCGGAGGTATATAATCGAGGGCCCGCGGGTATGATTTACGGGAGTCTCCAGAGGGAACTCGCGGGGTTGGGGGTATAAGATGAAAAGCGACGAAGCGGGAAAGGAGTTCTCGGCCGGATTCAACTGCGCGCAGGCGGTATTCATTCCTTTCGCGCGGGAAGCCGGGCTCGCGCGCGAGGACGGCGCAAGGATTGCCTCCTCGTTCGGCGCCGGGATGGGAAGGATGCAGGAGACCTGCGGGGCGGTCACCGGCGGCCTCATGGCCCTCGGCCTGGGATTCGGATTCGCGCGGGGCGACGACCAGGCGCAAAAGGATGTCGCGCTGCGGCGGACGAAGGAATTCCTGGCTGCCTTCAAGAAGGAGTTCGGGACGGTCGCGTGCAAGGAGCTCTTGAAGACCGACCTGAATACCGAGGAGGGGCAGAAGGCCCATAAGGACCTGAACGAGAGGGAGCTCGTCTGCATGAGATGCGTGAGGCACGCCGCGTCCGTAGTCGAGGGTATGGCGAAGGAGCGGGCATGAGGCGACTCGCGCTCGGGCTATCCTTGTTCCTCGTAGGCGAGGCGGGTGCTTTTGCCAAGTCGAACCCCTGCCCGAAACGATCGACCTCTTCCAATTCTCAGCGGCCTCCGGGCGCGCGTACGAGGTCGCGGTCAAGGTCGAGCCGGAGAAGCGGGCTTCCTTCGAGGACGCCGTCGCCTCCTACTCCGTCTCCGTGACGCGGGACGACAAGAAGGTGAAGACGGCGAAGAAGTCCAGCGACGTGAAGGCGCTCGCGGTCTACGCCTCCGGCTACTTCGCGAGCCCCTACGAGGACCGCGTCGCGATCGTGACCGCCGAGGAGCGCTTCGTCTTCGAGGGCACCGAGCTGTTCTACTCGATCTCGGGCTGCAGCCTGAAGGTCGGATTCAAATAGGCGCGGGCGCTAGAAAAAGACCTTCAACTCCAGGCCGAACGAGAGCCGGGCGGGGACGTTGCCGAATTCGGTCTCCTTCCCGCCATCCGCCCAATTGGCGCTGAGATCGACCGACGAGTCCTTCACGTGCGTGAGGGCGAGGTCCCCCGATGCGTAGAAGGAGCCATCGGCGAGGTTGACGAGGCACGAGGCCGAGAGTCCGACCTTGTCGAAGACCGGGTCGCCCGAGTCGGTGATCGAGGGCTGAGCGAGCGAGACGAAGGCGTAGTCGCGAGCCTGCCGCCCCGGCCTGCGTGCGAGCTCCGGGAACCAGGCCGCGGATGCGGCGAGGACGGCTCCGTCAGACGACCGGAGGGCGCGATAGACCGCCGATAGCTCGTCTCGCTCCAGGCCGTCCGAAAGATGATAATACTCCGCGAGCGCGATAGTCCTTACCAGGGGGACCTTCGCGCTTCCTCCCGCGAGGAGTGCGTATTGCAGGCCTTCCGCCGTCGCCGCGGCCGCCGACCCCGCGAGCGGGCCCGCCGCGTAGGAGGCGTATCGCCCCCCCTCGCTTAAGCTCCCCTCGAGCCAGACCTGGATGCTGTCCCAGCCGGGAAGGGAGTAGAAAGGAGCCGTCGATACGTTGAGCGCCGCCGTCCAGGATTGGCTCGGGCTCCAGTAGCCCGAGAGGGCGAGATCGGTATTCGGGACGGTCGAGGTCGACAGCTTGGCGCCGTAGCCCGTCTCGTCGAAGGAATCGTGGACTACCGCGAAGGCCATGAGCGATATGGGCAGGGCGATGACCTCGGCCTTGAGCGCGGGCACTCCCTCGCGGACCGCACGCCTCGAGGTCGGATCCTTGGGCGGGTTGACCGGGTCGGAGGGATTGAACACGAAGCCGGACCCCCAGGAAAGCCGCTGCTTACCGAGGCGGAGGAACAGGAGATCGCCGAAGTTCAGGTCGGCGTAGAGCTCGTTGACGGTGAAGGCCATCGATTCGACCGTGGATCCGTCCCGGCTGCCGAGCAGCGCGTCGTCGCGGAAAGTGAAGTCGAGGAGGCCAAGGCTCCTGTAGTCGCGCGAGAATGTGAGCTTGCCGTCGATGAGGCCGCCCGCGCTCGCGTCGGAGAACGGCGCGCTCGAACCGAGGAGAGGATTCGAGAACACCGAGCCCCGGTTCTCGAGGCTATAGGCGAGGTGCGGGTCGAGGCTGCCGACGAGGGAGAAGGAGGGGCGTTCCGCCTCCTCGGCGATACACCTCGAGGCCGAGGGATATAAGCAGGCGGCGAGGATCGCGGCCACGGCTGTCATTCGTTTCATCGCGCCATCCTTCTTCGCTAGAATTGGTATGGGAAGAGCCGGCCCGATTCCAGGTATTCTTTGGTGAAGAATTGGGCCGGTACGCTCTCGAGGGGCGTGATGTCGAAGAGCCTCAAGAGGCTCGTCTCCTCGGGCTTGAGGGCGTCGACGTATTTCATCCCGATCGACCGCGCCCTCCCCCCCGCGAGCTCGACGCTCGTCACGTCGTAGTACTTGAGCATCATGCCGGAGACTGCATAGAAGGCTTTCTTGACCGGCATGCGCGTCGCCGGATCCACCCAGAGCCTGACCAGCCCGTAGGCGAGCTTTCGGTTCTTGGCCTTGAGCTCGAAAAGGTAGCAGGGCTTCCCGCCCTGCTCCTCCATGCCGATATAGGCCGCGGAATAATCGAGGTTCGTGTTGAATCGCGTGAGGTCGAGGTTCGAGGTCTCTCCGCCGCGGGCGTTGGCCGTGGCCGAGGTCTTGACGACCTTGTTCGTGTTCGCGAAGCGCTGGTAGAAAATATCCTCGTCGCGCAGCAGGGCGAAGTTCTTCTGCGAGGTCGGCGAGGTCGCGACCCAGACGACGCGGTTGTTCTTGCGAATGAAGAAGCCCTCGCTCGAGCGGTCGTCGCCGCTGGAGTAGGTATCGACAATGGCCATGCGGGCCTTGCAATTGACGGGAAGCAAGGCCGCGTCGACCGAGTCGATATAGGCGGCGATGTCCCCTCCGGGAAATGCCTCGGCCTTGGTCTCGGCGGCGAGCGCCGCGGGGGCGAGGCATAGGGTGGCGAGCGTAGCGAGCGCGATCCGTTTCATGGTTCCTCCGATAATACGAGCGTCGTCAGCGGTTCGCCATCTGGGTGACCGCCTGCTTCTCCGCCTCCAGCCCGATCCTGCGGTACGACGCCAGGAATAGGAGGAGGAAGAGGATGAGGAAGGGAATCAAGGCCGACATGGGCGTGAAGTCGATCCCCATGCGCGTCATCCCGAACATGTACTGAAGCATGAGGAGGGGGGGGCGCACGACGTGCGACTCGAAGTAGGCGCCGATGATGGCTACGAGCCCCATTCCGATGACGTATCCCGCGAGCAGGGAGACCAGCGACTCGCCGAAGAACAGGTTTCGGACGGTGTTCTTGGAGAATCCCAGCGCGCGCAGGGTGCCGATCTCGTCCCTGCGATCGAAGATATTGGTCAGGATTATCGAGTTGATGCCGATCAGCAGGGCGAGGAAGATGATCATCGCCATCGAGCCGAACATCGCGATGTTGCTGGTTCCCAGCGAGAGTAGGAACTGCACGAATTTATCATCGTGATAGCCCTTGACGACGAAATCCGGGGCGAGCCTCGCGAGCGCCGCCACCATCGAGGGGATTTTAGACTCGTCCTTGACGTAGACCTTGTAGAAGGGCGAGAGGCCGCTCAGCTCGGACATGGACAGGTAGTCGACGGCTCGCATGCCGATCATCGATTCGTACCAGGGCGCCGACGCATTCACGATTCCCGTCACGACGAAGTCCATCGCGTTCCGGGCGCCGAAGGCCGAGGAGATGAACAGCATGACGCTGTCGCCTACCTTGAGGGCGTTCTTGTCGGCGACGCTCTTGGACACGATGATGCCGAAGTCCTCGCCCGCGGCAGGGTAGGATCCTGAAACTAGCTCGGTGTTGTCCCGGAAGGGCTTGTCGAGGTCGAAGTCGGTAGCCTGGATCTGGACGAATTCCCGCTTGGTTCCTGCCTGCATCTCGCAGTAGCTCAGCAGCCAGGGTACGACGGTCGCGGCGTTCGGATCGGCGGCGAGGTAGTCGTGAACGGCCTTGGCCTCGCGGGCGTAATCGGCGGAACGCTCTTCCTTGAACGTGAAATCGCTCGCGGTCGATACCCACAAGTGCCCGGTCCATTTCGCTATGGTGTCGGCGGCGATGTGCTGCGTGACGCGGGCTCCGAGCGAGAAGGCGAACACGAGGACCACCGAGCTCATGACGCCGGCCGCCACGATGAAGGCCGTACGCATGGGCCGCTTGACGATATTGGTCAGTAGATAGCGCAGTAGTTCCATGGCGATCACCTCTTTTCCAGGGTGGAGAGGATCGAGAGCCTGCCCCCGCGGATCGCGGGGAACAGGGGCGCGAGCACGGCGACCGCCGCGAAGACGGCCGTTACCGCGGCGATCTTGCTCGCGTGCAGGCTGGGCCTGAAGCCGTCCCCGATGACGTATTCGAAGAAAGTCAGGCTGTTCGTTACCCCCGACGCGTGAAGGAGCGAGATGAGGAGGGCGCCGAGTAGGAAGCCGGCCGTCGTCCCGGCCGCTATTACGAGGAAGCCCTCGAGGGCGAATTGAAGGGTGATGTCCGCCCTCGTGAAGCCGAGGGCCCGCATGGTCCCGATCTCGCTGTAGCGCTCGATGATGGAGAACGTGGTCAACTTCACGACGAGGAGCACGCAGATGAGGATCAGGATGAACTCGACCGCCTTCATCATGGCGTCGAAGCCGATGACGATCTCGGCCATGATCGGGGCGTATTCCTGCCAGGATACGACCTTGAGCCGGGGATGGTCCTTGGCCAGGTACGCGGAAATTCGCGGGAGCACCTTGTCCGCGGTTCGCGCGTCGGCGAGGAATCCGACTACCTCCGACGCGAGGGCGTCCTTATAGCCGACAGCCGCGCGGAATCCGTCCAGATCGAAGTACATGGCGGAGAGTCCCATGGTCTTCTTGGGCATCGTGCGAAAGTCGATTCCGCCCTTCACCGATATGAGGCGATCGACGAACTCGCCTTCGCGGTTGGGCAGGAGGAAGACGTAGCTGGAACCTACGTCGACGATCTTATCCCTTTCGAATTCGTACCAGCTCGCGGCGCAGGCGCCGGACTCGCCGGCCGCGACCTTCTGGCCCTTCGCGTAGTACAGGTCGGTGAAGTCGCGGTCGTAGGTCGACATGTCCATGGCGATGCCGTTGTAGCCGTGCTCCTTGTCGTTATCGCCGTAGAAGATGCCCCCGAAGACGATGCGCTCGCGGGCGCCAGTAACTTCGGGGAGGCCCCCGAGGAAAGCCTTCACCGAGGCTATCTCGTCGGGCTTCAGCATCTCCTCGGGCTTGTATTGGTAGTAGCCGAAGGTATTCGCCGTCTCGATTTTGGAGGAGAGGATCCGGAAGTGCCCGGTGGAGGCTCGGCCGAACATGTCGGATTGCTTCCTCGAAACGTCCTCGATGACGTTCTCGGATACGAAGGAGAGGAAGGCGCCGAACATGGCGATCAGCAGGATGACGCGGGTCCGCCAGCCATGGCGGCCGAGGTTTTTCAGGCAGAGTCCGAGGCGTTCCATCAGGCTGCCTCGATGCGCCCGTCGTGGAGGCGGACTACGCGGCCGGCACGGCTCATTATCGACGGGTCGTGGGACGAGAATATGAAGGTCGTCCCGCGCGCCTCGTTTATCTCCTCCATGAGCTCGAGGACCTCATTGCCGGTCGCCGAGTCCAGGTTGGCGGTAGGCTCGTCCGCGAGCACGACGAGAGGATGGGTCACGAGGGCGCGGGCGATGGCGACGCGCTGGCGCTGCCCCCCCGAGAGCTCCGCGGGCTTATGCCGGAGATGGCCCGCGAGCCCCACCGACTCCGCTAGCTCCATGACGCGCTCGTGCTTCTCCTCCTTGGAGAGGTCGCGGTGCAGGATCAGCGGCAGGCGGATGTTCTCGTAGACGTTGAGCACCGGAAGGAGGTTGAAGGACTGGAAGATGAAGCCGAGGGTGCGGGAGCGGAAGCGAGTCGTGGCCCGTTCGGGCATCGACTGGATGTCCTCCCCGGCGACGCTCACGATGCCCGACGTAGGGGCGTCGATAAGGCCGATCATGTTGAGCAAGGTCGTCTTGCCCGAGCCGGATGGCCCCGCGACGCAGACGAAAGAACCCGACTCGATGTCGAGGTCGATGCCCTTGAGGGCGCTCACTAGGGTCGATCCTAGCTTGTAGTCCTTACGTAGGCCTCGGATCCGGATTCCGTTCTTGCCCTGAGCCATGGTCATGTTCATGATCCCTCCTTCGTCGTCGTCCCGGTGCGGGCGATCGCGGAGAGGAGGCGTAGGAGGTTGTGGGGAATTCTAGCGCGGGCATTATGTACCTCATACGCTCGCCTCGTAAATCAGCCGAAAGGCCCGATCCGGATATCATCCGCGAACGGCCCACGGGCTTAAACCAGCTACGCTGGTTGGCCGACGAAGTCGGCCTGCCCCGAATTAGCCTGATTAGGCAGCTATGCGAGAGTTAAGATACGGAAGTCGAGGCCGAGCGTCAACAGGGATCGGAGATGGCGCGGGCGGCGCGATGGCCGCTATACTAGGTAAAAGAGAAATCGGGGGGTAAGAAATGGACGAGAAGAGTAAGGCCTTGGCGGATCGCGAGTTCCTGAAGCCCAATTGGGCTGCGGTGGATTTCGACAAGACCGACCAAGCCCGGAAAGTCCCCGTGCCCCCGCAGGAGAAGCCCTACGACCCGAGAGGCGCGATCGTCGACCTCGTTCCGAAGGATGCCTGGGCGATCCCGGGCCTATCCGTCGCCGAGGCGATCGCCAACAGACGGAGCCGGCGCAAATTCCGGGAGGATCCGCTCTCCCTCGAGGAATTGTCCTTTCTCCTCCACTCGACGCAGGGCATGAAGAAGCGCCTGGAAGCGCACTCGTTCCGAACCGTGCCCTCGGGCGGGGCCAGGCACTCCTTCGAGACCTATATCTTCGTCGATCGCGTGGAGGGCGTGGCCAAGGGCCTCTACCGCTACCTCCCGATCGAGCACAAGCTCTATCTCGAGCGGGCCTTTGTCGAGGGCATGGCCGAGGAGCTCGACGCAGCCACCGATGGCCAGCTTATGGGCGCGGCCGCCTATTTCATCTGGACTACGGTCCCCTACAGGATGGAGTGGCGCTACTCCTGCGCCTCCGCGAAGATCATCGCGATCGACGTCGGCCACGTATGCCAGAACCTCTACCTCGCCTGCGAGGCTATCGGCTGCGGGACCTGCGGGGTCGGGGCATACCATCAGGGGAAGATGGATGATTTCCTCGGAATCGACGGCGTCGAGGAATTCGCCCTGTACATGGCCCCTGTCGGGAAGGCGGTGTGAGTAGGCGAGCTCAATAGATGAGCTTGTCCAGGGTCTTGTCGTTCTTCTTCCAGTCCGGGTCGACGCGCACGGAGAGCTTCAGCCTCACCTCGTAGTCGAAAATATCGGCCAGGTCCTTCTCGGCCTCTTCCCGGATCCGCTTGATCATGGATCCGCCCTTGCCTATAAGTATGCCCTTCTGGGACTCCCGCTCGACGACGAGATCGTACTGGGCGAGGAGGCTGTCGTCGGCGCCGCGCGAGGAGTCCTCGTAGGAGACGTAGACGGCGTGGGGCATCTCGTCCCGCGTATGGAGGAAGATTTTCTCGCGGATGATCTCCGCGATCCGGAAGACGGGCTCCTGGTCGGTGTAGTATTCCTCCGGGTACCAGGCCGGGCCGTCCGGGGCCTTCGCGAAGAGGGCGGCGAGGAGCTCGGGCAGGCCGGCGCCGGTCAGGGCCGAAATCTCGAAGACCTTGGCCTGTGGGAATTTTCCCGTGATGAAAAGCAGGGCCCTGTCGGGGTCGGCTTCCGGGGAGTCTATCTTGTTGATGGCGGCGACCAGGCGATCGGTGGCGTGGAAGAGGGCGGCGGCTACCGCTACCTCCTCGTCCCCGGGCTTCCTCGTCGCGTCGACGAGATAGAGCACGATGTCGGCGTCGCCGAAGGCCTCGGTGGACACGCTGCGGAGGCGGAGGTTCAGCTTCTTCTCCGAGATGTGGAAGCCCGGCGTATCCAGGAAGACGAGCTGTCCCTCGCTCTTGTTGACGATGCCCCTGACCGAGTTGCGGGTGGTCTGGGGCACGGGGGATACGATCGATACCTTTTCGCCGATGAGCGCGTTGACGAGTGTGGACTTCCCGGCGGAGGGGCGGCCGGCGATCGCGACGAAGGCTGATTTGGGCATGGCTACCTTTTAGGAAAAATACGTGGCCGGCGGCTCGCGGCCGGTCCAGAGCGCGAATTGCGCCGCCGACTGGTAGCGGAGCATCTTCCAACCGTTCGTCGTCCTGCAGCCCGCGGTCTGCGCGCGCTCCAGGAGAATGCTGCGCTCCGGCCTGTAGATGAGGTCGAATACCGCCTCCCGGCCGGAGAAATCGTACCAGTCGAGGGGGTCGCTCTGTCGCTCTCCCTCCATCCCGACGGTGGTAGCCTGTATCACGATGTCGGAGTGGTCGGCGACGAGCTCGGTGGAATGCTCGGTGCAGGGGCCGTAGGCGAAGCCGTAGCGCTGCGCGAGGACTCGCGCCCGGGAGACCGTCCTATTGAGGATGACCGCGCTCACGCCGAGCCGGGCGAGCACGTGGGCGATGGCCTTGGCGACCCCCCCCGATCCGACGAGGGTAGCGCGCAGGCCGCGGAGGTCCGCAGTCCCCATGAACTCGAGCAGGGCGCGCTCGAAGCCTTCGGCGTCCGTGTTGTAGCCGGTCCAGCCGGTATCCTCGCGCACGAGGGTATTGCAGGCGCCGATGTCGTCCACTTCCGGCGACCGCCGTGTGAGGTAGGGGAGGAGGGCCTCTTTAAGGGGTACGGCGATCGCCGCCCCCATGGCTCGGGTGGCCTCGAGCGCCATGAGGAAGGCGGCGACGTCGCCCGTGGGCATGGGGACGAATACCGAATTCATGCCCGCCGACTCGAAGGCGGCGTTATGGAGCAAGGGCGTCTTGGAGGCGAGCACGTTGGTCCCGCCGCCGAGGGCATAGACCGTCGTATCGCGGTCGAGCTTCCGGAAGCGGTAGGTCTCCTCTAGCGCTACGGGATCGAGGTGGCCGGGCGCGGCCCCCTGGAGGCCGGCTCGCAGGGCGCTCGTATAGGCGATGCAGGAGCCGACACGCTCGGCGAGCACGCGGCTCGGCATCCCGTACTCGCCCATGCCGACGATGATCCGCTCGCTCGCCGGCAAGGCCGAGGCCCAGGAGAAAAGCCTGGCGAAATCGCCGGCCCCGCGAGGCGTCACGGCGAGCTTGGGAATCTCTCCAGGCTCGGCGGCGAGCTCCGCCCAGGCTTCGCCGAGATCGGAGGGCATGCCGGCGACGTCGTGCAGTGAGCGGATGATCCGGGTGCCGAAGGTGTGGCAGGCCTCTTCGATGGAGGGGACGCGGAAATCGCATTCGAGATCCACGTAGGCGTAGTTGTCGCTTTGGTCGGGACGGGCGTACGCGATGGCCTTGGCCAGCATGACGAGCCGCTGGCCCTCCCCGTCCACGAAGCCTCCGCCGTCGCATTTCCGACGGACCGCGAGGATGCAGGGCAGGCCGGCGAGAACCGGGAAATCCCGGACGGCGAAGGCCTCCGAGGGGTCGAGGAGATCGGCCCGGAGCTCGACTATGTCTATCTTGCCGCGATACCGCTCGAGCGCCGCGAGGTTCTCGGCGATCGTCCTCGCGGTCAGCGACATGCATACGAGGGGCATGGAACCTCCTAAAAATCGGCCCGGAAGAGGTAGGCATCCGCGATGCGGTCTTCCTGCAGGACGAGGCGCAGCCTGACCGGATAGGATTTATACGGCATTCGGTACAAGAGGAATCCGGGTCCGCTCTCGTAGGGCTGGCCGAGGATCGATAGGGCCTTATCCGAGCCGTCGCCGATGAAGAGACCGTACACCGATCCGGCATAGGGCTTCGTGAAGCGCAGCTGCCAGAGCCGGTCGCCGTAAATAAACAATGTGTAGCCGGCCTGGTAGGCGAAAGCGACGTCATCCTGCCAAGCGGCATCGCCACGGACGGCGTATGCCGAGGCCGGCGCCCCGAATCGGGAAAAGAGGTCCCCTAGGCTCGCCCCGAGAAGGTGGGCGGCGTCGTCATCGAGGATCGCCGCGGGGTCCGCGGCTAGGGTCGCCGGCACGGCGAAGGCCAGCAGCGCGGCGAATGCGAGGAGGACGAGGGGCCCGGAAGGTCGAAGCATACGAAACGACTCTACAGGATGGGGCCCCGACTGTCCATGCGCGCAGGGCGACTTAGCCGGCGCGCGTCTTGCCGCGACGGCGCCTTTCGTAGAGAATAGGGAAAATTCGCTTCAAGGAGATTTACGTGCCAAGCGAAAACGCAGCGAAGCGGCTTCCTCCCGATGCCCTGGACGCATTCCTCGACGGCATCCTCGCCGAGCTTCGCGAGCCCGCGGACCCCGTCACCCTCAACGAGATCAGGGCGGCATTCCGCAAGAGGGTCCCCTTCCACCTCCGCTCGTACGCGGCGGCGGCCTTGATCCTCAGGGCGGCGGGGCTTTCCCGCACGCCATCGGCTCCCGCGCCGGCGCCGAAAGGAAGGAAGGCTCCCGACCGCGAGCCTCGCCAAGCGGGGCGGGACGCCAAGGCTCGACCCGAGGTCAAGCAGAACGCCAAGCAGAACGCCAAACAGGAAGGCAAGGTCAAGGAGGGCGAGAGGGCGGGGCTGCCTCCCCGAGCCCGTTACGTCGGAGAGGGCATGACTCTCTTCTTCTCGATGGGCAAGCGGCAGCGCCTGTACCCGAGAATCCTGATCGACCTGGTCATCGACGTCGCAGGCCTCGCGCCCGAATCCATCGGCGAGGTCCGCGCCTTCGACAACTACTCCTTCGCTGACATCGAGCCCCAGAAGGCGGATTCCGTGATCGCCGCCTTGGACGGCTACGAGTTCAGGGGCCGGAAGATGTCGGTAGGGCCGGCGAAGAAGCGCGACGGACTGGCGGTCGCCGACTAAAGGACGAAGCGCCAGATGGCGAAGGCGAGGGCGAAGTTCACGAGGATCGCCAAGCCGAAGGACAGGCCCGCGGCGGCCGCGTAGAGGAACGCTTTGCGCTCTACGCGGCGCGCGAGGGTCTCCGGATCGCCCTCGACGACGAAGGCCTCCGAGCCCGGGTCTCCCGGGTTCCTGGCCGTGAACAGGGTGATGGATCGCTTCTCCCCCTCCGGCGCGCCGAGCCAGGTCGAGCCCTCCGGGGGCACCTCGCCCTCGGCTAGGGCGCGCCGCTTGACCGACTGGCGCAGCGGCAGCCTGAGCAGGTCACGCGTCGTTCGCGAGGCGAGGCCCAGCCGCCAGAACCTGCGGTACACGAAGAAGAGGGCCAGGCCGGGCGGCGCGAACGGGAGGATCGGCAGCGCGCCGGCGAGGAAGATAAGCCCGCGCAGGGTCGAGAAGACCGAGGGCCCGAAGAGCAGAAGAACCCCGCTGATCGCCGCTAGCCCGAGCGAAAGCGATATGACGGCCGGGTAGTTCCAGTACTCGTTCGAGGCGCGGCCGCCCGCTATCAGCCTTGACAGGAGCCTGCGCTCGCCGGCGGCGTGGCAGACCGCGATGAGAGGCTCCTCGGGCGCGTCCACGAAGACGGGCCGGCCGGCCTCTAGCGCGAGGAGCCCCGCGACGAAGATGCCGGTACCCTCGACGAGCGACGATACCGAGCTCCAGCTGATGCGCTCGATCGATCCGGCCTCGGCAGGGCCGGGCGCCGCGAAATAAAGGGGCGCCCTGGACAGGTCCACGAGCGCGCTCACGCTTTCGCCGCGCACCCAAACCCTTTCCGTCCCCTCGAGAGCCTCTATCGTCCCATGGAGGCGGAAGCGGCCCGCCTCCTTCCTGCCCTCGCGCGCGGCTGCCGCCACGTCGCCGTAGCGGAGCAGGGGCGCGAGGCTGAGCAGCTCGACGCGCTCGCGGAAGCGCCGCCACTGGGCGCGAAGCCTGAAGGCGCCCGCGACGGGAATGAGTAGGTAGAAGACGAGAGCCGCTGCGAAGGCGGCGTATACGGGAAGGAGCACGGCTTGCGGCCCCCGAGCTCGCGAGATTACAGTAAGACTACCATGCTGGAGCGGCTCACGGTAGGACCCATCGGCGAAAACGCCTATATCCTCTTGGACGGATCCGCCTGCGTCCTCGTGGATCCAGGCGACGAGGCGAAGCGCATCCTCTCCTTCCTCGATTCCCGGGACCTCGTCCCCACCTTGATCCTCGCGACCCACGGCCACCTCGATCACACCGCGGCCATCCCGGAGCTCCTCGGGCTCTGGCAGGCGCGCGGCGTAGAAGTGCCCCTCGCGGCTCACGCGCTCGACGCCGACTACTTCGGCGCGAAGGGCGAGGAGACGAACAGGCAGCTTTTTCACGCCATCAGGGCCCTGGGGTATTTCAGGGCATATTGGCGGCCGATCCCCTCGCCCGACCTACTGCTCTCCGAGGGAGATCCCATTCCCGGCTCCCCGTATCGCGTCATCCATACTCCCGGCCATACGCGCGGGTCGCTCTGCCTTTACGACGCGGACGCGGCGATCCTGGTCTCGGGCGATACCCTCTTCCGCGACGGCGTGGGGCGGACCGATGGACCGGACTCCGACCCGTCCGGGCTCGAGTCGAGCCTCGCGCGGCTCTTCGCGCTGCCGCCGGAGACGCGGGTCTTCCCGGGCCACGGCGATGAGACGACGATAGGCCGAGAGTCCCGGGTCGATTGATCCGATATAGGATTTTCGGCATACTCCCTACGCGATGACAACCACCAGAAGCATTCATGCGCCCCTCATGGCCGCGGCCTTCGCCGCCCTCTTCCTCTCCTGCGCCGGCGCCGCGCCGAAGGAACTCTCGCGATCCGATTTCGTGCTCGGCACGGCCTGTACGGTGCGGCTCGTCGGCGGGGGCAGCGAGAAGCTCCTCGACGCGATATTCGCGCGGCTCCGGGCGATCGAGGACGAGCTCAGCGTAAATAAGGGCGGAAGCCAGATCGACGCGCTGAACGCGGCGGCCGGAAAAGCTCCCGCCGCCCTCGGCCCCGACGCCCTCGCCATCCTGAAGCGCGACCTCGACCTTTCGGCCTGGTCCGACGGCGCCTTCGATCCGAGCGTGGGCCCCCTCGTGAAGCTCTGGGGCATCGGCACCGACCATGCCAGGCTGCCCGAGCCTAGGGAGATCGCGGCCGCCAAGCGACTGGTGGGATGGAAGGACATCGAGCTTGACGCCGGAAGAGGTACGGCCTACCTAAGGCGGAAGGGCATGGCCCTAGACCTCGGCTCGACCACTAAGGGCTTCGCCGCCGACGAGGTGGCTAGGCTCATCCGCGAGGCGGGCGTTAAGAAGGCGGTTATCGACCTCGGAGGAAACGTCCTCGTCGAGGGAAGCAGGCCGGACGGCAAGCCCTGGCGGATCGGCCTCCAGGATCCCTTCACCTCCGACAGGGGCGCCTATCTCGGCGTGGCCAGCCTGACGAGCAGGACCATGGTCACTTCGGGCGTCTACGAGCGGTTCTTCATCGGGGCCGACGGAAAGCGCTACCATCACATTCTCGACACGGCTACGGGCTATCCGGTGGACAACGGCCTCATGTCGGTGACGGTCATCACGCCGAGATCCTACGACGCAGACGGCTTCACGACCACGATCTTCGCGCTCGGCCGCGAGAGGGGAATGGCCCTCGCCAAGGCGAGGGGAGTCGACGCCATCCTCGTCGACGCCGCGAAGAAGGTCTACATGAGCCCCGGCGTGTCGGCCTATTTCGAGATTACTGACCCGTCCTTCTCCTTCGCCGAGTAGGAGCCTTCCTCGCGTTCGGCGAGCCGGAGCTTGATGAATAGCCAGGGGGCGCCCGCGGACACCCAGGCGCCGAGCAGGGCGTAGCGGAGGAAGCGCACGAGGGGCGGACCCCCGGCCTCCAAGCCCGCGAGCAGGAGCTTGGGTAGGGCGTAGACGATCGCGACCGTCGCCAGGCCGAAGAGGAAGCGAAGCGCCCGTTTGACCGGGGCTCCCGAGACCGAGAAGGGCATGCGCTTCCTGGCGAGGATCGCCCCCGCCGCGAGGCCGAAGAAAGCTCCCGAGAGGGAGGTATCCTTGAGGTAGAGCACGTTCATCGCGAGGGCGACCGCGGTAGCCAGGGCCAGGGCGAGCCTGTCCTCGAGGCCCGCGACGAAGAGCTCGACCTTGTCGCCGAAGAGGCGGTCCAGGACTACGATGCCGGCGCCGAGGGCCCAGCCCGCGAGGACGTCGGTAGGGAAATGCACGCCGAGGTATATCCTCGAGACGCCCACCAGCAGGGGGAGGACGATGGCCAAGATCGGCCCCCAGGGGCGGCGAAATAGGGGGGCGGCGGTTCCCCAAAGCACCGCCGCCGTCTGGGCGTGATTGGACGGAAGGCCGAAGGTGACTTCCCGCGACATCGCCACCGAGGGATCGAGGTCGTAGGGCCTCGGTTGCGCGAACACCAGCTTCAGCCTCAAGTTGATGGCCGTCGACAGGAAAACGATGATGCCGATCCGGAGGGCCCGCCTTTTATCGACGCACCAATAGATAAAGGGCAGGAGCACCAAGAGGCAGTATTCCGTCCCGGAAAAGCTGACCGCCTTCATGAAGGCGGTCAGCGCGGGGCTCGCGACGGATTGCGCGCCTCGCACGACGCCTAAGCCCCAGGAAAGCAGTTGGTCCATCGGTAGAGCCTCCGAGATCATTCTACGGCCGGCCCAGGCCCCCCGCAAGCGCCGCCTCGAAGATTTCCCCCGGCATGGGACGGGCGAAGAGGAAGCCCTGGTATTGGTCGCAGCTCGCGGCGCCCAGCCAGGCGAACTGCTCGGCGTTCTCTACTCCCTCGGCGACGACGGAGAAGCACAGCTTGTGCGCGAGGTCGATGACCGCCCCCGTGATCGTGGACGCCCGCCGATCGCGCGGAAGCGGCTCGATGAAGGATTGAGGGAGCTTGACGCTGTCGACCGGAAAGTCCCGGAGCGCGGCGAAGGACGAATAGCCCGTGCCGAAGTCGTCGATCGAAATCGTGCAGCCGAGGGCCTTGAGCTCCGCGAGCTTCTCGATCGCGCCGGGTAAATCGTCCATGATCCCGCTCTCCGTGATCTCGAGGTCGAGGCGCGAGGCGGGCAGGCCCGTGGCGTTCAGTATCCGGCGGATGTCGGGCACGAGGGCATCGCTGCGGAACTGATAGGGAGAGAGGTTGACCGATATCGGGATGGGCTCGAGCCCCATTCTTCCCCAGGCGGCCGCGGCGGCGCAGGCCTTGGCGAGGACGATCCGGCCGAGGTCCCCGATGAAGCCCGAGCGCTCGGCGGCCGGTATGAAGTCGACGGGTTGCCTCATCCCTCCCCCGGGCAGGCGCCAGCGCGCGAGCGCTTCCGCGCCGACTATCCGGCCGAGGATGTCCACCTTGGGCTGGTACCAAGGCAGGAAGGCTTCGGAGCTCAAGGCGCCCCGGAGCTCGTGCTCTATCAGTGTCATGGCTATGAGCCTGGAGTGGAGATCGGCGTCGTAGAGCCTGTAGGAGCCGGGCCCGTCGTTCTTGGATAGCTGGAGGGCGGCTTCCGCAGCCCTGATGAGGCCCTCCGCGCCCTGCCCGTCGTTGGGGTACAGCGCGAGGCCGAAGGAGGCGGAGAGGCCGATCTCCGAGCCGCCTATCGAGAAGGATCGGTCGAAGGCCCTCCTCGACTTGTCGATGATATCCTTCGCGTCTTCGGGACTCTTGACGTCCGAGAGAAGGACGAGGAATACGTCCCCTCCCGACCGGGCCACCACATCGTCGTTCCTGAACCAGCGAGCGAGGCGCACCCCGATCTCGACGAGCACCGCATCCCCGGCGTCGGGGCCGTGAGTTTCGCCGATGCGCTTGAAACGGTCCAGGCCCACCGCCATCACGCCGAGTATCCTGCCCCGGCCCGCAGCCGCCTCGAGTGCGCGAGCGAGCTCGAGCTCGAAGCTCTCCCGGTTGGGCAACCGGGTGAGAGGATCGTGGCTCTCGAGGAAATCGGCGCGCCGCTCCGCGTCGTGCCGGCTCGCCGATTCCCTGTCGAGCTCGGCCTCCCGGAGGGAGAGCTCGGAGGCGAGCTTTCCCCGAGCCTCGATTGAGCGGCGCAGGCCGCCGATGAGGTAGTATTGGGCAACGCCGGTGATGATTCCCAGGCCGATCCCGTCGATCGCCGCCATCGCGAACAGCAGAGGAGCCTCGCTCCATGAGAGGGCGCCGAGCGCCTGCGCGGCCTCGATTCCTCCGAGGACCAAGGCTTGGGCCAGGCACGCCATGACGGCTCCGCGTATCCCGAAGAAGACCGTAGCGAGCATGGTCGCCGCGCAGATCCAGGTCTCGCCCGTCGAGACGCTTCCGAATCGCCCTATCAGGTAGGCTCCGAGGAGGAAGAGGACGGCTATTATGCCAAAATAGAGGGTTCGTTCGCGGAGGGACTTTGCGAAATGGAGAGCGACCATGGCGGCATAGGCGGAGCAGCTGACCGCGAGGAACCAGTAATCGCCATCGTGAAATACGAAAAAGAAAACGGGCGCGAGCAGGATTATCCCGAGGAAGAGGCAGAGGCGGAGAAGGCCTTTCGCGATCCTCAGGCGGTACCCTTCGGTCGAGTCGCTGAGGAAGGCAGGCGTATCATTTTCGGAAAAGCCCCGCAGCAAAGCTCGGGACGGATGGATCTGCTCGATATTCAACGTTTCTCCAAATAGTAGTTGAATTTATCTATTGGTAGTTTATCACATATTAGACATTTTGTTAAGATATTCTTCCGTTTATACGGCCAATGCCTTGACTGCCCTCGACCCCCATAGTAGAACCGATCCGCGGCCGGCATGGTGAAATGGCATACACGGCAGACTCAAAATCTGCTGCCAGCGATGGCTTGAGGGTTCAAGTCCCTCTGCCGGCAAAGATCGATGTCCTTTTTTCGGTGGCCGCGTGTCGGGGGCTCGGCGTATCATCGTCCCTATGGAACCGAACATGTCGCAATTGCCGCCTTTTCCCGTGATGGACGCGGCGTTTCGCCAGCGGGACGCGTCCTTCGACGGTCTCTTCTTCGCCGCGGTCTCGACCACCGGCATTTTCTGCCGTCCTAGCTGCCCCGCGCGAAAGCCACTCCCGGGCAATGTATCCTTCTACGCGACGGCGGCCGAGGCCCTTTTTGCCGGTTATCGGCCTTGCCAGCGCTGCAAGCCCCTCGCCTCCGACGCCGACCCCGATTGGGTCGCCGACCTCGTCGGGCGCGTAGAGGCCGAGCCCAGGCTCCGGATTCGGGACGCCGACCTGAGGGCCGAGGGATTGGATCCCGCGAGCGCGCGCCGCCGCTTCCAGGCTCGATTCGGCCTGAGCTTCCAGGCTTACCAGCGAGCGCGCCGCCTCGCTGCCGCCTTCGAGGCGATAAAGACGGGGGGAAGCCTGGACGACGCGGTTTTCGATCACGGCTACGAGTCGCATTCGGGTTTCCGCGAAGCCTTCGCGCGGCTCTTCGGCGACGCGCCGGGGAGGGCGGCGAAAGCCGCGGGCGAAGGCGCCGCCGATTTTATCCGCCTCGCCTGGATAGAGAGCCCTCTCGGTCCCCTGGTCGCCGGGGCCGTCGACGCGGGTATCTGCCTCCTCGAATTCACGGATAGGCGAATGCTCGAGGCTCAAGCGGAAGTCCTGCGGGCCCGCCTCGGATTGCCCGCCGCCCCCGCCCCGCACCCCCACTTGGAAAGGCTTAAGATCGAGCTCGGGGAGTACTTCGCAGGTGGGCGCAAAGATTTCGACCTCCCCGTCCATGAGCCGGGAACGCCTTTCCAGGAAAGGGTCTGGGCCGCGCTCCGCGGGATCCCCTGCGGGGAGACGCGCAGTTATGGCGAGCTGGCCCGCTCGGTAGGCGATCCCGCCGCCGTCCGAGCGGTAGCGCAGGCGAACGGCCGCAACAGGATCGCGATCCTCGTGCCCTGCCACCGCGTAATAGGCGCCGACGGAGGCCTCGGGGGCTACGGCGGCGGCTTGTGGCGCAAGCGCAGGCTGCTCGAGATAGAGGGGGCTCGCCTTCCATGACGGATAGCGCTTGCAGGCCGGGTTGCGCCGCCTGTTGCGTCGCGCCGTCGATATCCTCGCCCATTCCCGGCTCGCGCGGCAGGCGGGGCTTGCCGACGGGCAAGGGCGCCGGCCTTCCCTGCACCCAGCTCACCGAGGGCGGGCTATGCGCCCTCTTCGGCGAGCCCGAGCGCCCAGGGGTCTGCGTCTCGCTGAAGCCCTCCAGGGAGATGTGCGGCGCGTCCCGCGACGAGGCGCTCGCCTACCTCCGCGCGCTCGAGGACGATACGGCGCCTTAGGTCGAGCCCTGCCTGCCCAGGATCCCGTCCAGGACGCGCTCCATAGTGCGACGGATCTCGTCGAAGCGCGGCCCCGGCGCCGAAAAGTCGCCCCGGTCCTCGCGCTCGGGGTCCGCCGATTCGCTCTCGCCGGGAAGGGCGACCATGCTGGCTATATGAGGCTGCGTATACTCGAGGTGGAACTGAATGGCCAGCGCGCGCGGGCCGTACCTGAAAGCCTGGTTGGGCCAGGCCTCGCTCGAGGCGAGGAGCTCGGCGCCCGATGGTAGGTCCCAGGCGTCGTTGTGCCACTCGATGGCCAGGAAGGAGCCGCCAGCGCCGGCTAGGGAACCGAGGGCGGGATCGGCCGCGCCGGCGGCGTTGAGGGCGATCCACTTGAAGCCGAACTCGGGGGAGGGGCTGCGGTAGAGGCGGGCGCCGAGGACCCGCGCCAAGAGCTGGCTGCCAAGGCAAATTCCGAAGACCGGCGTTCCGGTCCCCAGGCAATCCTCGAGGAAACGCAGCTCGGTCGCTATCCATGGATGGCCGGCATCGTCGTAGGCGCTCATATAGCCGCCGTAGTCGATTATCAGGTCGTAGGCTCGAGGGTCGGGAGCCTTCTCCCCGGCGAAGAGGAGGAGATCCTCGGTCGAATCGCCCCTCCGCGCGAAATAATCGGCGTCGTTGTAGTCGAACTCGGGCTTCCAATGCTGGACCTTCAGGATGCGCGCCATATCCGCTTATTACTATGGATCGAGGCGGCTTGAACAGGCCGGGCAGAGTCCCTCCGCGTAGAACTGGGAGGACTCGACGACGTAGCCCTCCTGGGCTTCGGGCGGGGCCGGGGCGCGGACGGCCGCGAGGTCGGAAACGGAACCGCAGCCCCGGCATCGGAAATGGACATGCCGCGATATATCGGCGTCGTAGCGAAGCTCGGAGCCCGAGAGGGCGAGGCGCTGGGCGAGGCCCTTCTCCGCGAAGAGGTCCAGGGTCGAGTACACGGTCGTGCGGGATAGCGTGGGAAGCTCCTCGGAAAGCTCCTTATAGATCGCCTCGGCCGAGGGGTGGGCCTTGGTCGAGGCAAGGGTCTCGTAGATGCGTATTCGCTGGTGGGAGGGCCGGATCCCCTTTTCCTTAAGCCGTTCGGTCGAATCCATCGGCCCTCCCCCTGGCGAATCCCTTATTTGAAGTAGCGTGTTAAGAGACCTCGGAAGCCGGCGCCGTGACGGGCCTCGTCCTTGCACATCTCGTGGACGGTATCGTGGATGGCGTCGTAACCCAGCTCCTTGGCGCGCTTGGCGAGCTTGAGCTTGCCCTCGCAGGCGCCGAACTCGGCCTCGGCGCGGAGGCTCAGGTTCAGCTTCGTGTCGGCGTTGACGACTTCGCCGAGGAGCTCGGCGAAACGCGAGGCATGGTCGGCCTCCTCGAAGGCATAGCGCTTGTACGCCTCGGCGACCTCCGGGAAACCCTCTCTCTCGGCCTGCCGGCTCATCGCGAGGTACATTCCGACTTCGCAGCATTCGCCGTTGAAATTGTCGCGGAGGCCCTGGACTACTTCCGCGTCGAGGCCCTTGGCGACGCCGATTCTGTGCTCGTCGGCGAAGGGGGCGTTCGAGCTCGATGCCTTTTCCGCGAATTTTTCCCCGGGCGCCTTGCATTGGGGGCAGTTGGCCGGAGGGACATCGCCGACGAAGATGTAGCCGCAGACCGAGCACACGAAGGTTTTCATGAGGTCTCCTTGTAGTATATACGGGATTGTAATAAGTACAATATATTCGTCCCACTGTTTGCGCAAGGGGTCGAACCGCAAGCCCCCGATCGATTGACACGCACAGGGCGCCTTCGTAGATTCCTCTCCTGATGAATGAAAACCTTCCTCGACCTGACCGCTGGAGGATCCTGCCCGTCATCCTCCTCGCGCCTTTGATGGGCAGCCTGGACGGAAGCATCGTAAACGTGGCGCTGCCCACCATCGCGCGGCGCCTTAACGTGGGCATCGACGGGGCCCAGTGGGCGGTCTCGAGCTACCTCATCGTCATCTCGGCCCTCGTGCTCGTGTTCGGCAAGGTCGCCGACCTCCTCGGCAAGACGAGGATCTTCCGCCTGGGCTTCCTGGTCTTCGGCGCGGGCTCGGCCCTGTGCGCCCTCTCCTGGAACATGCCCGTCCTCATCGCCGCCCGCGCCTTTCAGGCGATCGGCGCCGCGATGTACATGTCCTCGAACCAAGGCATCATCGCCTCCATATTCCCCCCCGACGAGCGAGGCAGGGCCCTGGGGCTCCTGGGCTCGACGGTCGCGATCGGCACGATGATCGGCCCGCCCCTCGGCGGCATCATGGTCCAGTTCCTGGACTGGCCCTCGCTTTTCATCATCAATATCCCGATCTCTCTCCTAGCCTTCGTCGCCGGCGGGATCATGATACCCAGCGAGGAGGGCAAGGGAAGCCTTTCCGGATTCGACCTCGCGGGCTCGGCTCTCTTCGGCGGCTTCATAGTCTGTCTCTTCTTTTTCCTGCTGAGCGGGCAGGCCCTGGGCTGGGCCTCAGGCCCGATACTCGGCTCCCTCGGGCTTTCGGTCCTCCTCTTCCTTCTCTTCCTCCGCCACGAGCGGAGGGTCCCCGACCCCATGATCGACCTGTCGATCTTCCGCTCGGGGCGTTTCTCGGTCAGCGTGCTCTGCGTCCTCCTGGTCTTCGTGTCGACCTTCTGCGTCACGATCGTCCAGCCCTTCTACCTGCAGGACGTGCTCAAGCTCGCGCCGGCCGCGGCGGGGCTGGTGCTCCTCGCCTCGCCCCTGGGCAGCGGACTGATCGCCCCCCTGAGCGGCTACCTCTCCGACAAGGTCGGGGCCGAGCTGCTCACCGTGGCGGGGCTCGCGATCGAGCTGGTCGCCATAGCCCTCATGAGCCTCCTGGGGCTCGGCTCCAGCCCCCTCGCCGTGGCCGGCTCCCTGGCCCTCTTCGGCATCGGCGGCGGCGTCTTCGGCTCGCCCAACACGAAGCTGATCATGGCCCACGCCCCGAGGGACAAGCTGGGCATAGCGGGCAGCATCAACGCCCTCGCGAGGAACATGGGCATGGTGACGGGCATAGCCTTCGCGGTGAGCATCCTCTACGGCGCGATGAGCTCCAAGCTGGGCATGAAGGTCGAGGGCTTCGTGCCCGACCGGCCGGATGCCTTCATCGGCGGCATGCGCGTGGTCTTCCTCTCGGCCGCGGCCCTCCTCCTCGTCTCCATCGCGCTAACGGTGGCGCGGGCTCGGCGCCGCGAGGAAGCGTAGGATGAACGCGGCAGGGATCGCGGAGATCTGCGGCGCGGCCTTCGTCACGGGCTTCTCGAAATCAGGCGTGCCCGGCGTGAGCATCCTGATCCCGGCCCTGGCCGCCATGGCCATGCCCGCGCGCGCCTCGACAGGATTCATACTCCCGGTGCTCATCGAGGGCGACTTCGTCGCCGTCGCCTATTGGCGGCGCAGGGCCTTGTGGCCGAGGCTCGCCCGCGTCCTGCCTTGGACCGCGCTCGGCATAATCGCGGGCTATTTCTTGATGGGGATGCTGAGCGACGCCGTATTCAAGTCCCTCCTCGGCGCGATGATACTCGCGATAGTCGCGCTGGATCTCTTCCGCCGAGCGGCCAAGGTCGAGCTTCGCGCCGAGAGCCACGTTCTGGCCGCTGTCATCGGGATACTGGCAGGGGTCTTCACCATGATTGCCAACGCCGCAGGTCCCGTGATGACCATCTACCTCCTCTCGATGGGATTGTCCAAGGAGGAGTTCATCGGCACCGGGGCCTGGTTCTATTTCGTCATCAATCTGTTCAAGATGCCCTTCAGCATCGCCCTGGGACTGGTCACCTGGTCCACCCTCGGGATAGACCTGGCCCTCCTGCCCCTGGTCCTGGGCGGCAGCCTCGTCGGCGTGCTGGTGATGAGGCGGATTCCGCAGCAGGCTTTCAACATCCTAGCCCAAATCCTCGCGGTGTCGGGAGGGATACGGCTTTTCTTTTAAGCGACAGCGAAGATTTTAGCCGCCCGCCTATCCGGCAGCCTCGTCCGTGGCGCGCGGTCCACCCGGCGTAGCCCGATTCGCCGATCAGGATCGAGTGTCACTCCAATCCCGAGAACAGCGCCCCCAAATCGATGGCCAGACCATCGAGCACCCTCGACGCGACCGTCGTCGCGCTCATCGACGCTTCATGGAGCTCGCCTCGATCGAAGCGGTTTTTCGCGGCAGGCCTGAAGACGCAGACGGTCCTGGCCCAGGGATCGACCACCCAATACTCGCGGACACCATGGCGCTCGTAGAGGGGGAATTTCTCATTCAGGTCCTTGCGGGAGGTGGAGGGCGAGAGGATCTCGACGAGGAGATCGGGGGCACCTCGGGCGTTGGCGGCCCGGATCTTGGAGGGGTCGTAGAACACCACGAGGTCGGGCTGGACGACCGCAGGGACCTCGTCCTCGTCGCCCTTCGGGAAAAGGACATCGTAGGGCGCCAGAAGGACCCTGCCGACGAGCTCTTGGTGCCGGGTTCCCGCCCCCGCCATCGCCCAAGCCTCTCCGTCTATGAGCTCCCAGTGCCGGTCCTCGGCCAATTCTTGTACTGGCCATAGGTGAAACGATCATCCAGGTTTAACGCGGGATCAGCCATAGTTTCCCTGCCTCCATGATATCCCTACGCGCGCGAAGCTGCCAGGCGCTCCATTCGGGCACCGCGCGGTAGGGATCGCGGTCACCGAAATAGAAGACAAGCTACCGCATATCCAGGCTGCCGCCGGCCGCGAACTCGCTGAAACGGGACTTCCGGCCGAGGCGACCTACTTCTTTGGCTGCCCGGCTGGCGGCGTCTGTTTGCACGAATGGGGGAGCGATCAAGAAGCGCTGAGGAATCCCGCGAATCTCCCTAAGCATAGGCGAGTAGGCCGTCCTCGCCGATGTCATCGAGTCGGTAGGGACCATTCAAGGCGGTGGAAATGGAGATGGGCCGGCGGAATCCGCGCGGGAACCAGATGCCCGCCATGCCCTTGAGGGTGACGCGCTCCCCCTCTATATAGCCTTCACCTTCTGATTCTTCGCGAGCGCCTTCTCGAAGCCCTCGCCCGCGCAAGCCTCGAGGACCTTGGCCGCGGCGGGGAAGACCGAAGCCCCGAGGATCTCGCGCTCGTCTCGAGTGAAGTCGGAGAGCACGTAGCCGGCGATGTCCGGGTGGTCGGGTCGGCCTATGCCGATGCGCAGGCGGGCATAGTCTCGGGTGCCGAGCCGGGCCTCGAGGGAGCGCAGGCCGTTGTGGCCGCCCAGGCCCCCGCCGAGCTTGAGGCCGAAGGAGCCGAAGGGCAGCTCGAGCTCGTCGTGGACGGCGAGGAGCTCGGCCGGGGCGATCTGGAAGAAGCGCATGAGCTCCGCGGCCGAGTCGCCGGAGAGGTTCATGAAGGTCTCGGGCATGAGTATCCAGGTGCGCCCGGCCTCGGTCTCACGCGTCGCGTAGCGGCCCTTGAACTTGCGCTCCCAGCGGAGCTCGCCGTAGAAGGGCAGAGCCTCCAGGAATTGCCAGGACACGTTGTGGCGGTTGCCGGAGTACTCGCGGCCGTAGTTGCCCAAGAATGCGTATAGCCTGATCACGTCTCGTCCCCGCCTGCCGTTTGACCCCAGGCCCGCGCGATAGTACACTTTCCGCTCGGGGTCTTGTACTCGGAGGATACCATGAAAGTCGACCCGAGGTTTAGCGCGTCGATCGAGGATCGCGACGGGCAAAAGTCCCTGCGTTTCTCGGCAAGCGCGGAAACGGCCCTAGGCGAGGGCGCGGCGCCGCTCTTCGAGGCCGGCTTCAGCGAGCTTTGCGAGCTCGCAGGCACACCGTCGCCCGCGCGGGAGGCCTTCGCCGACGCCCGCGGCCGCACGATATTCTCCAACGGCTGGCAATCCTGGTGCTTCGGCGGCGAGCTCTCGGCGGGCGAGCGCATCCCGCGGGCGCGGATCGTGCCCAACATCAACGTCTACACCGACGGCCCGGGCCCGCGCGAGGCGCGGGGAGAAGTGCTCTCCCGATTCCTGTCCTTCGTCCGCGCGGGCGAGGGCCGGCTCGTAGTCGCGTCGGTGGGCTCGCCGGAGCGCGCGACGCCGCCGGTCTCCTTCCGGATCGACCGAGAAACGCTGGGGCTTCGGGCGGAGCTGGGCGCCGAGGGCGCAAGGTTCGCGGCGGGCGAGCTCGTCGCGGAGATTCGCTGCTTCTACCGCGAGGGCTACTTCGAGGCCAAGGACGCGCTGCGCGAAGCCTTCGGCGCCTACGGCCACTTCGATCGCCTGGCCTTCCTCGGGTCGAGCGGTTCCCTGGTGCCGGGCGGCTACGAGTCCTGGTACAACCATTATACGAAAATCGACGATGGGATCATCGCCCGTGACCTCGAGTCGATCTCCTCCAACGACAACCTGATAAATTCCTATTACCTGCGGAGAGGCAAGCCGACCGTGTTCCAGATCGACGACGGATGGGAGAGGGCGGTGGGCCGCTGGGAGCCCGATCCAGTGAAATTCCCGAGGGGCATGAAGGCCTTCGCCGAGGAGATCGAGGCGAAGGGCATGATACCCGGTATCTGGATCGCCCCGCTCCTGGCCACGAGGGGCTGCGCGATCTTCCGCGAAAGGCCCGAATGGCTGCTGAGGGACGGCCTCGGCAGGCCGGTTCCCGCGGGCCTCAACCCTGGCTGGGACGGCGTGTTCTATTGCCTCGACATCTCCATCCCCGAGGTGGAGGACTACCTGGCGGGGATTTTCGATACCCTCGTCGAGGACTGGGGCTACCGCTACCTCAAGCTCGACTTCCTGTACGCGGGTTTCATAGAGGGCGCCCGGCGGGAGGGGGGCGCCGCCTACCGGCATTACGACAGGCTTATGCGTCGCCTAACGTCTCGGACAAGGAACTCGCGGGGGCTAGGGGTGGCGTACCTCGGCTGCGGCGCCCCTCTCGAGCCCTCGTTCCGCCACTTCCCCCTCATGCGCATAGGCGCCGATACGAAGGAGAAATGGGAGGACGGCCTGCTGAAGAGCGTCGTGCGGCACCAGGGCCGGCCGGCGGCCTACGCGAACCTGACGCACACGATCGGCCGCTCGCTGCTGGACGGGACGGTCTTCGTCAACGACCCCGACGTGGTCTTCTGCAGGACGAGGCGGATGGGCCTAAGCGAGGCGGAAAAGGAGCTCGTCGCCCTCGTCGACCTGATGCTGGCCTCGCAGATCATGTTCTCGGACGACCCGCACGACTACGGCGATCCCGAGGAATCCGCTTTCACGGCGCGCATCGTCGGGCTCTTCGACGCCCTGGCCGGCCGGCGCTACGGGGCGCAGCGGATCGCAAGGGACGTATACTCCATCTTCAGCGAGAACGGCCGGGTCAGGGGCGTCGCGAACCTCTCGGGGAAGCCCTGGAAGGCAGCGGGCTACGACCGGTCCGCCGCGCTCGTGCTCCGCGCCGACGCGGTCGAGGGCGCTCTGGCCTTCAGGCCGCGCTCGATCTCCCTTTTCGAAACGTGAGGGTTGCCATGGATAAGATCGTCTTCGTGATAGGCCATAGGAATCCCGACACCGATTCGGTGGTGGCCGCCGTAGCCTACGCCGCCCTCAAGCGGGCGACGGGGATGCCGGAAGCCCGCGCGGCTCGGGCCGGCTCCGTGAACCCGCAGACCGAGTACATCTTCGACCGTTTCGGCATCGAGCCGCCCGAGCTCATCCCCGACCTCGTGCCGAAGGTCGAGTACTTCCTCTCCGGCGAGGCGCGGTCGGTCCGGTCCGATACCCCTCTCTGGGAGGCCCTAGTGCGCCTCGGCGAAGGCGACGACGAGGCCCTTCCGATCGTCGACGCGGAGGGGCGCTACGTCTCCCTCCTGCACTACGGCTCCTTCGCGCAGAACCTCCTGGCCAAGATCAACCCGCGCAAGAAAGCGGTCATCTCGACCAGCGTCGGCCACCTCGTCAAGACGATCAAGGCCCAGGTCCTGTCGTCCTTCGACGAGGGCGAGGTGTTCAAGGCCAACATGATCGTCGCGGCGAACGACACGGCTTCGGTGCGGGCCGTGCTGGAGGCCGAGAGCGCGTCCAACAAGATCCTGCTGGTCGGGGACCGCGCGGACGTGCACGCCCTGGCCCTCGAGGTCGGGGTCCGCGTCCTCATCGTCACCAACGGATTCGTCGTCTCGAAGGAGCTGCGCGCCCTCGCGGAGGAGAGGCGCATCTCCGTGCTCGTATCGCCCTACGATACCTCCAGCACCTCCCTCCTCGTCCTCTATTCCACGCCCGTCCGCGCGATGGGAGACTCGGAGGCCAAGCCCATCCATCGGGGCCAGAGGGTGCGGGACGCGAAGAAGATCCTCGCCGCCTCGGCCAGCCGTTCGGCCGCCGTGGTCGACGACGACGAGCGGGTGATCGGCCTGCTCCGCGAGGGGGACCTCCTCAGGGAGCCGAGCGTCGAGGTGATCATGGTCGACCACAACGAGTTCGGCCAGGCGGTCGAGGGCATCGAGAATTACCGGATACTCGAAGTCATAGACCATCATCGGCTCGGCTCCTTCTCGACCAAGTACCCGATCACCTTCATCAACCGGGTGGTCGGCTCGACGAGCACGATGATAACGGGCATGTACCGCGATCAGCGCGTGCCCATCCCGAAGGATGTCGCATCGATACTGCTCTGCGGGATCCTCTCCGATACGCTCATCCTCCGCTCCGCGACGACGACGGAGGTCGACCGCGACGAGGCCGAATACCTGGCCAACATAGCCGACCTCGAGATAGGCGAGCTGGGGACGGCCATCATGCAATCCGCGTCGAGGGCGGCGAGCAAGCCGGCCTCGGAGATCGTGCGCCAGGACCTCAAGGAGTACGAGGCGCAGGGATTGAAGCTCAGCGTGAGCCAGATCGAGGTTTCGGACACAGCCCTCGTGATGGAGAAGCGCGGCGACATCCTTGCGGCCCTGGCCGGAATCCGGGGGGAGAAGGGCTACTATCTCTCGGCCCTGATGGTGACCGACGTCACGGAGCTGGTGAGCCTCCTCTTCATCGACGCGGGCAAGGACTTCCTGGCCTTCGTGAACTACCCGCTCGAGGGCGAAGGCGTCTACGTCCTCAAGGACATGCTTTCGCGGAAGAAGCAGCTCATGCCGGCGATCCTGGAGCTGATCGAGAAGGCGCTGGGCTAGGACCCGAGGCTATCGCCGAGTATATCGTCCCCGAAGCCGATGAGCCGAAGCAGCCTGAGCGCGTTCTTCCTGTCGACGATGCCTTCGCGAAGCGCGTAATCGAATACGAGGCGGCCTTCGTCGATGCGTTCCGAGAAGAAGTATGGGGCATATGCGCCTCGTAGGGCCTCCGCTATCTCCAGGTCGTGCGTAGCGGCGACGACGATAGAGTCCTTCCCGGCCGCTCCTTTAACGATGGCTATCGACGCCGCGATGCGATCCTTGCTATTCGTCCCGTTCAGGATCTCGTCGATCAGGGCGAGGACGGGCGGGTCGGCGGCTCGAACCGCCCCGATGATGGAGAGCAGTCTCTCCGCCTCGGCGAGGTAGCGGCTCTTGCCAGCAGCCCTGTCGTCCCCACTGCGGATGGAGCTCGATACGAAGAAGAGGTCGGTCTCGAAGTGGTCGGCGTAGGCTAGGCCGAGATTCGTGGCGAGTACCTGGTTGATACCGAGAGTCCTAAGGAATGTGGATTTTCCGGACATGTTGGTGCCGGTAAGTATGACCCCGCGATCGAATGCGAAGCTTACCGGGACGCATGAGTCGACGAGGGGATGACGCGCCATTTTCTCGGATTCCCCGAAGGCGCGCAGCCTCCGCATCTTTCCGCAGAAGCCCGCCATGAGGCCGATGTAATACAAGGATGGCGCGTGGACCGATATTTGGCCCGTAGTTTTCACATAAAGAAAGAGATTGAAAAAGGCGATCGGTATCACGATATAGAGAAATGCCATTGCGCCGAGAAGGGCCGGGGTCGCGAAGGATGCAAGCGTTACGACTCTCCACACGGCGAGCAGGGGCCTAAACTTGGCTAGGCAGAGGTCGGGGAAGGCGAATAGCTCCACGAGCGCATCGCCGACCCTTTGAAAGCCCACCTTCCTGAGGAATTTCCTCGCGGCGGCGCAGAGCTCGGGTCGATCGCGGTAGACTCGCGCGCGCGGCCCAATGGGCGCGCTCGGCTTCATGCGTCGGGGTTGAGCGCAAGAGGGTATAGAGCAGGGATTGGCCTGGCGTCGAGAGGGTGCGATCGAGGCCTGCGAACACCTCGTCCAGTTCGAGATCGGCCGCTGTCTGGTCGTCGACGAGGCGGACTCCCGGCCTCGAGCCTGCGAAAGCTAGGTAGCTCTTATTTGTCTCCGCCGCTGCCATGGCATTTCTTGTACTTCTTGCCCGAGCCGCAGGGGCAGGGATCGTTGCGGCCGACCTTGGGGCCTTCGCGCACAACCGTCTCCGGGATGACCTCTCCCTCGGCGAAGAGCCAGCCGCCGTCCTTCTTGACGAAGGCGGCCTTCTCGTGGTGGTTCTCGCGCAGGCCGCCCTGGATGTATGTCGCCTTGAACTCGACTACGCCCTCGTCGTCGGAGGGGCCGCCCTTCTCGGTCCTCAGGATCGAGAGGCCGAGCCAGGTGGAATTCTCGCTCCAGCGCTTGGTCGCCTCGAGATCTATGCCGTGCTCGTCGTCGCGCAGGCAGGTCTGCACGATATAGTCGATGGATTTAGTGGCGTAGGCGGTATAGCGGGCGCGCATGAGGGCCTCGGCGGTGGGAGGCTTGGACTTTCCCGAGATATAGGGTCCGCAGCAGTCCGCGTAGGGGCGGCCCGAGCCGCAGGGGCAGTTTTCCTTTTCCATGGATCCTCCAAGGCATCGTTGTACACGGAAGACGGGATATGGGCAATCAGAAGCCGATGACAGCCCTCCGGACGCTGTGGAAGAACAGCAGGACCCGAGGCGGGAGCTGGGCGCGCCCGGCTTGCAGGGCGAAGTGCAGATGCGGCCCGGTGGAGCGGCCGGTGGAGCCGACGGCCCCGAGGCTCGGCAGCGCCCGGAAGAGGATTAGCCTGCCCTTCGCGACGTCTATCCGCGAAAGGTGCCCGTAGAGGCTGGTAAACCCGAATAGGTGGCTCATCCGCACGTAGTTGCCGAGCTCGGGGGAGCTGCCCGTCTCGACGACGAGGCCGGGCGCCGCGGCACGGACGCCCGTGCCGGCAGCGGCCGCGATGTCGAGCCCGTGATGGAATTCGATGGCCAGGGGAAGGGAGGAATCGGGTTTCTGCCTGAAGAAGAAGGCAGAGGTAACCCGGCCGCGGATCGGCCAGGCGAAGGGCGGGAGGGCTACGAGGACCGCGAAGGCGAGGGCCAGGACGGCGAGGGCGCGGCCGCCGACGAGGGCCGCCTTCTTGCCTCCCGAGCGCAGCCGGATGCGTTCGGCGTCCGCCGTAACCTCGCGCGAGAGCCTTGCGAGCTCGGCGCCCTCTTCCCTGCGCATCCTCAGGCCCCTACTTGGAGGGGCGCTGGCTCGACGTATCCTCGAGCATGCGCGTGACGAAGCGGACCTCGTCCTGGAGCTTGCGGACGCTCTCGTCGCGATCCTCAACCCGAGCCTCGAGGAGGGCGAGCCGCTCTTTCAACCTCTCGACCTCGCCGGAAGGCAAGGCTCCCTCGGCCTGCCTCGATTTCGCCTTCGCCTGGGCGATTTTCGTCGCCATGTCGCCGAGCACGCTCACGACGGTGATGGCTACGACTCCGAGCACGATGATCATTACCGTTCCCATGCCTGCCTCCTATCGGGTCGCGCTACTTCAATGCGCCGGAGGCGAGGAAGGGCAACGCGATGAAATTGCCGATCATGCCGCCGATGCTCGAGAGAAAGAAGATCAGGAGGATCTTCGTCACGCGATTATTGTAGAATCCCTTGAAGCTGGCCACGTCCGCGGCGAGGTTCTCGAGGTCCGACACCCTCGGCTTGCGGAGGAAGGCCTCGGCGAGGCCGGCGAACAGGCCCACGCCGACGAAGGGATTGAGCGTGGCGACTGGGGCCATCAGGAAGGCGAAGGCTATCGTCAGGGGGTGGGCGAGGCAGAGGGCCGAGCCGAGGGCGGCGAGGGAGCCGTTGAGCAGCACCCAACGGAGGAGCATCGCGAGGCTTGCGGAGGTGCCGGACTTGAAGAAGCCGAGGACAATGAAGCCCACGATGATGGCCGGCACGGCCCAGCCGACCGCCTTGGCCGCCTTGGACGCGGGAGGCGAGGCCTCGATGTCCGCGGTGCCGGGCGTCGCCTCGCCGGAGTCCAACCGCTTGAGCCAAGCCTCGATCCCATCGAGGTGCCCGGCGCCTACGACGGCGACGACGAGGTTCTCGCTCGAGAGGAAGATCCGCGAGGCGAGGAAGCGATCGCGCTCGTCGATGAGGACTTCCTTAACGGAGGGCAGGAAGGACGCGAGCTCGGACATCATCGAGTCGAGCTCGTTCTTCTCCTTGAGCTTCTCGATCTCGGCCTCGGTGAGCTTTTCGTTGGAGAAGGCCGATTCGACTAGGCTCGCGAGGAGCTTGGACTTGTTCCATAAACCCGACTTGGACCACGCGCGCTTGAGCGTGACCTGGACCTCGCGGTCGCAGAACGAGTAGGGTATTCCCGCCTCCTCGGCGGCCTTCACCGCGGCGAGCATCTCGTCCCCCGGCTTGCCGCCCGCGCCCGCGCCCATCCGGCGCTGGAAGCCCGCCAAGGCGAGATTGGCCATCAGGAGGAAGCCCTTGCCCTCCTTCAATACCTTGCCGATATCCAGGCTTTCCCAGCCCTTGTCCTGGCTCATCGAGCGGTAACGGCCCTCGTCGATCTCGACGCAGACGCGGCCCGGCTTCTCGGCCTCGATGAGCGAGCGGACTTCCAGGGTGCTTTCTTGGGAGATGTGGACAGTGCCCGCGAGTATGATAACGCGGTCCTTGAGCTCGACGCGGCGAATGGTCTGGGACATGTGGCTTCCTCTACTATGGCTCGGGCGCGGCCTCGGCCGCGCCCCCGGCGGCCGCAGCCGCCTTGAAGAATCTCTCTCGTAAATCGTCCTCTCCGGGATCGGACGCCGCGGGGACTACTCCGCCCGCCGAGTGGGCGTGGCCGCCCCCACTGCCGATCCCCGCGAGGGCGGCGCGGACGAGGCCGAAGGCGGACATCGAGGCGCTCTTGGAGCGGACGGAGACGTGGACGCCGCCCTCGTCCTCCTGGGCGACCACCGCGACCGAGAGCTCCTGGGCCCTGAGGACGAATTCGGCCAGGACTGCGAGGGCTTCCTGACCGCAATGGCCGCTCATGAAGGCGAAGAGGAGGCCGTCGCGGACAACCGCCTTCTCGATCGCAGAGACTACCAGGCCGAGCTCCCGAAGGTCGAGTACCGTCCGGACTACCCCACTGGCGAGCTCCCAGTCCCCGGCGCGGTAGAGGGCGGCGTAGGCGGAGAAGTCCTCGTCAGAGCAGCGGCGGCTCAGGAAATCGGTGTCGGATTGAATGCCTGCTAGGAGGGCAGTGGCGATGCCGCGGGGGGGCTCGACGCCTTCCTCCGCCCAATAGCCGCGGACCATGGTCGAGCAGGCGGCGAGTTCTGGCCGTAGGTCGAGGAAGGGCGCGCGAATCTCGCCGGACTTGCAGTGGTGGTCGATGACCGCCACGAGCTCGCCCTCGGCGAGGGTCACGTTGCCGTTGCCCGGAGAGCCGTCCACGACGATCATTTGCAGCTCGGGCCCGCCATCAGGGGCGGGCAGCAACTCGATGCCCAGCTTCTCCACGAGGCTTGTGAGGCTCCGGCTCCGCAGCTCCCCGCGATAGCAGCAGGAGGCCGTGAAGCCTCGCCTACGGAGCAGGGCGGCCAGTCCCCAGGCGGAGGCGACGGCGTCGATGTCGGGATAGTCGTGCGTCTGCACGGCCACCGGGCGGCGCGCCTCGAGGCAAGAGGCGAGCGCCGAAAGGCGCTCAGCCATTAGGCCTGTCGCCGAGCCGCTTGAGCTCGGCTTTCAGCATCCGGTACTCGAGGGTCCCCTCTCTCTTCATCTCCTCGCCTAGGGAGAGGTACTTCGAGGCCAGCTCGGACTTGCCCTTGCAGATCCAGTACTCGGAGAGGTAGAAGAGCATCGCGGACTTGAGGTCGAGCCTCTTCTCGGCCTGGATCTTCAGCTCGAGCTCGGCGGAGGCGTCGTTCTGGTCCTGTATCAGGCGTAGCATCGACCAATAGATGCCGTTCTTCTCACGGTCGATCCCGGGAGCGATGGAGCCGGCGTAGGCGGAGGCGTCTTTCGGCTTGCCCGATCGCCACAAGGCCAAGGCGCCGGAAATCGCGTACTCGTAGCGGGCGGGCGATGCCGAGTAGGCGCGCTTGAAATCGACCGCGGACTCGGCCCAGAGGCCCAGCCTGAAGGCGGTCGCCCCCGCCGATTCGAAGGAATACCAATAGTCGGGGTAGAGCTCGATCACCTTTCGGTAATCGTCGAGGGCCGCGGCGTCCTTGCCGGCCTCCTCGAGGATGCCGCCCCGATAGGCGTAGGAGAGGAAGTAGCCGGGATCGAGGCCGATGGCCTTGTCGAAATCGGATTCGGCGCCCTTCATGTCGCCCTTGTCCAGGCGGTAGCGCCCGCGGTCCAAGTAGAGCCAGGATTCGTTCGGAGCCTTGGAGACGGCCATGTCGAGGTCTTCCTCGGACTCTTTGTACTTGCCCTGCTGGTAGCGCGCCCTGCTGCGGTCGGAATAGGCGAGGGGCGAGGCGGGTTCGAGCGCGATGGCTGCGGACAGCTGGGCCTCCGACTCGGGGTACTTGGCTTCGCGGTAGAGCGTCCGCCCGAGCCCGAGCGAGGCGTCGGCGCTCTTCGGGTCGCCGGCCAGGGCGCGCTTGTAGAAGTCCTCAGCCTTCGGCCAGGCCTTCGAGTCGAGGTAGTAGTCTCCCCAGGAGCTGAGTACCGACGGGTCGGCGGGGGCGGCGGCCAGGGCGCGGTCGAGGTAGGAGCGGCGTCCCAGGTCGTCGCCGGCGAAATGGGCGAGCTCGGCGCCCATGGACAGGGCGCCTACGTTGGCGGGGTCGGAGGCGAGGAGGGCGTCTACGCCCGATCGGGCCTCGGAGAGCTTTCCAGCCGACACGAGCGCCGCGAGCTGGGCGAGCTTGAGGCCGGAGTCGGCCGGGGTCGCGGCGGCTAGTACGGCGAGCTTGTCGGCCGCGCCGGCGGCGTCGCCCTTGTCGAGCATGGTCGCCGCCGCCTGGACGGCCTCCACTCTCTTCTCTTCGGGGGTCGGCACGCGGGCCTGGGCGACGGGGGGCTTGGCCACCGCGGCCCTGGGTCCGCCGGCGCAGGATGCAAGGAGGGCCATGCTCAAGGCGATAGCCATCGCGGAAGCGATCGGTATGGCGCGCGCGCCGTTGGATTTAACCATGCTTTTCCACTCCCGATTCTACGTAACTGGACAGGCGACCGATACTACCGCCTGCCAACCCATTATACAAGGTTGCATAAGGGATGGTTACCGGCTATAGTCCATACCCGCAATGAAAAGTAGCGCCTTGCAGCGGGCACTCGGCCTCGGCTTACTCTATATCGCCATATTCATAGCCATCGTTCTCGCCCAATTCTCGAGTGGCCCCGGCCTCTCCGAAAAGATCAGCGGGCTTTCGGTGAGCGCTACCTATCCAAAGTCGGAACGCGGCAAGCCCGGGACCGCTCCGGAGCGGGTGCGCTTTTCCTACGCCGGCCTCGCGTTCGAGATATCGGCCAAGTCCCCCGCGGACGGCGTCGGCTCGGACGGGGCCGCCGCGCCCCTTGCGCTTTCGTCCATCGAGAGGCTCCCGAACGGCGTCCGAATAAGGCTCGAGCCCGGCGTCGTGCTGAGGGCGACCGTCGAAAAGGGAGCCCAGGAGCGTTTCTCCCTCGCCGCCTCGGCGCCCGAAGGCGTCGCCGCGCTGCGCCTGCGTCTGCAGAGCGGCCATACCGTCCGCATCATTGAGAAGGATGGCCGGCGCAGCCTCGAGTCCGACGGCTCTTCCTACGATCTCGGGCTCTCGGCCGGCTCGCTGGACGGGAGCGCGGGCATCCTCTCCCTCCGTCCCGGCGACGCCGGCCTGGCGCTCGCGAGGATCGTGCCGGCGGCGCCCAAGCCGATCCTGGCGGCTGCGCCCGATAAAACCGTCCCCCAAGCGCCCAAGGACCCCGAGGCGTTCAAGGCCGAGATAGCGGCCTGGCGCGACAAGGTCTGGGCGGGACTCTCCGGGGCGCGCTTCGACTCCGACAAGATCGCGTGGAAGGGCGCCGACGGCATCGCCTCGTTCTCCGAGAAGGCCCTCGCCGTCTTCCTTGCCGAGTCGCTCGCCCGGGGCTCCTACGCCGACTCGATCCCCAGGGTGCGCGCCTCGAAGGAGAAGTGGCCCGATAAGCTGGGCTTCCTCACCTCGCCCTACCTGGGCGGACTAGTCCCCAAGATGAGGGACCTCGAGGCTTCCGACCAAGCGGAGTCGAAACGGCTGGCTCAGGCCGTCGCCGATTCCTCCCCGACCATCTTCGAGAAGGAGGGGCTCCTGCGCTTCCTCCTCGACCGCGCGCCGAGCTCCCTCCTGCAGGACGCTCTCCGCTATTCCTCCGGGGTCGATCCGGCCAAGCTGACGATACGGCAGGCGGTCGGCTTCCTGGGCTGCCTCGTGGACGCGAAGGCCCTGCTTAAGGACGATGCGAATCCCTTCCGGGATACCGGCGTCGCCGCCGACAGGCTCGTCGCGGCCGTCCGCAAGTCCGCGAGCGGGTACTTCCTCGCGACGGAGGAGGATGGGAGCAGCGACTTGCGGGTCTCCCTGCTCGCCGGAAGCTACCTCGCGGCTTACGGGACCGCGGCCGCGAAGCCCGCCTTCGTGGGCGCAGGCCAGAGCCTCGTCGAGGGTGTTCTCGGCCTCGCGGACGCCCAGGGATTCTCCCCCGCTCGCGCCCTCGCGAGGGGGGGCGCCCTCGAGCAGCGGACGGGCAGCCTCGCTCCCGAGGAGCTGTATCCCCTTGCCGCCGACAATCCCTATTACCCTCACGAGGTATCCTTCAGCCGCGAGATCGGCCCCGGGCTCTGGGCCTGGACCTGCTCCCCTTCCATCTCCGTCCAGGCCACGCCCTCCCGTTACGTGTTCACCGCGCGATTCCCGGCCGGCAGGGCGCATTTCCTGGCCTTCTACGGCGTGAAGCCCTTCGCGAACATTCAGCTATACGATATCGACTACAGCCCCGACAACGATTTCGAGAGCTATGACGCCTCGGGATATCTCTATAACAAGGGCTCCGGCGCGCTCTACTTGAAGATGAAGCACAAGAAGGAGAGCGAGGACATAAAGCTCTCGCTTTAAGGATCCCGAGGGTCATCGCGCGCCTCGTCCTTGACGGTAATCGGGGCTTTCTGTAGAGTGCGCCATGCGAATCGAGACCTGCTATTCCCGACCCGGCCTCGACGGCAGGGGCAAGGGCCCCGCCGATCGCCTCGCGCGCTCGACGGGCGGGCCCGCCTCCGCTCGGCTCGCGGACGTGATCCTGCTCGACTTCCCCCTGCCCCGCGAGACCTCCGTCGAGCTTTTCTCCGACCCCGTCGTGCAATTCGTCGCCGATGCGCCCATCCCCACGCTGCCCGACCTCGCGGGCTGGGACTGGCTCGTCGAGATCGCGTATAGGCCCGGCGTCACCGACACCCTCGCATTGACCGCGCGGGAGGCGATCGAGATCGCCGAGGGCGGGCCGAGGGGAAGGCCTTGGCTCGTGCAGACCGCGCGGCTCTACCTGGTGACCGCGCCGGGTTCGGCCGGCCGGGCCGACCTGGTGAGGAGCGCTTTCTCCGCGCTCTGGAATCCCTTGATCCAATCCGCCGTCTTTATATCCAGGTACGAGTGGGAGGCGGGTTCGCGGCTGCCCGACCCCTATCCGGCCGTTTCCCTGTCGGACGATCCCGAGCCCGCCTTGTTCGACCTCGCCGCCATGGACGACGCCGCGCTGGAGGCGCTCTCGACGAGGCGGCTGCTCGCGCTCAACCTGGCCGAGATGCGGGCCATCAAGGACCATTTCTCCTCGCCGGCGACTCTCGCAGCGAGGGCCGCGAGGGGCTTGGCCCCTTTCGCGACGGACGTCGAGCTCGAGATGATCGCCCAGACCTGGAGCGAGCATTGCAAGCACAAGATATTCAACGCCGAGATCGAATACTCCGAGCCGGGCGAGCCCTCTCGCGAGATCCGCTCCCTCTTCAAGACCTACATCCGCGCCACGACGGAGGAGCTCGCCCCCTCGCGACCGGATCTCCTGTCGGTGTTCACCGACAACGCGGGCGTCTTTAAGTTCGACGACCAAACCGCGGTCTGCGTCAAGGCCGAGACGCACAACTCTCCCTCCGCGCTCGATCCCTACGGCGGCGCGATCACCGGGATCGTCGGCGTCAACCGAGACATCCTCGGCACCGGCATCGGCGCGGCGCCCCTCTTCAACACCGATGTCCTCTGCTTCGCGCCGCCCTCGATGCCCGACGCGGAGGTGCCCGAGGGCCTGATCGTCCCGCGCGAGCTCCTCGCCGGCGTGCATCGGGGCATCGTCGACGGAGGCAACCAATCGGGAATACCCGTCGCCGCGGGAGCCTTCGTCTTCGACGAGGGGTACATGGGCAAGCCCCTCGTGTTCTGCGGGACCGGCGGCATCATGCCTATGTCCGTCCGGGGCGCGCCTTCGTGGCAGAAGAGCGTCGCGCCTGCGATGCTCGCCGTCATGGTCGGCGGCCGCATAGGCAAAGACGGCATCCACGGCGCGACCTTCTCGAGCCTCGCCTTGGACGAGAGCAGCCCCTCCTCCGCGGTGCAGATAGGCGACCCGATCATCCAGAAGCGCATGACGGACTTCCTCCTCGAGGCGCGCGACGCGGGGCTCTACTCAGGCATAACCGACAACGGGGCCGGAGGCCTGAGCTCGAGCCTCTGCGAGATGGCAGAATCCTCGGGAGGGGTCCGGATAGACCTCGATAAGTGTCCCCTCAAGTATCCGGGGCTCTCGCCCTGGGAGATCCTCGTCTCGGAGAGCCAGGAGCGGATGAGCCTCGCCGTGAAGAGGGAGTCGCTGGAGGCCCTCCTCGAGCTCGGATCCAGGCGAGGGGTCGAGGCGAGCGTAGTGGGCGAGTTCACGGACTCCGGCTGCGTCGAGGCGACGTACCGCGGGAAGACAGTCTGCCTCGTAGGCATGGAGTTCCTCCACAGGGGCCTTCCGGGCATGCGCCTCCCCGCGCGCTGGGTCCCGCCGGCGATCGCCTGCGCGCCGATCGAGGATCGCGCCGACTGGACGGAGGCCCTGCTCGGCGTCCTCGCCGACCCTGACGTCGCCTCCAAGGAGACGCTGGTCCGGCAATACGACCACGAGGTGAAGTCGATCTCGATAGAGAAGCCCTTTACGGGCCTCGGACGGGACGCCCCGAGCGACGGAGGGGTCCTGAAGCCCCGCTACGATTCCTGGCGCGGGCTCACCGTGACCCACGGCATATGCCCGCGGCTTTCCTCCCGCGACGCGCGGGCCATGGCCCTGGCAGCGGTCGACGAGGCCTACCGCGCCCATGTCGCGCTGGGCGGCGACCCCGGGAGAGCCGTGGCCCTCGACAATTTTTGCTGGCCCGATCCGGTCGAATCGAGCTCGAATCCCGACGGGGCCTACAAGATGGCCCAGCTGGTCCGCGCCTGCGAGGCCCTGCGGGAGGCCTGCATCGCCTACGGACTCCCCCTCGTCTCGGGGAAGGACTCGATGAAGAACGACGCCTTCGCCGGCGGCAGGCGCATCTCGGTCGCGCCGACTCTCCTCGTCACCCTGGTGGGCGTCATCGACGACGTTCGCAAGGCGAGCTCCACCGATTTCCTCGCCGCGGGGGACCTTATCTATGTCGTCGGGGCCACCGGACGCCTTTTAGGCGCCTCCGTATTGGAGCGCTCGCTCGAGCGCCCCGGCGGCCGTTCCGCCCCGCCCGAGCGCTACCTCGGGCCCTGTCCGGTCGCCGATCCGCGCGGGCACCTTCCGGCCTACCAGGCGATCGCCCGCGCCATGAGCGGCCGCGCCCTGCGCTCCTGCCATGACCTCTCCGACGGCGGCCTCGCCGTCGCGCTCGCCGAGTCCTGCCTGGGCGGCCGGCTCGGCGCGCGGCTGCGCCTCGACGCGATGCCCAGGCGCGGGGAGTCCCTTCCGATGCCCTATCCCGAAGCGGCGGCCCTCCTCTTCGCCGAGGATACGGGCCGCTTCGTCGTCTCCGTCCGGAGCGAGGACCGCGAGCGATTCGAGCGCAGCATGGCCGGGATGGCCCTGGCCCTCCTCGGCGAGACAACCGCCGAGCCGCGGCTCAGCGCGACGCTCGGCGGACGAATAGTGCTCGACGCCGCCCTGGGCGACATCGAGCGAGCCTACAAGACGCCACTAGCGTGAAGGAAGTACCGTGGAACCCAAGGCCCTAGTCCTCGCAGGCTACGGATTCAACGCCGACGCCGAGCTCGCGGAGGCCCTGAGGCTGGCCGGCGCGGCCCCCGAGCGCCTGCATTTGGCCGACCTCGCCGCCGATCCGTCGCTGCTCGGCAAGGCACGCATCCTCGCCTTTCCCGGGGGCTTTTCCTTCGGCGACCATCTCGGATCCGGGCAGGTCGTCGCCCTCCTGTGCCGCAGGACCCTGAGGCCGGCGCTGGAGCGCTTCGTCGCCGACGGGGGACTGGTCATCGGCGTATGCAACGGCTTCCAGGCCCTGGTGCGAATGGGCATCCTGCCCAACCGCGACGGCCGTTGGGGGCGCGAGGTCTCCCTCATCCAGAACGAGTCGGGCCGCTTCGTCGACGCCTGGTACCCCGTCGCGTTCGAGGGGAAGGGCCGCTGCGCGTGGACCAAGGGCCTTTCGGGCCGCCTATTGCCCGTCCGCCACGGGGAGGGCCGCTTCGTGGCGCGAGACGCCGCCGCGCTCGACGCGATCGAGGCCGAGGGCCTGGTCGCCGCGAGATACTCGTCGGGGGAGAACCCCAACGGCTCGGAGAGGGCCATCGCGGGCATCTGCGACCCGAGCGGGCGAGTCTTCGGCCTCATGCCCCACCCGGAGGCCTTCCTCGTCCGCGAGAACCATCCGAGCCGGAGGCACCCCTCTCGGGACGATCCAGGCATCGATCTTTTCGAGAACGGCGTTCGCGCGGCTCGCGATGCTACCTGACGCGCCTGGCGCCCGGGCGCCGGGCGGTCTATACTTCTTGTACGCATCGACCGTGGAGGCGCGTAAATAAGCATGACCGAAGCATCGGGCCTCGAGGCCCTCCGCGAGGAATACGAGAAGCAGCTCTTCGACCTCCGCCAGTTGCTCGAAGTATCGAAGAGCCTCAATTCGATGCTCGATTACCACATCCTCATCGACGCCATCCTCTTCAACGTGATGGGGCAGATGAAGGTACTCAAGGCGGGCATCTTCGCCAAGAAGGGCCTGGACGCCACGCGCTTCAGCCTCCATCGCAACTACAAGGGCTTCGAGATCGAGCATGGGACCGATTACTCCATCCCCGAGGACCATCCGGTAATAAAGCTATTCACCCGGCAATACGGCTGCTATACGCTCGATGACCTTCGCCAGCGCATCGGCTCCTTCGCCGGGATCGAGGGTCTGGCCTCCCTGGGGCCGAGCCTCATAGTGCCCCTCAAGGCGAAGGGGGCGGTCAACGGGCTGCTCATCATGGGCGAGAGGATCGGCGAGGAGGGCTTCGACGTCTACGAGCGCGAGTACGTCCTCAACCTGGCGGGGTTGGCGGCGGTCGCGATTAACAACGCCTTCCTTTTCGAGATGACCACGACCGACATGATGACGCACCTCAAGATGAAGCATTATTTCTACACGGTCCTGCTCGAGCGCATGGGCGAGGCCGCGACCTCGGGGAAGCCGCTTTCCGTCATCATGATCGACATAGATTTCTTCAAGAAGGTGAACGATACCTATGGCCACTCCTGCGGCGATGCGGTGCTCAAGGAAGTCGCGCGGGTCATCCAGTCGAACGTGCGCGGGAACGACCTCGCCGCGCGCTACGGCGGAGAGGAGTTCTGCATACTGCTCCCGGACGCCGACGCCGAGCGGGCTCGCCAGGCGGCCGAGCGCGTCCGCGCGAGCGTGGCCGCGGCTACGACGGACTACGACGGGCAGAGCCTCGCCGTGACCGTGTCCCTGGGCGTGGCCCAATACGACGCCGGCCGGGACGTCTCCGGCAAGTCGCTCATAGACAGGGCGGACCAGGCGCTATACTCCTCGAAGCAGGCCGGCCGGAATCGCGTCAGCCTGTCGGACTAGGATGCATGGCGCGCGTCAGGATAGCCAATAGGCCGGGCGAGGGAGGGCTTCCCGCGATGCTCGAGGCGAGTTCCGCGGTCTCCCTGCTCAACGCCCTGCTCGGGGCGGGCATCAGGATACGCCACGACTGCGGCGGAAAGGCCATCTGCGGCACCTGCGCCGTCCGGGTGCTCTCGGGCGGATCGGGCCTCTCTCCCGTCGGGCCGCGCGAGTCGGAGCGCCTCGCCGCGACCCTCAGGCCCGCGGGCTACCGCCTGGCCTGCCAGTCCCACGCGACGCGCGAGGTGACGATCGAGGTCGCCGAGGAGGGTGCATGATGCGGCATTGGTGGGAGGACGCTGTCTTCTATCAAGTCTACCCTAGAAGCTACGCCGACTCGAACGGCGACGGGATAGGCGACCTCGCGGGGATTACCGGCAAGCTGGGCTATCTCCAGGGACTCGGCGTGGACGCTCTTTGGATCTCCCCCTTCTTCAAGAGCCCGATGAAGGACTTCGGCTACGACGTCTCGGACTACCGCGACGTCGACCCGATGTTCGGCTCCCTGGGCGACCTCGAGCGGCTCCTCGCGGAGGCCAAGGCCCGCGGAATCAGGATCGTCCTCGACCTGGTCGCCAACCATAGCTCGGACGAGCACCCCTGGTTCGTCGAGGCGAGGGGATCCAGGCAGTCCCCGAAGCACGGCTGGTACCTCTGGGTTCCCGAGGTCGGCAGGCCCCCCAATAACTGGAAGGCTATCTTCGAGCTCGGCACCGCCTGGCACAAGAACGAGGCGACCGGAGAGCGCTACCTCGGGACTTTCACCCGACACCAGCCCGAATTCGATTGGCGCAATCTCGAGCTTCGCGCCGCCTTCTACGACATCATGCGGTATTGGTACGCTCTCGGGGTCGACGGGTTCCGGCTGGACGTCGCCACCGCCTACCTGAAGGACCCGGCGCTCCGTTCCAACCCCTTCTCCTTCAAGGCGAACCCGGATTTCTTCCAAAGGCATATCCACGATCGCAACCAGGCCGAGGTCCACGGGATCTTCAAGGAGATGCGCGAAGTCGCGGACGCGGCGGGCGAGCGCGTCCTCATCGGCGAGACCCACGGGCAGGATACCGCCCTCGCCGCTTCCTGCCACGGCGACCGCGGGGACGAGCTCAACATGGCCTTCAATTTCGACTTCCTAAATATGCCATGGAAGGCCAAGGCCTTCCGCGAATCGGCCGAGCGCTGGTACGCCGCGCTGCCCGAGGGCGCGTGGCCCAATTTCACCCTGAGCAACCACGACCAGCCGCGACACGCCTGGCGATACCGGGCGGGCGCCCGCGGGCGGGCCCTCGCGGAGGCGCGCGCGCGGATCGCGGCCGCCATGCTCCTCACGATCCGGGGCACTCCCTTCCTGTACTACGGCGAGGAAATAGGCATGACCTGCGAGCGGCTCCCGCGCGCCGCGCTGCGCGACCCCCTCGGCATCGCCACGTGGCCGCTCGGTGCCCTGGGCCGCGACCCCGAGCGCACGCCAATGCAGTGGGATTCCGGACCGAACGCGGGCTTCTCCGTCGGGACGCCATGGCTCCCCGTGAATTCCGATTTTAAATCGCGCAACGTGGCCGCCCAGCTCGGCGATCCCGCCTCTCTGCTGTCCTGGTATAGGTCCCTGATCGCGCTGCGCCGCTCGAAGCCTTGCCTGCTCGAGGGAGGCCTATCCTTCCTCGAGCTCCATCCCGACGTCCTCGCCTATCGGCGCGGCCCGGCCGAGGGGGAGAATGTACTCGTCATGCTGAATTTCTCGTCGAGGCGCAGGATCGTGGAGCTCGGAGGGCCCGTGCGGGTCCTCCTCGGGAGCTCGCGCGAGGCCGGTCAGCCTGCGGGCCCCGGTGGGTTCGAGCTGGCCCCCTGCGAGGCGGTAGTCGCGTTAGCGACCACCTAAATCGTTTCCTCTCCGCCAGCGGAGCCCGCGAAGCGGGCGACGCAGGCGGTAGTCGCGTTAGCGACCACGTGAATCGATACCTTATTCTTGAAGGAATCCGATCTCGAGCTCGCCCTTCTTGACCATGATCCCGTAGACCAATAACTGGAGGAGGGTGCGCTCGTAGAGCGCGCCTAGGGTCCTCGCCTTGGCGTCGAAGGCGGAGGCGAGGAGGATTATCCTCTCGCACTCCGCCCGGGGGAAGCGGCGAATCGCGGCGGCGCTCTGGCGCTGGAGGGCCTTGCTGCGCATCTGGAGTCTCATGCACGCGGACTCCAGGCCCTCGCCCCCGCCCATCAGCGCATGGAGCCTGCCCAGGCGGCGAAAGCTCCAGGTCAGCGCGGATATTATCTGGACGGCGTCGCCCTTGCGGTCCGCGAGTACCGCGTCCAGGGTCTCGAGCGCCGACTCCATGTCGGCGGTCGCAATGCGCTCGAAGAGGCTGAAGGCGTCCTCCTGCCTGTTGCGCGCGATCGCGGCCTCGACCTCGTCCTCGCCGAGGGCCACCCCCGGCGGGAACACGAGCGCCAGGCGCGAGCAGGCGGCCTCGAGCGCGCCCGACTCGTTCTCGACTAGCTCGAGGAGGGCCTCGATCCCGCCCTCGTCGATCCCGAGGCCGAGCTCCCGCATCTTCTTCTCGATCCATCGGGGCTTCTCGTTCTCGAACATCTCGAAGAAGGTCCGCTTGCGGTCCTTGCCGACGGCATCCTCGAGGGCCTTCTCGGCGTAGAAGGACTCGGTGACGAGGAGGAGGACCGCGTCGGGCGCGGGAGAGGCCAGGTACCCGGTGATCGCGCCCAGGTCTTCCTTGCCCTTGATGAGCTCGGCGCCCCTGTATTCGACGATCCGGCGGGAGGAGAAGAGGGAACCGTTGCGCAGGAGGCCGAGGATCTCGCCGACTCCCGTCTCGGAGGCGTAGGCCCGATGCTCCTCGGGGGGGGCGCCATCGGAGGCCGCGATCGCGGCCCGGAGCTCGGCCGCGAAGGCGGCGCGCTTGCCCGTCTCGGGACCGGCAAGCAGGTATGCGCTCTCTATCTTCATCTGCGGGTCAGTACTTCCGGATGATGCCGCGCAGCCGCCCGAGGATCTTCACGTCCTGCGTATAGATAGGGGCGTAGGCGGAGTTCTCGGCCATCAGCTTCACCCTGTTGTTCTCGCGGAAGAAGCGCTTCAGCGTGACCGCGTCGTCGATCATCGCCACGACGATCTCGCCGTTGTCCGCGGTCTGGCGCTCCTCGATGACCGCGAGGTCGCCGTGAAAGATGCCGACGTCCTTCATGCTGTCGCCGCGGACCGAGAGGGCGAAGCAGGTCGCGCTCCTGACGATATCCGCGGGCACGTGGACGGAGCCGGAGTAGTTCTCGTCCGCCATGATGGGCTTGCCCGCGGATACCGTGCCCAGGAGGGGTATCTCGACCGACGACTTCTCGGGCTTGTCGCGATTGAGGAGCTCGAGGGCCCGCGAGCGGTTCTCGCCCAGCCTCAGGAAGCCCTTTTTTTCGAGGGCCTTCACGTGGTCGTAGGCGCCTTTGACCGACATCGAGAATCGCTCGGCGATCTCGCGGATC
>JANXYQ010000099.1 GCA_025355995.1 Spirochaetaceae bacterium | reverse complement strand
GGGGAACGCGGGAAGGCGGCCTTAAGCCGCATTCGCGCGTTCCCCTCGCCCGGTCAATCTCTGCGGAAGCCCGCCTTTACTTGGCGGCGGCGAAGATCTTCTGCATGTCGGCCACGAGGGCCTTCTCCTCGGCCGCGAGGTCGAGGCCGGGAGTCGAGGTGAACTTCTCGTAGAAGGCGGTGTAGCGGGTCGTCGTCTCCTGGAAGGAGGGCATCCAGGACTCGTGGTTCGGGTTGTCGTTGTAGGCGATCGAGTCGATCACGGTCTGCCAGTTGACGTCGTTGCTCGGGAACTTGGCCTTGGCGAAGGCGGCGAGGTAGGCGGCCTGGGCGGACTTCTGCGCGGGCATGGCGCCGTAGGCGTTGAGGAGCTCTGGGCTGGCCAGGAGATAGGTCAGGGCCTTGAACGCCGCGTCCTTGCTCTTGCTGGTCTTGGTGATCTCGAAGGTGTCGGCGTGCATCTTGGCCGTGATCTTGCCGTTGTAGGAGGGCATCGCGGCGGTCGTCCAGTCGAGCTTGGCGATGTCGGCGAAGCCGGCGTACCAAGTGTGGACCTGCGACATGGCGATGTGGCCGGAGGCGAACCAGTCGCCCTTATTGAGGACGTCCGAGTCCGAAGCGGTCTTCGAGGGATAGAAGTGATCCTTCCAGATGCCGTCGTAGACCCACTTGATCCCGGCGACCCAGTTGGCGGGGATCTGGGCGGTCTTGCCGTCGGCGGCTACGAAGTTGCCGGCGCCGAAGAGGGTGGCGACGTCGCGGAGATCGGTCATCTGCTGTCCGAAACCCCACTGGGCGATGTTGTCGGAGTCGAAGCCAGCCTCGTTCGGTGTCTTGCCGTTCTTGTCGACCGTGAGCTTCATGGCGACCGTGCGGAGGGCATTGATGTCCCAGGGCATGGACTTGCCCTTCTCGTCGACGTAGGGAGCGCCGTACTTCTGGGGCGGGAGGGGGATGCCGGCCTCTTTGAAGGCGGCGCGGTTCACGTACATGAACGAGGGATAGATCGCGTAGGGCAGGCCCACGAGCCCCTGATCCTTGGTCCTGAAGAAGTCGACCGTCGCCTTGTCGAACTTGGCGAGGTCCCACTTGTACTTGTCGACGAGGGGCTGCAGGTCGGCCCAGGCGCCCTTGAAGGAGTCGCGGCCGCGGATGCCGACCGGCCCGACGATGTCGGGGGAGTTGCCGCCGGAGATCTCGGTGGCGAGGGTGTTGTACGCCTGGGAGTTGCCTACGATCTCGAGATCGATGAAGACCTCGTTCTGGGAGGCGTTGTAGGCGTCGACGACCTTCTTCTCGACGATGACGGTCGGAGCGTCGCCGCCCGAACCTAAGCCTACGAACCAGCGGACGTGGGTCGGCGCGGCGAAGAGCGCGCCCCCGGCCAAGGCCAGGACCAGCATAGCAACTAGGAACTTCTTCATTGAAACCTCCTGTGATCGCGTGAGTGTTTACGCAAACATATTTGGGCCCTCAGCCCAAATCCAAGAAGAGACTGTAGCATTGCTTTCATGTTTGCGCAAACATATTATAAGAAAAAATTCCCTCTTCCCCCCTCTCCTCCTACTCAGCCTTGTGGGCCTTGAGTTTTTGGCTGGAGTCGAGGATTGGACCTTGCCAATACATGTTTGCGCAAACATACTACTGCCTTCAGGCGGAAGGCTCCGCCTCGGAGGTAATCCTTTGAAAAGATGGTCTGCGCTCATAGCCCCCTTCGTCTGCGTCCTCTGGCTCTTCGGTCTCGGCGCGCTCGCGCTCGGTGCCGAGGACAGTCCCATCGGGAATATCCTCAAGAACGGCGGCTTCAGCCTGGACGTCGCGGGGGCCCCCGGCATCGAGAAGACGAAGGACTCTTCCTATTGGAGCTTCGGCCTGAACGGCGGCGGAGCCGGGGGGAAGGCGGCCTTCGAAATCGTCGACGGCGTCGCGCACGTAAAGGGTATCTCCGATCCCGGCTGCGCCTGCTATGCGATCCAGCTGATCCAATCGCCGATCGCGGTGACGCAAGGAATTCGCTATAGGCTCAGCTTCGAGGCGAGGGCCTCGGCCCCGCGATCGATCAAGGTCAAGGTCGGCGGCCTGGCCGATCGTTCCTGGATCGACTACACGAAGGGGAACGGCGATGGGACCGAGTTCGGCATCGGGACCGCGGCGAAGCTCTACAAGCTGGACTTCCCCATGACCGACCCCTCCGACGACAAGGCCCGCTTCGAGTTCCAGCTGGGCTTGAGCACGAGCGACGTGTGGCTGGGCAAGGCCTCGCTCGAAGCGATCGGCAAGGCGCCGCTGCCGCCCTCCGCGGGCGACGGCAAGCTCAAGAACGGCGATTTCGCGGGCGGGATCGAGCCCTGGGAAGCCTGGTCCACGAACGGCCAATGGTCGGGAGAGGGAGAGGTCGCGCTCTCGGCCCTGGCCGGGGAGCTCCTCGTCGACGTCGCGAAGGCCGGAGCGATCGCCTACAATCCTCAAGTCCGCCAATACGGCCTCTCCTTCGCCAAGGGCAAGACCTACACGGTCAGCTTCCGCGCCCGCGCGAGCCTCCCGAAGTCGATCCAGGTCAACCTCGGGAAAGAGCTTAAATCCTATCCCTTCTACCTGCCCTATGCCCCGACCCGCGTCTTCCAGCTCGGCGAGGCGATGCAGCCTTACGCTTTCAGCTTCGTCATGAAGGAAGAGAGCCCCACCGACGGCCTGGGCAAGCTCGTCTTCGAGCTCGGGTCGGTCGACGGCGAGGCGATCGCCGCCAGGGTCGCGCTAGCCGACGTAAGGGTCGTCGAGGAGGCCGCCCAGGCCTTCGAGATAACGCCGGTCTCGGAAGAGGAGATCGTGAGGAACGGCAACTTCGACCTCGACGCTGGCGGATGGCTGGCCGGCGGGTCGGCCTCGATCGCGGTCGAGGGGCAGTCGCTGCGCCTGCGCGCGAGTGCCTCCGGCGCGGGCTCGGCATCGCAGCCGGGCCTGCGCGTCGGCTACGACGAGGGCTACCTGCTCTCCTTCGTCGCGAGCGCCGACGCGCCCTGCTCGCTCGGCCTGTCCCTGGCCTCGGCGGGGAGGGAGCTCCTGCCCGCGAAGGCCCGGGCCGTCGGGCTAGGCCGGGACCTCGCCTGCTTCCAGCTCTACCTGGCCCCGGGGGACTCCTTCCCGGACTGCGTCCTCGCATTCTCGGCCCCGGCCGGGGCCTCGGCGCGTCTCGACCGGGTGAGCCTCAGGCCCGCCGGCGAGTGGATGGACGCCGCCAAGTCCCCCGAGGCCCGGGCAGAGGCCCTGCTCGCGGCGATGAGCCTGGACGAGAAGCTGGGCCAGATGGTCCAGTCCGAGCGCTCGGCCGTGAAGTACGGTGACCTCGCCCGCTACGGCATAGGCTCCATCCTCTCCGGCGGCGGCTCGGTGCCGTCGCCCAACCTGCCCTCGGCCTGGGCGGCGATGTACAACCGCTTCCAGTCCGAGGCGCTGACGACTCGGCTCGGCATTCCGATCATCTACGGCGTCGACGCGGTCCACGGCCACGGCAACGTGCCGGGCGCGACGATCTTCCCGCACAACATCGGCCTGGGCGCCACCCGCGACCCGAAGCTCGTCGAACGGGCGGCCGCGGTGACCGCCGAGGAGGTCGCCGCTACCGGCCTCGATTGGGACTTCGGCCCCTGCGTCGCGGTAGCCCGCGACGAGCGCTGGGGCAGGACCTACGAGAGCTTCGGCGAGTCGCCCGAGCTGCAGGCGCTGCTCGCCGGAGCCTACGTGCGGGGCCTCCGGGCGCGCCCGGCTCGGCCGACTTCATGAAGGGTCCCCACGTCGTCGCGACCGCCAAGCACTTCCTGGGCGACGGCGGGGCCGAGTGGAGGACCGGAGAGGGCTCGTACACCATCGACCGCGGCGACATCAGGGGCCTCGACCTGGATGCCATCAAGAGGATCCACGCGGTCGGCTACCAAGAGGCCATAAAGATGGACGTGGGCGCGGTCATGGCCTCGTTCAGCAAGATCGGCGGCCGCCACATGCATGCCAATAAGGAGCTCTTGACAGACTACCTCAAGGGGCCGGTTTCCGCGGGAGGCCTGGGCTTCCAGGGTTTCGTCATCGGCGATTGGGACGCCATCAGCCTCATGTCCGAGGTCGAGGGAGGCTTCGCGGACAAGGTGCTGGCCGCCTTCAACGCCGGCCTCGACATGTCGATGGAGCAATCGCGCTGGAAGGACGTCATCGACGCGTTGCGCGACGGCGTCGGCGCCGGATCCATCGGCCAGGGCCGGATCGACGACGCCGTGTCGCGGATACTCAAGGTCAAGTTCAAGGCCGGGCTATTCGACTCGCCCTGGGCCTTGGGACGCTATGTGGATGGTTTCGGGGGCCCGGCCCACCGCTCCGTGGCCGCCCAGGCGGTCAAGGAATCCCTCGTCCTGCTGAAAAACGAGAGGTCGGCCCTGCCCCTCAAGCCGGGCACGAGGATCTTCGTGGGAGGGCCCCTCGCCGACGACATCGGCTACCAGTGCGGCGGCTGGACCGTCCAGTGGCAGGGCATGGGCGATCCCGCCGGCTCGCGCCTCCTCCCCGGGACGAGCGTCCTCGACGGCCTTAGGGCGGCGGCCGCGGCTTCCGGAGGGGAGATCGTCACCGACGTCTCGAAGGCCAAGGGCTGCTCGGCGGCCGTCGTCGTCGTGGGCGAGACTCCCTACGCCGAGGGCGTGGGCGACCTGAGGCCGAGCTCGAGCCTAAGCCTGGACGACACCCTGGCCAAGGCGGCGCGCGGCAACCTCAAGGCCATCGCGGCCGCCAAGGCACTAAAGATTCCCCTCGTGGTCATCATCGTCTCGGGCAGGCCCTTGGTGGTGACGGACCAGCTCAAGGACATGGACGCCCTCGTCGCGGCCTGGCTTCCCGGCTCGGAGGCGGGCGCGATGGCGGCCGTCCTCTTCGGGAAGGAGGACTTCGTCGGCAAGCTGCCCGTCACCTGGCCCCGCAGCGTGACGCAGCTTCCGATCAACGTGGGCGATCCCGGCTACGCCGAGAAGAAGCCCCTCTTCCCCTACGGCTTCGGGCTCGCGCTCAAGAAGTGACTATCCGCGGGAGCCGGACCGAGGCTCCCGCCTTCGACGAAGCGCATCGGGAACTCGATCGTCTTCCTCTCCCAGGCCTCGCCGCCGATCCGCTCCACCAGGAGGCCGATCGCGGTCTTGCCCATATCCACCAGGGGCTGCTCGTACGACGCGAAGGTGGGGGTGCTCAACCTGCCCGCCGGCTCCGCGTCGAAGCCGACGATGCTATAGTCGCGGGGGCAGAGGAGACCGTGCCTCGCGCTCTCTCCTATGAAATGAAAGGCGATAGAGTCGTTGCCCGAGATGATCGCCGTAGGCCGCCTTTCCATCGCGACGTAGGCTTGGGCGGCGGCGATGCCCGTCGACGGGGTCGAGGACTCCGAGATGAGCCGCCGCTGGGCCAGGCCCCGCTCCGCCAGGGCTTCGGCCGCGGCCTTCTCCCGCTCGATTATGTTCGGGTTGTAGTCGCGATCCGCGTCTATGCCTATGAAGGCGAAGCTCCGGTGCCCCATCGAGAAAAGGCGAGCGACGGCGTCCCGCGCCGCCGCCCGGTTGTCGGTGTCCACCCAGGATATGGCCGGGCTCTCGATCCGGTCGCTGATGGATACGCAGGGGATGCCCCTCTCCTCGATCGCGCCCTTCTGTTCCATCGGGAAGCGCTGGAAGCCGACGAAGACGAGGCCGTCGACCTTGCGCTGATGCCAGACCCGCAGGAAGTCGAAGGAGCCCTCGAGGTCGTAGTCGGTGGTGAGGAGAATGTCCCAGCCGAGCTCCCTGCCCTTGAGCTCGACGCCGCTCAAGAGGCTCATGACGAAGAAGTTGCTGTAGAGGGGCAGGTCGTACATGCGCGGCGTGACGAAGGCTATCGTATGGGTGAGGCCGTGGTTGAGGGCCTGGGCCTGCCGGTTGGGGTGGTAATTGAGCTCCTTGATCGCCGCCTCGACGCGGTTGCGCGTCTCGGGCTTCACGTTATCGAGGCCGTTTATCACCCTCGAGACGGTGATGAAGGATACCCCGGCCCTCTCGGCCACGTCTTTTTGTGTCGCCATGCTAGCCCACGAGGATAGTCGCAGCTCCCTCACGGCATCAAGGCCCCGTCCGGAACGCCTCCAGACGGGGATCCGGCCGGTTATTTGGTCGAGGGCGCGGGCGCGGGCGAGCCGCCCGTCTTGATCTTGTCGGTCGCGTACTTGCTGAAGGCCATTTCCCAGAACGCGGCGGGCTCGGCGCCGGCGTCGAATTCATAGGAAAGGTTGGGGCTCTTCTGGGGGACGCCGACGACCGAGCGCCAATTCTTCAGGTCGCCCACGAAGAGGCAGGTATAGACGAGGTCGAACTTGCTCGCGTCGTAGATCCTGAGGGCGTAGCTGAGCTCCTTATACGGGGGACCGGCGATCACGAGGTAATCCACGTTGAGCGACGCGATCATCCGCTTGAGGTCCGGGACGAGGCCCAGGTAGTGTTCCGCCAGCTGGTTTTCCACGTAGAGGCTGTCCGTCGGTAGCAGTTTCTCGATCGTGCTGCCCATGCTCTCCTTCTCGGGCTTTCCGATGCTTCCGACGAGGTTGTTGATGAACACGAAATCGTCCGAAGGGTCGGTGAGGGCCTTCTGGCGGGGGGAGACCAGGTTGTAGATATCCACCTGCCGGACCGTGAAGCCCTTGGCCTCCAGGTCGGCCTCGATGTAGATGGGAAGAGTGCCGCCGCCGCCCGAGAGGACGCCGAAGGTGGCTCCGGCGGGGATGCCTCGAAGCTGCTCGGTGCGCATCAAGTGGAAATTGCTCGTGCCGCCCGAGCTCGCCACGGGCACGCTATAATCGCGCTTCCCGCCGCTCGGAGCGAGGACGGAGCGGCCGGCGGTGGCGCAGCCGCCGAGGGCGAAGGCGAGGCCGCACGCCGCGAAGGCAATCAATGATTTCTTCATTTGAACTCCATATTGCTGAAATTGGTTTCGGGATATTAGGTGAATTTATCGACCTTGGCAAGCATGGCGCCGCGAGCTACCATGCAGCCATGTTCGACTCAACCGTATATTCGTCCCGCCGCGACGCCCTCCGCCGCGGCCTCGCGTCTCGGGCCCTCGCCGACGGCACGATCCTCTTCCTCGGCAACCGCGAGAGCCCCATGAACTACCCCGATAACTGCTACGGCTTCAGGCAGGATTCCAGTTTCCTCTACTTCTTCGGCATCGCCCTGCCCTGCCTGGCCGCGACGCTGGACCTGGGAAGCGGCAAAGCGACGCTCTACGGCGACGACGCCACGATGGACGACATCGTATGGACCGGCCCCCAGAGCACGACGGCCGAGCTCGCGGCCCTCTGCGCCACCGCGGCCTCGAGGCCGCGAGCCGCGCTGGCGGCCGACGTCCGCCGCGCCGGGGCGGCCCTCCTGTACCTGCCTCCCTACAGGGCCGACTCGCGCGCCGAGCTCGCGGAGCTCACGGGCAGGCCCTACGCCGCCGTGAACGCCGGAGCGTCCCTCCCTCTCGTCGAGGCGGCTATCGCGCTGAGGGAGGTCAAGTCTCCCCTCGAGATAGCGGAGATGGACAAGGCGGTCGCCGTCACCGTCGACATGCACAAGGCGGCCCTGAGCACCGCCCGCGCGGGCATGCTCGAGTCCGACGTCTACGGCCGCGTCGCCCAGGTCGCCTACGCCTCGGGAGGCGGCCTCTCCTTCCCCGTGATCGCGACCACCAGGGGAGCCACCCTGCACGCGCACGGCCATGATCGCAGGCTCGAGCAGGGCGGGCTCTTCCTCCTCGACGCGGGCGCCGAGGGCGCTTCGGGCTACGCGGGAGACCTGAGCACGAGCTTTCCCGTCGGTCCCAGCTTCGACGAGAGGCAGCGCGCGATATACGAGCTCGTCCTGCGCATGCACCGCAAAGCCTGTTCCATGCTCGCTCCCGGACTGAAGTACCGCGACGCCCACCTCGCCGCCGCGCGGGAGGGCGTCCTCGGCCTCAAGGACCTCGGCCTCATGAGGGGCGATCCCGACGAGGCGGTGGGCTCCGGAGCCTACGCCTTCTTCTTCCCCTGCGGCCTGGGGCACATGATCGGCCTCGACGTCCACGACATGGAGGACTACGGCGAGATCCTCGTCGGCTACGAGGGGACGGAGCGCAGCGAGCTCTTCGGCCTCAAATCCCTGCGCCTGGCCAAGGCCCTAAAGCCCGGCATGACCTTCACGGTGGAGCCCGGCCTCTACTTCATCCCCGAGCTCTACGCGAAGTGGGAGGCCGAGGGCCGCTTCGCGGGCTTCATCGACTACGCGGCCGTAAAGCCCTGGCTCGGCCTGGGAGGCATCCGCAACGAGGAGGACTGGCTCGTCACCGAGGCGGGAGCGAGGCGGCTCGGGCCCGAATTCGACAAGTCCGTCGCCGCCATCGAGCGGATGCGCGGCTAGCGCGCCTTCTCGATGGGCATCGCCTGGCTCGCGACCTTCGACCCCGAGCTCGACTCGTTCGTTCGCGCGATATGGTCGGCCCTCGAGGCCGAGGGCATAGGCAGGACTCCCGGTCAGCTCGGGGAGAAGCCCCACGTCAGCCTGTTCATCGGCAGGGACGCGGACGCCGAAGCCGTGAAGTCTATCTTCGAGGAGCGCTCGGCGCCCCTGATGCCAGCCCTCCTGGAGGCGGCGGGCGTCTTCCTCGGCCCCGCCCCGGTCCTCTATCTCCCGATCGCCCCGACGGCGGAATTCCTGCGCTACCACCGCGCGCTGCACGATCAGCTAGAGGCCGCCTCCGTGTTCCGCGATAGCCACTACCTGCCGGACTCCTGCTTCTTCCATTGCACGCTCGCGGTCGACTTGCGAAGAGAGGACCTGCCGCGAGCCCTCGCCGCGATCGGAGCGTACGACAAGCCCCTCTCGGGCAGGATCGAGGGCATGCAGCTCATACGCTACTTCCCCATGGAGACGATCGGTAATAAATATATAGTAAATTGAAAACCGGAGAACAAAAATGAAAAATGCCGCCCTCGCCTTGGTATCCCTCCTCGTCCTCGCCTCCTGCGCGGGACAGAGGGCCACGCAGCCCAGCGTCGCGGAGCTGCGCAAGATGCCCGTCAAGCAGGCATCGACCTTCAGCGCGGACATCGCCGCGGCGCTGGCCGAGCCGGTCCCCCAGAGGATCGGCCCGGCGCCTGCCATCATGCTCGACTACTACCGGCAGGCGGACGGCATTCCCTCGTACGCCTCCTATAGCCCGAGCGCGGCCGAGCTGGCGCTCTTCGCCGAGTACTACGCGGACCTGCCCCCCCGATTCAAGGCGACCATGGAACGGAAGCTCCTCGGCATCTACTTTATCGAGAATTTCGCGGGCGGCGGCATGACAGACTTCGCCTTCGGCCCAGGCGAAGGCCAGGATTCGCTCTACCTCTACCTCGTTCTCAATCCGAAGGTCCTCAGCCTGGGACTCTCGGATTGAATCGCCTTTCGCGACTCCTCGCCCTACGAGGACGAAAGGAAGGGCATGGCGCTCGAGGCGGCCTGCGCCGGGGCCGAGGAGTACAAAGGCCTCGTCCACACCCTGACCCACGAGGCGGCCCATATCTACGACTATTTCGCCCACGTGACGCCCTTCGTCGAGCAGGCCCTCGCGGCGGCCTCGGACACCAGCGAGGACAAGGACTTCACGAGGGGCTTCTGGGAAGCCTATTCGAAAACGGCCACCGGCTATTCGATTCCGAGGCGCGCCGAGACCGCAGCCTACGGCCTGGGGAAGAAGCTTCCGCTCTCGGCGGCCCTCGAGCAGTACAAGGCGCTCGCCAAGACGCCTTTTTTCTCATTCTACGGTTCGGGCTCATGGGCGGAGGATTTCGCGGAGGCCGCGGCCTGGACCTGGCTAGGACGGAAGCTCGGCATCTCCTACTCGGTCTCGATATCGGCCCCCGGCGGGGAGGGCATCGTTTTCAAGCCGGGGGCCGCCATGACTTCGAAGGGACGGGAGAACGCGATCGGCGACGCCCTCGAGTAGAGCTATCTTTGATTTACAGTAAATTATATTAACAATACAAGCCTCAGCGTGATATTGTACGGCTATGCAACTATCTCAATAAGCGACGCTTCGACATCTACGACGGCATCAGGGCGGGACTCGTGGCCTCCTATCAGCTGGGCGGCAAGCGCGCGCCGGCCGTGCATATCTGGGGCATGCGACTGGACGACGTCTTTTCGGTCTTCTATAAGTACTACGACGACCACGCCCTGGGCGAGGCCGTCATCGAGAACAGGGAGGCTTCCGCCCTCACCGACGTCAAGGCGACCCTCCTCATTCGGCAGTACATGGACGCGCCCAAGGATTGCGCCGTGGCCGACTTCATCAAGCCGGGAGACACCCAGAAGATCGACCTCTACGGCCTCTTCAAGGACACCGTGCTAAACATCACCGAAGCCACCAAGGTGCCGGTGGAAATCACGGTCGAGTACAGCCTCAAGGGCGAGAAGCGCAGCCAGACCGAGGTCATGACCCTTAAAATCCTGGATCGAAATGCGATGACCTGGGACGACGACCGCAGGGCGGCCGCCTTCGTCACCGTCAAGGACCCGCAGATCCTCAGCTTCGCCAAGAACGTCCTCGCGGCGACCGACCAAATAGTAGGGGCCGGCGTGGACCGCCGCCTCCTCATCGGCATGGCCCTGCACGACGCCCTGGCGATTTACGGCCTGGCTTATTCTCAGGACCCGGCCCGCTCCTACTCGGTCACTTCCTTGAACAAGACGGCGGTGGACTTCCTCCAGTTCCCGCGGCAGACCCTCGAGTACCGCGCCGGCGACTGCGACGACCTTTCCATACTGTACTGCGCCTTGCTGGAGTCGCTCAACGTGGACACCGCCTTCATCACCGTGCCCGGCCACATCTACATGGCCTTCGCCCTGGAGACGGAGGATTCGGACGCGCGCAAGAGCTTCCTTCATCCGGAGGATCTGATCTTCAAGGCGGGAAGGGCCTGGGTCCCCGTGGAGATCACCCAAACGAGGGCGAGCTTCCTCGATGCCTGGGCGACCGCCGCCCAGGAGTGGCGCGAGAACGACGCCAAGGGCCAGGCCAACTTCTACCCCCTCGCCGACGCGTGGAAGGCCTTCGAGCCCGTGGGCCTGCCCGGGACTCCCGCGGCCATTTCGCAACCGGCTGAATCCGCCGTAGTCTCGCGCTACAAGGACGAGGTCTCCGGCTTCGTCGACCGCGAGATCGGGCCGAGGGTGGCGGACCTGAAGGCAGCCCTCGCCAAGCAGAGCGGCAGCTCGAAGACGATGAACAAGCTCGGCGTCCTCTACGCCCGCTATGGACAGCTCGACCAGGCCGAGAGGCAATTTCAAGCGATCGTGGCGAAAGAGGAATACCTGCCCGCCCTCATCAACCTCGGCAATCTCGCGAACCTTCGGGGGGACTCCGCCGGCGGGGAGAGCTTCACGTGCGTCGGGAAGGCGGCGCCTCCCATGCCGACGATGCCCGCCTCCTTGATGGCCGCGACTATGGCGGCTGGGGACAGAGTCCGCCAATCTCGGGCCTGGAGCTGGCCGGGCAGCCACTGATCCAGCCCATCCGACGCGATCGCGATGAAAGGCGCGGAGCTGAACTGAGGATGGGCGCCGACGCCGATCTCGGAAATCGTGCCGGAGGTGGAGGCATGGATGGGGGGTACCCGCGGATTCTCGGAAGCCGCGATGGGCTGTCCCTTGTAGACGCGATCGCCTCGAGCGACGATCGGGGCCGCGGCCTCGCCCAAGTGCTGGCGCAGCGAGATCGTCAGCCTCTCGGGCACGGGCATGCGCTCGGAAGGCTGGTATTCCGTGATCCGCTTGTTCCCCGAGGGATGGACCCCTCGGCCTATCTTCAGCGACATCCGCCCTCCACGATATCGATGATCCGGATAGCCGCCGCCGATGCCGCCGCCGAGGGAAGATCCGATCCCCAGTGCCGGCGCCCGCGAGCGCGGCGAGCGTCGGGACGGCGAACAGCACGAAGGCAACCGCGATCATGCCCTTGGCGGAGTTCTCGATGCGGACCCTGTCTCCGGGAACGGCGCCTATCTCGTAATGCGCGAGTAACGTCAGTGCCAATCCGCCGCAGGCGCCGCACTCGGAGCATTCGCCTTGGGCAGAGACCCTGATGCGCGCGTAGGCGCCCTCGATCGCCGCCACGACTCCGATTTGAAACTGTTCCATCGCCGTTGCCGTTTGCACGGGAACAGTAAACACCACATCGACCGGCGGCACAGGGATCCTATGGGTTTTTTCTCGTAAATATTAATACTGGAATAATTTATTTATAATTTTGCACCCATGCGAATCGCGCCCGCGAACACCGGAATCCGAGTTATACTTTCTTTTCTTTTGACAAGATCGGCGTTCGATTAGGAAATTACGCTGACGATTCGGATAAACAAAACATTACTTAGGTGTTCGCTAAAAACCGTGATATGGTATGTGTAAGGATCTATCTCAATAACACTTGCCGCTCGTCCGGAGGGCATGATGAAAAAAAGGCATTTTCTGATTACTTATCTCCACATTACGGCTTTCGCGTCTATCATCGCGCAGGGGAACCTGGCCCCCTCGTCCGCAGCCCTCTCCCTCGGCATCGCCCCGACTCTGCAAATACCGATAGGATCGGGCGCAAGCGACTATTCCATCGGCGGCTCGAGCAACCTATACCTCCAATACGACCTGAGCCAGCCCGGGGGCTTTTTCCTGCGAGGCGCCTTCGAGTACGCCTACAGCCCTTATGTCGGAGGGAACTCCCTATCGCTTTTTTCCCTGGCGGCGGACGCGGGCTACACCTTCGCCTTCGCTCCGCGCTTTAGGATGGAAGCCTTCGGGGGGGCGGGCTACAACTATGGTTTCAAGAACCAATCCACCTCCGATTCGGGGTCGAGCCTCTACGCGACGGGAGGTCTCGGCGTCGACCTCCTCATTTCGCCGACCCTCGGCATCAATCTGGGCGGAACCGTGAGCGACTATTTTGGCCTGCCTCTGACCGCGGGCGTCTATCTGGGCTCGACGGTATTTCTCTCGGGCAAGGAGTCCCGCCAGAACCAAATTCGCTCGGCCCAGCCTATAGACGTTGAGCTCATCAAAGGGTTCAAGGTCGCTCCTCCCGGCAAGGGTCTTTCCATAGACGGGGTAGAGCTCGAATCCGTGTTCCCCGTCTTCCGAAAATACTACGACGACCATCCCGTCGGCATAGTACGGGTCAAGAACAACGAGCGCCAGGCCGTTTCGGACGCTACGATCAGCCTATTCATAAAGGAATACATGGACGCGCCGAAGACCACCTCGATGGGGCGCATAGAGGCCGGCTCGACAGCGCAGGTATCCGTCTTCGGCCTGTTCAACGACAGCGTCCTAGGCGTCACCGAGGCCACCAAGGCGGCCGCGGAAGTATCGATCGACTATCGCATGTCCGAGACGCCCTACCGCGCGCAGAAGGTCGAATCCATGCGGATACTCGACCGCAACGCCATGACCTGGGACGACGACCGCCGCGCCGCCGCCTTCGTCACCGCGAAGGACCCGGCCGTCCTCTCCTTCTCGAAGAACGTATCGGGCTTCCTGCGCGACTTCGCCCTCCGCGGAGTGGACGACAAGCTCGCCGCCGCCGTCGCCCTGCACGAGGCCCTTGCCCTCTACGGCATAACCTACATCGTCGACCCCAAGTCCTCGTACGCCGAGCAATCGACGCGCAAGAGCGGCGCTGATTTCCTCCAATTCCCCCGACAGACCCTCGCCTACAAGGGCGGCGATTGCGACGACCTTTCGATCCTGAACTGCGCCCTCCTCGAATCCATCGGCGTGGATACCGCCTTCATCACCATACCGGGGCACATCTACATGGCCTTCGCCCTGGACCTGAGCCCCGTGGAGGCGAAGCGGGTATTCTCGTCGACCGACGACCTCATCCTCAAGGGCGATGTCGCCTGGGTGCCCATCGAGATCACCGACATCACGAACGGCTTCTTCCACGCGTGGAGAACGGGCGCGAGGGAATGGCGCGACAACGACGCCAAAGGCGCCGCCGCCTTCTATCCCATGCACAAGGCCTGGGACGTCTTCGAGGCCGTAGGCTTGCCGGGCAGCGGCGCCGAGATTTCCATGCCGCCCAAGGACAAGACGATCGCCGCCTTTTCGAAGGAGCTGAATGCCTTCATCGAAGCCGAGATAAGGGCGCAGGCGAAAACGATAGAGGCGGCTCTCGTGAGGAACAAGACCGACCGCGACGCGCTCAACAGATACGGGATCCTCTACGCCCGCTATGGCCGCTTCGACGAGGCGATCGCCCAGTTCAACAAGGCCATCGTGGGAAAGCCCTACGCGCCGGTGTTGGTTAACCTGGGCAACGTCGCCTACCTCAGGGGCGACTGGAAGAGCTCGCGCGATTACTACGAAAAGGCGGTCAGACTCGATCCTTCCAACCCGAGGATACTCCTGGGTGTCGCGCGGGCGGCCTACGAGCTGAACGACTCCTCCACGGCCTCCGACCTCTACGCCAAGGCCAAGGCCCTCGACTCGGGAGCGGCGCAGAAGTTCGCCTACCTGGGCGCCGAGGCCGCGTCCGGCGTCGAACGCGCTTCCGACGCGACAGCCGGGCAAAAGGCGGTTTTCTGGGAGGGACAATGAATCCGATCATGAAAGCGGCCGTCCGCATAGCGGCCTTCCTGCTCGCCGCGTCCGCCACCTCGTGCAGCAACGGCCTCACCGACGTGGTCAAGAAGGACGTCTCGGCGTTTCACGCCTCGAGCGTCATCCCGACGATCACCGTCTTCGTCATCGGTCCCGACGTCCGTTACGACGACTTCGTCCCGGTCACCCTCGAAGGTTCCACCGACGTGAGCGCCTGGCTCGTCAACGAAGCCCCGGCCAAGCCGGCGGCCGCGGACCCCGGCTGGTCGGCGGCCAAGCCCGCCACCTATACTGTCTCCGCGGGCCTCGGTTTAAAGACCCTCTACGCCTGGGGAAAAAGCGCCCCCGGCCTGGTGAGCGACGCGAAATCGGCGACGGTGACGATTACCTCGTACGCATCGCCCGTCATCGACACATTCAATAGGACGAGCGCTACTCCGACGGACGACCCGACGGTGACCTTCAACCTCTCGACGAGCGGTTTCGGGGCGGGAGCTTCCTCGATCGTCGGCTGGCTCGTAAACGAGAGCTCGTCGGTGCCAGCGGCGGCCGATGTGAACCTGAGCGCCGCTCCCACGAGTTATACGGTATCTCTCGCCTCGGGAACGCACACGGTCTATGCCTGGGCAAAGAACGACAAGGGACTTGTGAACGCGGTATCCATGGCGCTAAGCGTAGCTATCAACTCCCGTACCGCGCATTTCCCAACAATGACCACTAACGTAATAACGGGCCATGAACGGCTTACTATCGGTTTTGATTTCGAGATGGATCCCGCATCCATTTCATTCACTGGCGGAACGATGACTCCCGCCACTCCCGTACCGGGCGATTGGGACTCAAGCCACGTTTCCTTGCCCGTTAAACCCTCCACACTATGGCCTCGCAGCACGGGTACTACCTACGATCAAAACCTAACCATAAGTGGGAAGACTAAATTCGGGATATCGATTGTCACGGCGACGGCGACCTATAACGTTTTCTATGGGGCCTGCGTTTCTGAGACGGGCACAGGTTCAGCGAGCTCTGACGATAACGGCGCGCAAAAGCCATTCGCCTCAATAACCGCCGCCGTCAACTATGCGGATACGAAGTATTCTTCGGCGCGGCCCTGTGAGGTGAGGGTTTCGAAAGCGACATATTCGATGGACGGCAATAGCCCAGCGAATCGCGTCTCGATGAAAGATGGAATATCCGTTTTAGGGGGCTATCCTCCATTGATAGCCTCGCCAATCGATTGGTCGGCAAGGAATTCCACGGATAATACGACGACGATCGTGGACAGCAACACTACGACATCAGGAGGAAGCGAGGCTGACCCAAAGCGGCCTGTCGATTGCGCCTCGTCCGTCACAACTTCCGCGGTATTGGATGGTTTCACGATCAAGATGGGCCGAGGAGATTACAATGCGGGCATATTCTCCGCTGGGGCGGCGACGATCAGCAATAACATCATCCTCGGAAGAACGCTATCGGAAGTGACATACTCCGGATCGAGGTATTTCGGCATCTATGTTTATCAAAGCGCTCCCGTAATCAGGAAAAACACGATCGAGCCTGGCTATAACAATTCCGGAGAATCCTGGGCCATTAAGGTGATCGGAAACCCGACGAATCCGACAACGGTCGTGTCTATAATCGAAGGAAACTATCTTAACACAACGACTCATTCTACAGGGGCATCCGGCGCGACCGCCGGGGGCATCTTTTGCACGGCAGCCTCGGGTACCACGGCGGTATCAATGATTCGAAACAACGTGATACTCGGCGGCGGGGATACGAACAGCACGACTACTACCTACGGAATCATGTCGTATGTATCGCCTAAGATTTACAATAACGACATCTACTGTGGGCAGGGAGCGACGGCGTATTGCATTTATAACCGCTATGCGGGCAACACCACCGTGAAGAATAATATCCTCTTCAACGGAAGCAATACTTCGGCATGGGGGCTGTACGAATACAACAGTAGCTCAAACCCGGCCGCCGTTGACAATAACGATTTTTATATCTCCGTTGGGGCTTCTAACGGATACTATCGCGATTATGACGCGACTCCCGCGGTAGTTCGGGTCATCGATCTCGTTACGAACGTGATTACCCAGGAAGGCACTCATACGCTCGGGTATTGGAAAAATCTCGCGATCACCCCGTCATTCGTCTCGGGAACCGACTATCACCTGCAAGCGACGAGCACGCTTAAGGCTACGGTATCCGGACCGGGGCTGAACCTTTCCACTGAAGGTTTTTCCACGGATATGGATGGGAATCCGCGATCGAGCACGGGATACTGGTCGATAGGCGCGTTCGAATAGGAGGAAATGCATGCCATTATCGCAGGCAACGATCGGCGGATCCTTCCTTGATTATCCTTCGGGCCTGACCGATTATTCCACAAATAATCCAGCCAACCTCAGTGATTATTCCGGCAAGATCATCATATTTTCCTTTGTGGATATTATTAGGGGCTGGGGCTGGATGAATGAGCTTTCGGCGCTACAAAGTTCCTTCGACGCCGCGACGAAAGCAGCCGTGAAGATAGTCGCCGTCGTTTTCAACTATAAAACAGATACCGAGACAATCGGAACGACAACGTATTCCGGCCCGGTCAGCACGGCCTGGATAGACGATAAAGGAGGTGGAAGCCTCGATGCTTCAATAGCCGTGCTGATGGACGCGGCATGGGATAATACGCCAAGCCCTACGAATGAAGCCTATGCGCAGAGTCATCTTCTCGATTATGCCGGAAGCCAAACTGCAGGCTCGGAATTCTGGTGGGGATACCTCCTGGATACTACGGGGAAAGTAGCGGACCAATACGAAATCTCCGATTCGGATAACAACGCGGGTCAAGCGGCGTCAGGATCGGTAAACAACCTGACGAACTTCGATTGGAGTCCCGTGACTAAAACGAATCTGAGATCCTTCATCGCCGGCAGAATCACCAATATGCGTTCATCCGCTCCATCGATAACGAGTGTCGTTCCAGCCAATGGCAGCTTTGTAAAGGAACTTTCGGATATCGTCATTACTTTCTCGGAGAAAGTATACGGCGCTTGGGATACTTCGAATTATTCGCTTAGTTGCGAAGGCATGACGGTTTCTTCGTTCACGGTCAATCCTGCGGGAATGCTTCTAGCCTCGAGCTACCTCGCCGCGGCCGGAAAAGAGATACGTAGCCTTTCGCCTCCCGCCGGCGGCTTCGCCGAGGGGGCATACCAACTGGTTATTTCCGGGATAACCGACACCGAGGGCAACGCGGTATCGGCAACGACTATCGCTTTCAAACTCGACAAGACCGCCCCCAAGATCGACTTCACCTCGCCCTCGACAGCTGCCTTCAACGCCATCTCCCCCTACCCAGACAGCGTAAACCATCTCGTCAACGGCAGACCCGTGAGCGCCTTCGGCTCGATCCTCGTTCCATTTACCGAAGAGATCAACAATGGAGACGTACCCGCAAATTGGGAGATCACGGATGATGCGGGAAGCGCCATCGCGGGACTGAGCATAGCAACAGCGTCGGCCGCAAAAATAATGGACGGCGGCAAGACCTGGACGGAAGTCACGCTGACGATCTCCGGCGATCTTCCCGCGGCGACTGGGGCGGATGAAACGTATCTTGTTAAGATACGGCCGAAGGCTGCTTCCACCATCGCCGACCTGGCCGGGAATCCTTTCGATACGGCATCCGCGCCTCTTGTCTACGCCTGCCGCGCCAAGCAGTCGGTGGTCCTGGTGCTGGACGTCTCGGGGAGCATGGGAGACGACGACGGCGGTACCCCGAAGATCCAGCACCTGAAAAACGCGGTCTTGAATACCGCCCTCCTGATGAAGGGAATCCTCGCCTGGGGCGATGTCGTGGGAGCCTTTACCTACTCGACCGATTACCACATCCTGTCCTGCTTCGACACGGGCGGGACGATGGTCTTCAAGCCGTCGATGAGCGACGCGGTCCAAGCGCAGCTGTCCGCCGCCCTGACGCCGATAGCGGCCAGCGGGTCTACCGCCATGGGCGCCGGCTTGGCCGCCGCGATTCAGGCGATAAAGGCCATCGTTCCCGCGGCGACTAAGGGCAAGGTGATCCTCTTCACGGACGGCCTGCAGAACAGACGCCCCTTTGCCTATTTCGAGGATGTCGGAGGCGTGAAGAATCTCGTATTCACCAATCCTGGAAGCCCGCCTACGGTCTGCTACGACTTCGATGGGGGAGTATCGAATTGCGCCGGCTTAACCGGCCTGACCCTCCCCACGGACGAGAAAAAGTACAAGTATCCCGATACGGGAATTCCCGTCGATACGATAGGCATCGCCGACGGGGCGGGATCCTTGTTCCAGGCGAATCTTATGGCGATCTCGACCGGGACCGGGGGGACTCATTACGAGGATCCGCCGATGTTCCCCGATATCCACAGCTACCTCCTCGCCGGCTTGACGACCCTGAAGAGCGACAAGGCGATCCAATTCGCGACGATCAAGAGCGACACCCTCGCCGCAGGCTCGGCTTCGGTCTCGGTGCCGGCGCTCATGAACAAGAGCATTACCTCGATCTATCTGTACCTTACCTGGCTCGGCGGCGAGGACCTGAAGGTTTCGCTGGCGGACCAGGGCGGAGTCACCCTGGTCCCGGCCTCCTCCGACGCGCGGGCGGGCTTTCGCTCCGCGCTCTATGCCTATCCCAAGCTCGTGCCCCATAAGCGTTTCTGGCATTGGCTGATCGCGAAGCTTTTCCCGAAATGGAAAAAGCTCATCGACAAGCTTCCGGAATGGCGCTATGTAGGGGTCGGTCCGCAGGGGCAATTCTCGGCGAAGATCGAGCGCGCGAAGCCGAATGCCGACAAGGCGATCCAATATTACCTGGCTGTCATGGTCCGCGACCCGGAACTGCGCCTCGTCGCGCAGACCCCTGCCCAAGCCGTGGGCACGGGCGAATCGGCACCGATCTCGGTCCAAGCCGCTGGCAAGGGCCTGAGCGGCGTATTCCTCCGCCCCTCTACGCTGAGCGTCGTCAAACCTTTCGTGTCGCCAGCCGTAGTCCTCGCGAAGTATCCGATAGCGAAACCCCAGCCCCAGATCGTCTCGAAGGCCGCGGCCGCGCCCAAGCTCGACCCCGCGCTGGACCCGCGGCTGGACGCCTACAGCATCCTCCGTCAAAACCCGGCCGCTGTCCCCCTGCTCAACCGCAAAAGCGTAGTCTCGACTCCGGTCTCCGCCGCTCAGGGCTCGGGAATCGCCCAATGCGCGACCGACACGGCGGGCAGCTACTACCTCGAGGCGAGGATCTCCGGAGGCGGCTCGAAGACCGGGAACTTCCAGCGCGTCGTCGTAGGCAGCCTCGCTGTCCACTCCATACCCGATCCCGCGAAGACCACGGTAAGCATCGCCCAAGGCGCGAACGGCAATCCAGTCGCGACCCTCGTATTGAAGGACAAGCTCGGCCAGCCCTGCGGCCCCGGCCTCGCGACGGCCGTGGACTTGAGCCAGCTGCCGGGGACGATCGTCAAGGACCTGTACGACGGGATCTACGAGGTCGAGCTATCGAAGGCAGACCTGGCGCAGGGCTTGCCGCAAATACTCGATATCGGCATCGGCGGAATCAAGATACCTCTGGGACCCCTGATCGACATACGGAAAATCGCGGGCCTGGGACCGATGCCGCATCCGTGATTTCTCGGTAACGAGGGAGCCGAATGAAAAAACTGTGGCTGATAATTCTCGTCATCGCCCTAATCTGCGCCGCCTTGTTCGCCCTGACTTTTTTCGTCCCCGACATCAGGACATTCGCGGAGGGGCTGAAGAAGAGCAACGTGCCTATTTGGCTGGTCGGCCTCCTGGCGCCCATCCTCTACGCCTTCAAGAGCCTCGGAGGTTGGCGCTCCAAGCTCTTCCCCATAAGCGGGGAGGAGAAGCGGATAGCCGAGGAGAACGAGAAGATCAAGAAAGACCTCGCGGACATCGAAGCCAAGGTCGCGGGGATAGTCCAATGGAGGGATACGGAGCTTGCGGCGAAACTCAAGGAGATCGACGCGATCAAGGACGACATCGCGAGCAAGAACGAGAGCCTGAAGGCCATCGACGCCGAGATCATCAGGTTGAAGGCGATGAAGCCCAGTGAATTTTCCGCCGGATTGAGCGACGAGGAGGTGCTGGCCGCCTTGGACGCCTTGGCAGGAGTAAAAAAAAGGAGAAACCTATGAAAGGGCCCTTACTCGTCCTTTCGCTTTGCCTCGCCGTCGGCGTCATGGCCGTACAGGCTCAGGAGAAGTTCGTCAATGCCGACGACGAGCCTGAATCCATTTGGCTAAAAAAGGGACAGTCCTTTTACAATGATCGAAACCTGGCGTATGTCGTCAATATAAAGACCGCGAATGACCTCCTCGGCACGATAAGGAGGCTTGACGCGATAAACGATGCGCTCGAAGAAGAGAAAACGATTTACGCCGGGCTCGAATCCAGCTACGAGGCGCTCTCCGTAAAGTATGCGGAACTCAACGACATCCAGAATAAGGCCTTCGCCGACTTGCTGCGAAAGCAAGCCGACACCGAGGCCCTCGTCAAGCGAGCGACCGACAATACCGACGCGGCCCTGGCCTACGCGAAGAAAGTCAGGCTGGTTTCCTATGCCACCTGCGGCCTCGTGGGTGGCGTTGCGGGCGGATTGGTCGACAATTCCAAGAGTTCCTTCGGTCTGCTAGGAGCTTCGATCGGGACCGCCCTAGGCGCTGTGCTGGCCTTCGGCATCCAAGCCTTAACGGGAAGGTGACAAGCATGAAAACCAAGCAAGGCGTCTTTGTCCTATTCTCGCTCATTCTGTGCGGCGCGTCGGCCTTCGCCGTGGATCCCGAAAATACGATGCCAAAGGTGACAATGGTGACAACGAATGGCGCCAACGCCGATCCGGCGGTGCTCATGATCGCAGGAAGCGTCCTGGCGGCCTGGCTGGTCCTGATCGTGCTGTATCTCGCGTGGGCAATCCATAGATATACCGTCAACTTCGGCCTCAGCGACCATGAATGGAAAATTCTATATCCTAAAATCTACGCGAAGGGCAAAGCGCAATTGAAGCTGTACGAGGAACTGAAGAAAACGCTCGTCAGCGAAAGTAAAGCGAGCCCCGATACCGCGGGGACGCCGCCCATCGACGAGCCGACCGAGAATCCCTACAAGAACGATTCCTTCGGCCTCCCGCCAAATACGATCAGGGGTATCATCGCGCTGACCGCAATCGTCCTTTTCGCCGTCATGGAGGGCGTGAATATTTTCAGCAGCAGGCCCATCGAGGAATCCTACACTCACCTAATCGCGGTCGTCGAAATGGTAGTGGCCTTCTATTTCGGGTCGAAGGCGATAGAGTCGCTGAAAGCGGAATCGGCAAAGAAGACGCCATGATCTATCAAACCGACGACGCCTTTCCGTACGACATCCGGCATTTCGGCTGCTATTTCCTCTCCCTCTTGTTTCAGCTCGAGAGCCGCCTCGGAATAGCCCTGATGAGCCACGCCAAGGTCATGGCTATCTACGATCAAGCCTTGAGCTCGCATGAGATCGAGGCCGAGTGCTATTTGCAGGATCCGCAGCGACTGGTGGATTTCGTCGCGCCCAAAAAAATCAAGTTCCTAGGCAAGATGGACAAGGATTACGCCGCGAAAGACGGCGAATTCGAGATCCAGTGCTGGTACAACCCCGCGAAGAATTTCCACCATTTCGTGGCGGGGCGTGACGGCAAGGTGACCTACGATCCGATCGAGGGCGGCTCGTTGACCGTACGCAGGGGGAATATGGACTCGAAGCGGATTTACAGAACGCTCTAGCGGCTACGCGCGTTCGAAGGAGGAAAAAGATGTTCATACTATCTCTCGTGCTTTGTCTCGCGTGCGGGCTGGGTTTCGCCGCTATCGCTGCATGGCTGATGTCGCGTCGGGGCAACACGATCCGGGACATCTTGGCTTCGGATCGCCAACCCGAGGCTCTCAGGATCGAGGTGGCGGACAAGCTGAAGATCTCGACGAATGTCCCGACGGTCGCCCTCTACGTCATCGCGGCCATCGTCGCCATCGCTCTGCCGGCCTATCTAGCTTGGCTCGACCGTCCGCTTCCCCAATCCAAGACCGTACTCTTGGGGGGGATCGACGGCTACCTCGGCCTTGTCGGCCCGGGCGAGAAGATCTACGCCTACCCCCCGGAGATGGCGGTTCGAGGCGACGGCAATTTCAGCTTCCCGCTGAGAAACGGCGACAAACAGCAGAGCGTTCTCTTCGAGTCCCCGAAAACCTATCCCGTGACGCTCACGATCATCATAAAGCCGGACAAGAAACAGCTCGAGGTTAGCACCGATCCATTTTGGCGCAAGACCTACCTAATCCCGATTCAAGACACCTTCGCGAAGCTCCCGGCTCCGATCGAGATATCTCCGGTCCCGAGCGCCCACGAACAGCAAGCCCAAAACACTCCGACGCCCCTTCCTCCGGTCACGGCGGAGATGGCGTCATTGCCGCCGATATCGGGAGGTGACCAATGACCACGCCCAATAAAACCGGTTGGATGGCGCGAACCGCCGCGATCGCGCTATTCTTCGTCGTCGGCCTGTACCCTTGCCTCGCCCAGGACTCCAGGGTTACCGGCTCCTTCTTCCTGCAGAATCCGAACGCATCCGTCCCCGACCCGGAGGTCGGACTTTCCGTCTACCTCTTCGATACGAAGGGTCAGGTCTGGTCGAAGCCGGTGTTCACCGACTCCTTAGGGCGCTTCTCCTTGGCGAACATTTCTCCGGGCGACTACTACCTCAGGGTCTTGGGCCAGGATGGCGCCGTAGCGTGGGAACAGAAGCTCGTCATAAAGGCGGGCGTCCAGAGGCTGCAGCCGATCACGCTCAAGAGGCCGTAAGCCATGATCCTCGACGGCGATAGGCCCCGCGCGCCGCCAGACGAGGCATCGAGTCAGTAGATGTCTATCTCCCGGATCCTCCCGATCCCCGTCCCGACCTCGTAGAACTGGATGCCGAAATAGCGCTCGGCCTCGTCGGGGACGTCGACGACGGCGAAGGTCGGGCGGTCGCGGCCGCGGGGGCGCGAGATGGAGCCCGGGTTCAGGGCGAGTATGCCGCGGTACTCCTCGAAGAAGGGGCGGTGGGTGTGGCCGAATAGGACTAGCTTCGCGCCGCAGGACTCGGCGGCGACCACGATGCGGCCGAGGTCGTCGCTCACGCCCTCGAGGTGGCCGTGGAGGAGGAGGATCGGCCTGTCTGAGCTGCCGATGAGGCGCCGGGGCCAGAGCTCGGTCTCGTAGTCGCCGTTGCCGCGCACGCCCTCGACGCGGGGCAGGCGCAACTTAGCCCGCTCGGCGGCCTCCTCGAGGTCGGCGACCCCGTCCCCCAGGTGGGCGATGAGGTCTACCTTGGGGGCGAAGCGCCGCAGGACGGGGATGAGGGAGGAGATGTCGTGGTGCGAGTCGGAGACGGCCAGGATGCGCATGCGCCGCGATTATAGCCTGCGAGACTAGATCGAGGGAATTCAGTACCATTGGGACTGGCGGAAGGAGTTCATCGTGGCCGAAGCGTTCGCTACCATGTTCCAGGACGAGGCCCTCGTCGTAAAGAGCCTCATAGAATCGACCGGCATAGAGGCCGAGATCGGTTCCGAGCATTTCATGGAGGTCTATCCCCTCTTCTTCCCCTCCGAGGGCGGCATCAAGGTACTAGTGAAAGAAGAGGACCTCGAGGACGCCCTCGCGGTGGTCGCCCAGTACCGCGAGTCCAAGGCCTCCCCCAAAGCCTAGGGCTTCTCGTAGGCCAGGAGGTAGCGCCAGAAGAGCTTGCGCTCGAGCGAGCAGTCGCCCAGGGCGCCGATAGCCAGGGCTCGGAGCTCGCCCAGGGTCTTGTGGCGGTCATCGGCCGCGTGCTCGGCCCAGGCTTCCCTCTCTTCGCGGCTTTGTCCCAGGCGTCCGCCTTTGACGAGGCTGTAGAAGGGATTAAGGGCGGCGGCGGCGGCCGATGCCAGATAGTCCCCGAAGGTGCCGGCCTTGAACAGGTCGAGGACCACGAGGATGCCGCCGGGGGCGAGGGCGGTCTTGCATTGCCCGAGCATTCGCCACTCGTCCATATGATGGAAAGCCGCTACGCTCGTGATGCAGTCGAAGGAGCCCGCCTTGCCCTCCAGGAAGGCCGCGGCGTCCCCCTCGACGTAGTCGATGTTGAGTCCCCAGTTGCGCTTCCGCGCCTCCGCGACCATCGAGGGGGAGGCGTCCACCCCGACCACCGAGCCGCAGCGCAGGGCGAGCTGCCGCGTGAGCTCGCCGGTGCCGCAGCCCAGGTCGAGGGCGGCGTGACGCCTGCCGACCAATTTCAGGATGTCCCGTTGATAGTGCCGGTTGTGGTCCCAGGAGTCGGGAAGTCGCGCGAGCCGATCGAACTGGCCGACTACCGGCTCGGTCATGCCGTTGTCCATGCCGCCCTCTCCTCGTGAGCCTCTATCGCCGAGGCTATCAGCTCGTCGACGAGCCGCGCCAGGGGCAGCCCGCTCGCCTCCCATAATAGGGGATACATGCTACGCGAGGTAAAGCCCGGGATGGTGTTCACCTCGTTGGCGACGGGCTTTCCGTCGGATCTCAGGAACATGTCGACGCGCGCCATTCCGGTCACGCACAGCGCGCGGCAGGCGTCTAGGGCGAGCTTCCGGCAGGCCTCCGCCTCCCTGGGCTCGAGACTCGCGGGCGCCACGATCTCGGCTCCGTCCTCGTCGAAATACTTCGACTCGTAGTCGTAGAAGCCCTTCCTCGGTATCACCTCGCCGGGCAGGGAGGCCCGAAGCTCGCGGCGGCCTAGGACTGCGACCTCCATCTCGCGGCCGGCCACGGCGCTCTCCGCGAGGACCTTGGAGTCGTAGCGGAAGGCCAGCTCGAGGGCGGCATCGTACTCGGCTTCGGTCCGGGACCTCGACACGCCTATCGAGGACCCCATGTTCGCCGGCTTCACGAAAAGGTCCCAGCCGAGGGTCTCGAAGACGACATCGCGCGCCTTGCGCGCCCTCTCGATCGAGGAGAAGGCCATGAAGGGCGCCACGGGTATCCCCGCCTCGCGCATCATCCGCTTGGCCGCGTCCTTGTCCATGCAGAGGGCCGAGCCGAGGAGCTCGGCGCCCACACAGGGCAGATCGGCGAGGCGGGCCAGGCCCTGGATCGAGCCGTCCTCGCCGTAAGGCCCGTGGAGCAACGGAAAGAGGACGTCGACGCCGGCTAGGCTGCCCTCGATCCCCAACTCCTCTCCGCCCTGACTCCATCGCCCTTTCTCGTCGATGACGATGAGGACGCGCTCGTACTTGCCAGCATCGAGGGCCGCGGCGACCGTCCGCGCCGACATGATCGACACTTCGCGCTCGGCCGAGCGGCCTCCGTATACGATGGCGACCCTCGGGCGTCGCGCGTTCACGGCCTGGCCCCGTACCAGTCGATCTTCCTCGTCGCGGCCATCGCCGCCGCCAGTATCGCGAGGAGGCCCAGGGAGCCGATCAGCAGGGCGTAGTCCTCGGAGCTCAGGGCGACGTAGAGGTAGGCGTACAGCAGGGCGAGCGCGGGAAGGATGAGGAGGCCGCGCCGGGAGCGGAGGGCCGCCGCCGCGTAGCTTCCCGCCAGCAGCGAACAGACCAGGGCGGCCAAGGCGTAAGCCCAGGCGAAGCCGACTACCTCGGAGAGGGAGAGGAGGAGGAGATAGAACAGGCAGTTCGCGAGGCCGATGAGGAGGTACTGGACGGGGTGGACGCGCGAGCGGCTCAGGATCTCGAAAAGGAAGAGGACGGCGAAGGGCACGACGATGAAGAGCATGCCGTAGCGCACGGCGCGCCAGGCCATGTCGTAGGAATCGACGCCGTCGAGGAGCTCGACGCCGAAGGCCGCCTCCGCGGCGCTCGACTTCGTGAGGGCCCTCGAGTCGAAGGCGCGGGGCAGGCCCTGCGAGCTCTCCGGCAGGTACCAGCTCGCGGCGAAGCCCGACTTGGCGACCGAGCGCTCGGTGGGCGAGACGTAGCCGCGGAAGGAGGGGCTGGGCCAGTCGCCGCGCAGCGAGGCGCGCACCGCCCCCGAGGGCTCGAGGAAGGAGAGCTCGCGCCCGCCGCGCAGTTTGAGGCTCGCGGCGAAGCCGTGGGTCTCGCCGGGGACGAGCGCGACGCGGGCCGAAGTGGCCCGGCCGAAAGCCCTGCCCTCGCCGGCGTCGGGGTGAAGGGCGAGGGCTCGGCCGTCCCAGGATACGAGGGGCGTCTCCCTCAGGGCCCGCAGGTCCGGCAGCTCGAGGGCGAGCCGCGCCCTGTCCCAGCGCAGGACGGCGCCTGGGGGAACGGCGTCGGCGGCGTTGGCGCTCAGCCTTCCCTTGATCTCCAGGTCGGCCGAGAGGACCGGCGCGGAGAAGAGGCCGCGTTTCCGCGTCTCGGTGCCGAGGGTGCAGTCCAGGCTAAGCTCGTCCGCGAGGATGAGGACCTCGCCCGTGACGAGTTCCTTGTCCCTGCGCAGCTCGTAGGGCAGGGCGATGAAGGGACCGAAGACGCTGGGCCTTCCACCCGCGGGGCCGATGATCCCGGCTTCGGCGGTATCGCGGGTCGAGCGGCGCTCGTCGACGATCCGCTGCACTAGGGCGAGGGGCAGGAGGAAGGCTACGATGAGGAAGCCCACGAGGAAGGCTTTCCCCCCGGGGCCGGAGAGGGCGCCCGAACCGAGGAGGCCGGGCTTCTTGGCGGGACTTTCTTGGGCGGTCGCGGTGTCTTTCATGCGCCGTATGATACGCGGCGATTGCGGCGGAATTATGGCGCTATCTTGGCATTATGGCGGCTTGAGACCAGGCGCAGCGTGAAGCGGGCGCCGCCAGGGTCGCCCTCGCCCGAGATATTGCCGGCCGCGATATCGCCTCCCTGCGATCGCGCCAGCGCGAGTGCCAGCGATAGGCCGAGCCCCGTGTGCTGGCCGCGCCCCTCGCCAGGACGATAGGAGAAGAACCTGTCGAAGACTCGTCCCAGGTGCTCGGGCGGGATGCCCGGCCCGTCGTCCTCGACGCGGATCGCGGCGCCCGCGCCCTCCTCCCTCGAGATTCGGACGCGCACCTTCCCGGCCGCGAACGAAGCCGCGTTGCCGATGAGGTTGTCCAGGATCAGGTCGAGGGCCGTCGGGTCGACCTCCGCGCTCAAGCCCGCCTCGCCGGCCTCTATCTCGAAGGCGATCCTCTTCGCGGCTGCCTCGTTCGCGCAACGCGCCGCCGCGCGGGCGCAGGCCGCGCGAACGGCCTCGGGCAGGGCCACGCTCGCGCGCGCTGCCTGGCCGGCGGCCCCCTCGGCGAGGGAAAGCCTCCTAAGCCCGTCCACCATCGAGCGGAGCCGCTCGGCGTCGTCGACTATCGCCGCGTGGAAGCGCGATCGGTCCGCCGCGTCGACGGCCCCCTCGGCGAGCTCCGCGGCGCTGCGAATGGCCGCGAGGGGATTGCGGAACTCGTGGGCGGCGTCCGCCGCGAAGCGCTCTGTCTGCCGCACTCGCTCGTCGAGGCGCAGGACCAGGGCGCGCAATGAGCGCTGGAGATCCCCTATCTCGTCGCCCCTGCGGCTGTCGGGAAAGGTGGCGGCCGTGCCCTCCGCGGGGCGCCCGGAGCCGAGCACGGCGGCCGCGGCATCGCCCAGCTTCTTGAGCGGCCCGACTATGGTGAGCGCGAGGAGGAGCGACAGGGCGCCCGCCGCGGCGAGGCTGACGAGAAAAACCCTCGCTATGTCCAGGCGGATGGCGTAGAGATCCCGCAATATGCGATAGGTCGACTGCGAGACGAGCACCGCGCCCCGCACTTTCCCGCCCGAGGTCACCGGCACCGCGCTGTAGAGCGTGACCGACACCTGCCCCCCCGAGGATACGCGCGTCGCGGCGCCGTAGCGGCCGGCGAGAGCCTCGAGGATTTCGGTGCCCCGGAGCCGGGGACCCGCCGAGGCGTAGAAATCGGCGGAGCCGAAGGGAGGGGTCGGCGGGGCGAGGAAGCGCCGCCACAGGCGAGCGGGGGCGGAGAACACTCGGTAGACGAGGGGTTCGCCCGAGGCGTCCTCCTCGGCGGCCGCGCTCGGGGCGGGCTCGGCTCCTTCCTGCGCCTCGGAGCTGTCGGCGAGGAGCCGCCCCTCCGAGTCCACGACCCGGAAGCGCGCCGTGCGCCTGTCGCCTATCGCGGCGAGCGCGCCCTTGGCGCTGGCCGCGTCGAGTCGCGGGCTAGTCCCCAGCCAGGCGGCCGTGATGCGGGCCTGCTGCGCGAGCGCGTGCTCGAGCGAGTCCACGAGGCCGCGCTCGTAGCTTCCGAGGAGGGAGAAGGCGGCTACCGGGAGGAAGACCAGCAGGGCGTTGAAGGCGAATATCCGCAGGGCGATGCGCGGCTTGAGCCTCACGGCGCGGGGTCCCCGAGCCGCGGCGAAGGCGCTTTGAGCCGATACCCGAGGCCGTACACCGTCTCCACCGCGCCGGGATCGCCGCCCGCGTCCGCTATCTTCCGCCGCAGTCGCTTGACGTGGCAATCGATCGCGCGGTCGCTCAGGTAGGTCTCCTCGGGATAGGCGGCCGCGACGAGGGCGTCGCGGCTCTTGACGATCCCAGGCGCGTTGACCAGGGCGGCGAGCACGCGGAACTCGGTCACGGTGAGGCGCATGGGGGAGCCGTCGGCCCTCGCCTCGAAGCGCTCGGGATCGAGCTCGAGGCCCGAGGCGACGAGGGGGAAGGACGCGGCCGTGCGGCCGACGACATGAGAGGCGGACCTGCGCGACCGGCGGAGCAGGGCCTTAACCCTCGCCTCGAGCTCGCGCAGGGAGAAGGGCTTGCACAGGTAGTCGTCCGCGCCGAGCTCGAGGCCGAGCACCCTGTCGAACTCCTCGTCCTTCGAGGTGAGGAATATCACGGGCAGCTCGGCGTCCGCCGAACGGATGCGGCGAAGGACCTCGGTGCCGTCCGCCCTCGGCATGATGATGTCGAGCACCGCGAGGTCGAAGCGCGCGGCTCGGAAGGCCTCCCAGGCCGACTCGCCGTCCGGCCTGCCCACGGCCTCGTAACCCTGGGCCTCGAAGGCGTAGAGCAGGTTGGCGAGGAGGTTGGGTTCGTCGTCGGCGACGAGGATGCGGGCGCGGGCGTCCATGGCTGGATTGTATCCTCAGGCCGCCGAATATGATAAGAGTATAAGTCGGATTCTCCGAGGAGGCATGTATGAAGGGACTTCTCGCGATCGCCCTCGGGCTCGCGATCGCGATCGCGGCGGGAGCCTGTGCCGAGCCAAGGCTACTTGTATCCGTCCAGGCGGGACCCGAATATACGCACAAGGTGAAACTCGGCCTGGCCTCGTTGACGGTTACGCCGCAGATGGCGATATGGATCGAGGACGCCCAGGGGCGATATGTCGGCACGATCTACGTCACGCGAAAGAGCGCGACGGCTTCCTGGTCCGCCGCCGGCGGGGCCAGGCGTCCCGAGGCCCTGCCCGCCTGGTCCTTCGCGCGAGGGATCAAGGCGGCCGACGGACTGTACATGCCCGACAAGAAAAGCCCCCTTCCCGACGCCATCTCCGGCGCGACGCCCTCGAAGGGATTCGAAAAGGCCTGGAGCCCGCCGGTTAGCCTCGCCAAGGGCGTCTACGTCGTCAAGGCCGAGGTCAACTCGAGCTTCGACTGGAACGACTCCTATCCCGACAAGCTGCCCAAGCCGGACCCGCGCTGGAGCGAGGTGAACGGCCAGCCCTCCATAGTCTGGGTAGGCAAGATTGAGATCGGCGGCGCCGCCGCCCCGGCGAAAGCCCAGCTCTCTCCCGTCGGGACAGGATCCCTGCGCGGGGAGAGCGGAGCCGTTACGCCCGGCCTCGCCGGCATCACGAGCGCGAGGGAGCTCGTAGCCTCGATCGTCGCGGAGTACAAGCCGTAGCTCTCCGCCCGCGCCGATCGGGTTATGCCGCCCGGAGCGAAGGCGAACTATGGATTGTAGCGCGCGATGGCCGCGTTCCATCCTCCCAGGACGAACTTGCCGGACGATTGGACGACGATCCCGAACATGTCCCCCTTGGGACCCGTATCGGGCGCGAAGTCGGCATCGAGGCTGCCATTGGCATTTAATCTCACGAAGCCGACGTTGTTGCCGACGCCGTTGTATGACCAGAAATTCCCGCAGACGAGGATCTTCCCGTCGGATTGGGCGAGAACGCCCCGGGGATGGGCGGTAAACCCGCCCCCCCCGGCATTGAAGGCGCTGTCGAGGGTCCCATCGGCGTTGAGCCTGGCGATATAGCCCTGAGCCACGCCGTTGACCTTAGTGAAATTGCCGCCGATCAAAACCTTGCCGTCGACTTGAAGGGCCATGCCGAGGACGCAGGGCCAGAGCGCAGCATGATTCGCCGTATCGATGCCCGTACCGGGATCGAAGGTCGTATCCAAGGCGCCGGTCGCGGTAAGGCGCGCGACGCCCTGTCTCGCGACGCCGTTATAGTTAATGAAGGCGCCGCCGATCAGGATTTCCCCGGTAGGCTGCAGAGCGATGCATTGGACATTAAGGTCTGTGCCGGTCCCCGGCGCGAACGAGGCATCCAGCGTGCCGTCGGCGTTCAACCGGGCGATCCCATTGCGCGAAGCACCGACAGTGTGAAAGGCGCCGCCGATGAGTATTTTCTTGTCGCTCTGCACGACGATGGCCATGACGGCTCCATTGGGCCAGATGCCCGGATTAAAGGTCGGATCGAGGCTCCCGTCGGAGTTGAACCGCGCGATTTTTTGTCGTACCGAGCCGTTCACGTTGAGGAAATCCCCGCCGATGAGGATCTTGTCGTCGTCCTGTACCGCGATAGACCAGACTCTTTGGTCCGCTCCGGTTCCCGAGAGGAAAGCCGTCTTGTCCAGGGCCCCGTCGATCAGATGCCTCGAGAAGTGACCTTGGGCCGCCCCGTCGTCCGTCGTGAAATAGCCGCCGATGATTATCTTGTCGTCGCTCTGCTTGGCAAGGCTCGTGACCCAGGGATTGTCCGCTGGGCCGGTTCCCGATCCGGGCGCGTAGGTCGTGTCGAAAATGCCCGCGATGCGGCTCGAGTCCGCAGCGCAGGACGCGAGGAGGGCCGAGGCGAAGAGGATACAGGCGAAGCCGAGAGCGGAAGCGATGCGGGACGATTTTTTCACGATTCCTCCTGGGAATTTATTATTGCTTTCCAGGAGTATATCTCGCATGGAGCGCAAGTCAATTCGCTACAGACCGCTTTCAGCTAACGCGAGGCGCTGAGCCTCGGCCTTCTCCGCGTCGAGGGTATTCACCTTGAGGAATACTATCACGCCTATCGCCAGGAGGACGGCCGGGATGAGGGCCGTGTGCACCCGTATGCCAGCCGGGCCTCGGGCGAGCGGGGGTCTTCCGCGAAGCCCGTCGCCTTGTGGACCAGCCAGAACGAGAGGGCCTGCACGGCGTAGGCGAGGCGGCCGAAGAAGGCGCGGAAGCCTAGATAGACGCCGTCGTCGCGGCGGCCGGTCTTCACGACGATGCCGTCGATGACGTCGGCCATCGCGGGGGTCATCATGAGCCAGAAGCCCCCGAAGGCGAGCCCCCAGCCGAACATGGCGGCGACGAAGCCCCAGTAGCTCGTCACGAGCACGAGGGGAAGGCAGAGCAGGGCGAGGGCGCCGGCCGCCGAGGCGAGGAGGGTCTGCCGCGACTTCACTTTCTTGCCGATCGCGAGCCAGATCGGCACCGAGGCTAAGGCGCCGACGAGCATGCCAGCGAAAATGAGCGTAGTGCTCCGTCCCACTACGTAATCGCCGATGTAGTGTATCGACGCGGTCATCGAGAGGGTGGCGGCCTGGTAGAAGAAATACAGGAGTATGAAGGCCATGAAGTCGCGGACCCCGAAGGCCTCTTTCAGGAGCTTCCAGAACGAGGGGGCCTCGGACCTGGCCTTCTCCTGCTCGACGTAGCGCGCGACCATCGCGGGAGTCTCGCGCACGCCGGGGATGAGGAGGAGGGCCAAGACGAACGCGGCGACTGCGAAGACCGCGGCGGTCGTGAAATAGGTGGAAGGCGCGCCGTACCTGACGATGAAGGTTGGGACCACGGCCCCCGCCGCTATCCCGAAGACGCCGATCAGGGTGGATATCCCGGCCGCCTTGGCGCGCTCGGGGGCCGACCTGAAGCGGTCGGGGAAGATCGACTGGTAATTGAGCTCCCAGGTCGAATAGAGGGCGTCGTAGATGCAGATCGTTATCAGGAACCAGAAGAAGAGGCCCGCCTGGGACAGGCCGGCGGGAGGGGCGAATACCAGGAAGAACACGAGTCCGCAGGTCACCGATCCGAGGAGGATCCAGGGGAAGCGCCGCCCGAGCCTGGCGGAAAGGCGGAGCGGCCTGGCCGTAAAGAAGCCGATGAGGGGATCGTTCACGGCGTTCCAGACCGAATAGAGAACGACGACGAGGGCGACGAGCCCCGAGCTCAGCTTTATCTCCGTCTCGTAGAATTTGAAGACCAGAGATGCGATGCCGCCCGTCAGGAACTCGGCGAGGAACTTGCCCACGCCGTAGCTCATCATGATTCCCGCGCTCGCGGGCCGCTCGCTTCGAGTTTCGCTCATGGGAAAGGAGGATAGCCGGGCGAGGTCGGTAGCGCAAGGTGGAAGGCGCGGCGGGCGAGGCTCCTGCCGATAGAAACATTATCCGAAGCCTAACCTCTCGTTAACATTTCGCGATTGCGGGAATCAGGCCCGGCGCGTACACTGTCAGACGCGTGTCCGAGAAAGGCGCGCGGATAAAGAGGAGGATTTCATGAAGCGCATCGTCCTAGCCCTATTAGCCTTGGCCCTCGTAGCGATCCCCGCTATGGCCGAACCCGTCACTATCGAGTTCTGGCATGCTATGTCCGGGAAGAACGGCGATATCACTCAGGCCGTCTGCGACAAGTACAACGCCAGCCAGAGCGACTACAAGGTCGTCGCCGTGTTCAAGGGCTCCTACCCCGACACCCTCAACGCCGGCATCGCGGCCTTCCGCGCGGGCTCGGCCCCGGCCATCATCCAGGTCCAGGAAGTGGCCACCGCCACCTTCATGGCAGCGAAGGGCGCCGTAAAGCCCGTCTACCAGCTCATGGCCGAGAATAACGAGAAGTTCGACCCGAGCGTCTACCTCCCCGCGGTGAGGGGCTACTACTCCACCTCCGATGGAAAAATGCTCTCGATGCCCTTCAATTCCTCGACTTCGGTGATGTACTACAACAAGGACGCCTTCCGGAAAGCCGGCCTCGATCCGAACAAGCCCCCCGTCACCTGGCCCGAATTCTTCGAGGACGCCAAGAAGATCAAGGCGGCCGGCTACGAGGGCGGGTTCACGACCAACTGGATCTCCTGGATCCAGCTCGAGAACTTCTCGGCCTGGCACAACCAGCCCTTCGCCACGAAGACCAACGGCATGGCCGGCCTCGACACCGAGCTCGTCTTCAACAGCCCGCTGCAGGTCAAGCATTTCCAGACCATCTACGACCTGTCCAAAGATAAAACCTTCATCTACGGCGGTCGCGAGAACAAGGCCAATCCGCTCTTCATAGCGGGCCAGGTCGGCATGCACTTCGAGTCTATCGGCGGCTACGCCACGATGAAGGCCAGCTGCAAGTTCGACTTCGGCGTCGCCCGCCTCCCCTACTACCCCGACGTCAAGGCCGCGCCTCAGAACTCCATTATCGGAGGCGCCAGCCTCTGGGTCTTCAATGGCAAGAGCAAGCCCGAGTACAAGGCCGTCGCGGATTTCTTCGGCTTCCTCTCCCAGCCCGAGATCCAGGCCTTCTGGCACCAGAACACCGGCTACTTCCCCATCACGATGGCCGCCTACGAGCTGACCAAGTCCCAGGGCTTCTACAAGGACAACCCAGCCCTCGAGCTCGCCATCCTCCAGCTCAACAACAAGGCGCCGACCGAGAATTCGAAGGGCCTCCGCCTCGGCAACTTCGCCGCCATCCGCGAGATCGAGGACCAGCAGTGGGAGGACATCCTCGCCGGCAAGGTCACGGTTAAGCAGGGCCTCGACAACATGGTGCGGCTCGGCAACGAGAAGCTCCGCGAATTCGAGAAAGCCAACAAGTAACGAAGGCCGCGTGAGCGGCATCGCAAGCCGAATCGCGCGGGGCCGCGAGGGCAGCGCCGACCGTCAGGCCGGCCGCCCGAG
>JANXYQ010000075.1 GCA_025355995.1 Spirochaetaceae bacterium | reverse complement strand
CGGACTCGAGGCAGCGCGCCGCGCAGCGCAGGGCCCGCCGGAAATACTCGATCCTGCGCGAGTCATCCTCGGAGGCCAGGCCGTTCTCGGTCACGATGACGGGGACGCCGGCGACCCTGGCCGCAAGGCGGATGGTGCCCTCGAGGGCCTCGGGGTAGAACTCCTCGCCCATCTGGTTCCTCTCCGCGCCCTCGGCGGGAGGGACGATGCCCTCGGGCCCGACTACCATGCGCGCGTAGGTCTGGACGCCGACGAAATCGTCGCCGCGCAGGGTTTCCAGGTAGTCCTCCGAGAGCTCCCGGCGCAGGCGGGCCGCACCCTCCTCGCCTCCCTCCGCGGCCTGGATGTCGACTAACGCGAGCGACAAGCCGACGGGGAAGTTGCCCGGCCCCGAATGGAGGGCCTCGAAGGCTCGCCGGTGCGAGGCGAGGATGACCTCGCGCATCCGCGGCCCCTCGACGAACTGGAACAGGCCCAGCCTATCCGGCGCGACCCCGAAGGCCGCGGCGGCCGTCGCCCACCAGGGAGTTTCCCGTATCTTGAAGGGCAGTATCCTCGCCAGCAGGGCCGAGATGTTGGGCTCATTGACCGTGCAGGCAGCCCCGATCAGGTCCCCCAGGTGAGCGGTCGCGCGCTCGCAGTAGCGGGCGAAGCGCTCCGGGGTCCTCTGGTCCAGCCAGCCGCCCTGGCGTAGGAGCCAACGCGGCGAGGTGAAATGGTGGAAGGTGACGACGGGCTTGATGCCGCGCTCATGGCAGGCTCCCAGCATGCGACGGTAGTGCTCGAGGCTGGCGCGGGAGAACTCGCCTTCCTCGGGCTCGATGCGCGCCCACTCGATCGAGAAACGATAGGAGTTGAAACCGAGCTCCGCGAGGAGGGCGATGTCCTCCGGGTAGCGGTGATAATGGTCGATGGCGTCGCCGGAGGGCTCGGCGTAGGGGGTGCCCGGCAGCCGTTCGAGGACCCAGCTCTCGGCGTTGACGTTGTTGCCTTCCACCTGGTGCGCGGCGGTAGCCGCGCCCCACATGAAATCCTTGGGAAACGCGAATTCTTTCATGGAGCGTACTCCTCTTCCATCGCAGTCAGCCATGCCGGTTTCTCCGGCAGCTGCAGCGCAAAATGCTTCATTAGCCATCTTTCGGCCAGTCCTATCCAGAGCGCGGCGTCGTCGTCGATCTCGAAGAGAGACCCCGCGAAAGCCTGGTCGGCCAGGGAGAGGCCGTGCGGGCCCGCCTCGAACACGTGGAGCTCGAATGGTACGCCGGCCTTGGCGAGGGCCGTGGCCATGATGGTGCTGTTTTCCGCGGGCACGAGAGCGTCCGCCGCCGTGGCCCAGAGGAAGGTGGGCGGGCAGGAAGCGGTGACGCGCAGGGCGGGGCTGACGGCGTCGAGCAGTTCCTTCGACGGGTCCCGCCAATAGACGGAATACATCGCGCAATTATGCGCGCCGGCAGAGAAGCCGCAGAGGGCGATCTTGTCCATATCCACGAGCCATTCCTCCGCATGCGCGCGGATGGCCAGGAAGGCCGCGCCGATGTCGCGCGTCGGGGCGGGATGCACGCTCAGGGGATTGACCTCGAGCCCTCCGCCCTCCGGGCTGCCGAGAGGTAAGGATCCGCGCGACTCGTTGGAGTAGGTGGAATAGCGCAGCACGACGGCGTGGTAGCCCATGGCGGCGAAGCGCAACGCGACGGGCTCGGCTTCCCTGTCCGAGCAGCTCAAGTAGGCGCCTCCCGGACAGATCAGGACGGCCGGCCGTCTCCCGCCGTTCAGGAGCTCGAGGGAATCCGACAGGACATAGGCGGTCAGGGTCACATCCTGTCGCAGTTCGTACAAGGCGATCGTATGCGTGATCATAGTAGCATCCTTACTAGAGAGCTTCCAGGGCTCGGATCATCATCTCCACCGCCTCCGCGTGGTTAGGGAGCATCTGTAGGGCCTGGCGCAGGCTGTTGTTGGGCTCGTTGAAGAGGACGGCCTTCAGGAAGCCAGGCGCCTCGGCCCGCTCGAGGACGGCCAGCACGGCGGCTCGGGCCAGGGGATCGCTGATGATCTCGCCGGCCGGCTCGTCCACGGTGTAGGGGCCGCGCGTGTCCGGATCCGCGTAGGGAAGGGACCAATGCCAGGCGCCGGAGCCGACTTCGATGGACGGCGCGGTGCCGGCGGCCGCGCCGGGAAGCGTAACCAGCGCCGTCGCGTTCGGGGGGACGGCGATGGTCAGGTCGAATGTACAGTCCTTGATCTCCCAGGCGCATTCAGCCGAGCCGTAAGGCGTGAGATGGCGGACCCTTGCCCAGGCTAGGCCTCCGCCCGGACGGGGGCAGATCTCCAGGCGTCGGTAGCCGGGAGCCGCGGGGGCCAGGCCCCTGATCGTCCTCTGCATCCAGTCGGCCACCGCGCCGAAGGCGTAGTGGTTGAAGGAGGTCATCTCCCCCGGGTTGATCGAACCGTCGGGAAGCATGCTGTCCCATCGTTCCCATATGGTGGTGGCGCCTAGCGCCACGGCATAGAGCCAGGAGGGGCATTCGCGCTGGAGGAGGATCCGGTAGGCGGCGCGATGATGTCCTGTTGCGCACAACGCATCGCAAAGGGGGGGCGCCCCGACGAAGCCGGTTCGGATATGATAGCCCGCGTCGCGCACCAGCTCGGCGAGCCTATCCCCCGCCCGCTTCCGCTGCTCAGGCGAAGGCAGGAGGTCGAATGCAATCGCCAGCGCGTAGGCCGTCTCCGCGTCGCACATCATGCGGCCGGCGGGGGTGACGTACTCGCGCGCGAAGGCCTCCTTCGCCTTGGCCGTGAGGGCGGAGTACCGCTCCTCCTCCGGGCCGAGACCGAGGATCGCCGCCGCCCTGGCCACCAGCTCCACGGAATGCGCTAGGTAGGCGGTGGCGACGATGGACTTGTCGGTCCGCGCCTGCCAGGGCTTGTCGGGCGGGGCGGCGGGATCGAGCCAGTCACCGAACTGGAAGCCGCTCTCCCAGGGGAATTTATCGCCGATGCTCGAAGCGACATGGTCGACCCAGGAGCGCATGCTCTCGAACTGATCCGCAAGTATGCCCGGGTCGCCGTAACGCTGGTACAGCACTGTCGGCACGATGGTGGCGGCGTCGGCCCAGGCAGCCGCCCCGAGGGTCTCGCCCAGCGCGTTGGGAACGAAGGGAGGGACGGAGCCGCCGAGCTTCCGCTGCTCGAGGGCTAGATCCGCCAGCCAGGATTGGAGGAAGCCGCTCGCGTCGTAGATGAAGCAGGCGCTGGGCGAGAATACCTGGAGGTCCCCCGTCCAGCCCAGGCGCTCGTCGCGCTGGGGGCAGTCGGTGGGAACGTCGAAGAAGTTGCCCCTCATGCTCCAGACCGCGTTCTCGTGAAGCCGGGTCAGCAGGGGATCCGAGCACTCGAACCAGCCCGAGCGCTCCAGATCGGAGTGGAGGACTACGGCGCAGATGTGCTCCGGCCTCAGCTCGCCGGGCCAGCCGCCGACTTCGGCGTAGCGGAAGCCGTGGTAGGTGAAGCGCGGCTCCCAAGGTTCCTCCTCACCGCCTCGAAGAATGTAGCGGTCGGTGGCCTCGGCCAGGCGTAGCGGACGGGTGCCGAGCTCGCCATGCTCGAGGACCTCGGCGTGGCGGAGCGTGATGGTCGTGCCGGCGGGTCCCCGGACCCTGATCGACAGCCGGCCGACCAAGTTCTGGCCGAAGTCCACGAGGGTCTTGCCCGCGGCGGATCGGGCGATGGAGAGAGGCTGTATCGTCTCGATGCGGCGAACCGGGGGCCCCTGCGGCGCGCACAGCGTCTCCGTACTCCGATCGAGCCTGCCGACGCCCTTCCATGCCGCGTCGTCGAAGCCAGCCTCGTCCCAACCCCGGCGCTCCAGCCGCGCGTCGTAGGTTTCGCCATCGTAGATGCTGCTCATGAGGAGGGGCCCCGTCGAGGCGCGCCAGCCATCGTCCGTGACGATTTCATCGGAGGAGCCATCGGCGTACACGACCTCTAGCTGTGCGAGGAAGGCGAGGCGGTCGCCCCAGATGTTGCGCTTACCGCCCTCGAAGCCGAGGCGACCGCGATACCAGCCGTCGCCCAGGACGGCACCGATGGCGTTGCTCCTCGGCCTCACGAGTTCCGTCACGTCGTAGCTCTGGTAGCGCAGGCGCTGGTCATAGGCCGTCCAACCCGGGGCGAAGACCTGGTCGCCCACCGCCCTCCCGTTGAGCCGGGCCTCGTAGAGCCCCAGAGCAGTCGCGTACAGCCTCGCGGCCACGATCCCGCCTTTTAGTTCGAAGCTCCTGCGCAGGTAGGGAGCGGGGTTGGACTTCGACCTCTCCCCGTCCCAATCGGGAGAGATGAAGGCCGCGCGCCAATCCTCGGGACAAAGCAAGCCCGCTTCCGCGCGGATCGGCTCGCTCCAAGGCGAGGAGCTGCCGTCCCTGCCCCAGACCCGGACCCGCAGCGCGACCGCCTCGCGCGAGCCGAGGGGCTCGAAGGGCCAGGCCACCAAGACCGACTCGCCGGACTCGACCCTCCCGGTAGTTCGGGGCGCCTGGCCCGTGCCGTTCCGGCACTCGAGCTCATAGCCTGCCTGGAGCCAATTGGAAACGGCCGTCTCGGACTGCCATGAAATGCGAGGGCGGGCGCTCCCGATGCCGGGGGCTTCGCGCGCGTGCTTGATGATTATACGAGAGATGAGGACTTCGCGTTTCTCAATGCTCATTCCTTCGATCCGATCGTATGCAGATGACAGCGGACGCTGTGCCCTGGGGCGACTACGAGGGAGGCCGGCATCGTCAAGCGGCAGGCAGCCAGTCCAGGTCGATGTCGACGACGGGGCCGAAGGCCCAGTTGATCCCCAGCGCAGCGCCCTCGGTCCCACCGACCCTCGCGAGTTCGCGGGCCCGCCCGGGATCGCCCGTCGCGGCGACCTCCATCTGGGTGCCATAGCTCGTGCCATCGCTGGCTATCCCGTCTCCGCCCGTCTCGAGGTTGGCCGCGAGGAGTAGGGGCAGCTTCGAGCCGGACTGGAGGAACCTGTAAAGGGCCTGGAGCCTCGCCCCGGGCATGGAGCGGAAGCGCAAGCCCCCGACATGAAGCTCGTTTATGTAGCGTCCTATGACGGCGGGGTCATCGGAGGGGCCCATGGGGCAGAAGAGCTGGCCGATTTTCTCCCCAAGGCTCATCGAGAGCAAGGTCGAGCGAACCCAGGCCTCGTCCTCTCCCGACAGAAAAAAGGGCTTGGACCGCAGGTCCACGCCGTTCATGTCGCTCACTTGGAGGACGCCCTTTTCGCCCTCGGCGCAGCCTTGGCGCGAGGGGAGGCCTGGGGCTTGAAGCCATCCAGGAATAGGCGGCAGATCTGCCTGAAAATGGTCTCGACGCCGAGCCCGTATTCGCCCTCCACCTTGTCGCCCAGCTCGCCTAGCCGGTTCATCATGCCCGAATTGAAGTTGAGTACGCTCGCGAGGAGAACGTCGGGATCGATGTCCTCGCGCAGCGATCCGTCTTCCTGGCCCCCCTTGATGCACTCGAGAAGGCGCTGTCGCTCCCCTTCCAGGCTCTCCAGGAAAATTTCCTTCGCGGCCGCGACGGACAGCTTCTTCGAATACATGTAATTGAACTCAGCGCTCATGCGGGCTTCATGGGGGTTCAGGAAAAGATTGTCGAAATGCGTGACCACGAAGCGCTCGAGCCGTTCCCAGCCGTTTCCCGCGAATCCCCATACGTCCTGCCTGTCTCGCTCGACCCAGAGCTTGGCTACGTTCTTGTAGATCTCGCCTGCTATCTCCTCTTTGTTGGAGAAATACTTGTAGATTGTTGCGCGAGTCAGGCGGGAGCCCTCTGCGATATCTCCGATCGTCACCTGCTCGATGCCTTTGTTGATAAAGAGCTCTTCGGCGACCTCGAGGATCAATTCCCTCTGGTTTTCCCGATGGGCTACATACGCGCCATTCGCCATCTCCCAGCCCTCCATACAAAATATACATTCAATTTAATTTTATACATCTTGTTCATTTTTGTATAAGGCCATCTATCTGATCTGTCAAGGGCATAATGAGCGGCTCGGCGCGCGGCATTGCCCTTTCCCATTCCGCAGGCCATACTGCCCGGGCGGAGAGCCAATGAAAGAGCAACTGATCCTGAAGAACCTGCCCTTCATCAAGATCCTTCCATCCTGGGCCCAGGAGCTCTCCTACAAGTACTGCTCCAAGACGGCCAACCTCTATATCGTGCACGGCAACATCAGGGACTTCCTGCCCCACAAGATGAACGAGGGCGAGTTCCTCTTCGTGAAGATCCAGGAGTACATATCCGAGGTCCTCTTCGGGAACAAGGACGTCATAGCCTACTTCGACCGCTCGAGCGGAGTGAGCTTCTGCGACAAGCAGATGGAGCGGGACTATCTCTCCGCCATGCGCGGCAAGCATCCGGACTCTGGCGACGGGGATTTCCTGGCCAGGGACCCCGCCGAGGCCTTCTCCTACCTGGAGGAGTACTTCCTCACCCAGATACCGCTCAAGCGCCGCATAGTCCTCATAGTCGACTACGCCGAGACGGTGGCGCCGGCGAGCGACGTCGCCCGCCTCTCCGACGAGGACCGCTACTGCTTCGTCACCCTGAACCGCTGGTCCCACGAGCCGGTGTTCACGCGGGGCGACGTGTCCGTGATCCTCCTCACCGAGAACCTCGCCGACCTCAATCCCCGCATCTCCTCGAGCCCGAGCACGGTCAAGGTCGAGATCCCGATCCCCGACGAGAACGTGCGCGCCCAGTTCCTGGGCTTCCTCGAGGGCAAGGGCCAGCTCCTCCTCGACAAGGGCCTCGGGGCCGAGCAGGTCGCGGCCCTCTCCTCGGGCCTGAACCTGATGAACCTGAACCGCCTCGCCGCCGAGAGCTGGCAGGAGGACAGGCCCATCTCGCTCGAGTACATGAGGCAGAAGAAGAAGGAGATCATCGAGTCCGAGGCCGCGGGCCTCCTCGAGTTCCTCGAGACCGAGCACGACCTCTCCTACGTCTCCGGCCACGAGTTCGTCAAGCGCCGCTTCAAGAACGCCGCCCGCGCGATCAAGCAGGGCCGGCTCGACGTCCTGCCCATGGGCTACCTCATCGCGGGGCCGGTGGGCACCGGCAAGAGCTTCATGGTCTCGGCCTTCGCCGGCGAGATAGGCGTTCCGATGGTCAAGTTCAAGAACTTCCGCTCGAAGTGGCAGGGAGTCACCGAGTCCAACCTGGAAAAGGTGCTGTCGATACTGAAGGCCATGTCCCCCGTCGCCGTGATGATAGACGAGGCCGACGCCTTCCTCGGAAACAGGGACTCGGACGGGGACTCGGGCGTCTCCAACCGCGTCTTCTCGCAGATAGCCTCGTTCATGGGCAACACCGAGTACCGCGGCAAGATCATCTGGTTCCTCATCACCTGCCGCCCCGACCTCCTGCCCATCGACCTCAAGCGCCAGGGCAGGGCCGAGGAGCACCTCGCCCTCTTCTATCCCGAGAGCGACGAGGAGAAGATCGCCCTCTTCGAGACCCTCGTGCGCAAGCTCGACCTCTCGATACGGCGCTTCCCCGTGGGAGACCTCCTCAAGAAATTCACGCACGAGTTCTCGGGCGCCGACCTCGAGGCGGTCCTCATCCGCGCGAAGTTCAAGGCCGCCATGGAGGGCCGCACCTTCGTCACCAAAGAGGACATGGACGAGACGATGGCCGACTTCGTGCCGCCGGCCTATCCCCTCGAGATCGAGCTGCAGAACCTCGTAGCCGTCGTGGAGTGCACCTCCAAGGAGATGGTCCCGAGGCGGCTGCAGAACCTCAACAGGACCAAGCTCGTCAAGGACATCCAGGAATTGAAGGCCCTGCTCGGGGAAGGACCGCTAAATTGAGGGAGAACGGGCTTGCCTTGGTGACGGGCGCCAATTCGGGCATGGGGAGGGCGACCTCGACGGCGCTGCTGCGCGCGGGCTACCGCGTCCTCATGCTCTGCCGCGACGCGGCCAGGGGCCTGGCCGCCCTCCGGGAGGCGACCGCCGCCTCGGGCGCCCGCGCCGGGGACGCCGAGCTCCTCCTCTGCGACCTGGCCGACCTCGCCGACGTCCGCCTCGGGGCCGCTTCGGTCCTCGCCCGCGGAGTTCCCCTCGACCTCCTCGTGAACAACGCCGGAGTGATCACGATGGACCGCCGCGAGACCAAGGATGGCTTCGAGCTCCAGTTCGGGGTGAACCACCTCGCCCATTTCCTGCTTACCTCCCTCCTCCGCGACGCCATCGTCGCCGCCCCGGCGGGGCGCGTCGTCGTCGTGGCCTCCGGCGCGCACAAGATCGGCGCCATCAACCTCGCGGATCCGAACCTGAGGCGCGGCTACTCGGCCTTCAAGGCTTACTCGCAGTCCAAGCTGGCCAACGTCCTTTTCGCCTCCGAGCTCGCGCGGAGGCTCGAGGGCACGAGGGCGACGGCGAATTCCTGCCACCCGGGCGCGGTCGGTACCTCGATGGGCGTCGACAGGACCACCGGCTTCGGCAGCGGCATCATGAAGCTGCTGCGCCCCTTCTTCCTCACGAGCGAAGAGGGCGCTCGCACGGCGATCTGGCTCGCTACATCGCCCGACGCCGCCGGACTCAGGGGAGCCTACTGCTATAAATGCCTCCCCGCCTCGCCCTCGAAGCGCGCGCGGGACCCGAAGCTGGCCGCGGATCTCTGGGAGCTCAGCGAGAGGCTGACGCGCCAGCGAAGCGGTTTCTCGTCCTGAAACGGGGCGATTCGACCCGAAGAAGTCCCGAAAAAAAGTGACATCGCGCGCGTAGTAGGGCATACTGGGCAGAAATGGACGCTACCAAAGTAACTAACGGCGTTTGGTTCGTGCGCATTCCCGAGGCGGGCCTGTCGGTGCTCTGCGGCTGCCCTCCGGACGTCGTCAAGCACCTGATGCGCCGCGGCGCGATCGCGGAGACCAGCGTCAAGGGCAGCACCTTCGAGACCGGGCCCAACGCGATCCTGCTCTCCGACGTGGCGATACAGGGCGGTACCTTCTGCAACATGGCCGAGTTCCCCCTGCTGCAGATGTTCTACCGGCAGGGCCTCACTATTCCTGGCCACGTGAACAACTCGGGCCGCAAGCCCATCTTCATCGGCCTGCTCTCCCAGCTCGTCGCCCAGTCGGCCTACATCCTGCGCGGGACCTTCGGCCTCGAGAGCGAGGCCGAGATCGAGGCCGCGGGCATCCGCCCCGAATTCGCCAAGGAGATAATGCGCTACAAGACGCGCTTCGCGGGCGGCAAGCCGCGGGGCCTCGGCGAAACGGCGGAATTCGCGCCCACAGACACCGGCCGCGCCGAGCTGCCGGGCGGAGTGACCGTGCTCAGGAAATCGCTCAACGTGTACGCCTTCCGCCGCGGCGAGGAGGAGGTCGAGGTTGACATGAACCTCGCCCCCGGGGAGACCTACGAGAGCCCCGTCCGGCTGGACTCCCACCGGGTTGAGCGGGACTACTTCTCCGTCGTGCACTCGGGCGAGGGCAATGGCTGGGACAAGGACCGCCCCTGCATGTCGAGCGTCGTCGTGTTCCAGGGGAAGATCTATTTAATAGACACGGGGCCCTACGTCCTCGACTCCCTCACCGCCCTGGGCATCTCGGTCAACGAGCTCGAGGGCATCTTCCATACGCACGCCCACGACGACCATTTCGCGGGCCTCACCTCCCTCGTGCGGACCGACCACCGCATCAAGTACTTCGCCACGCCCCTCGTGCGCTCCTCGGTGATGAAGAAGCTATCCGCCGTCATGTCCCTCCCCGAGAAGAGCTTCGAGAACGCCTTCGAGTTCCACGACCTCGCCTTCGGAAAGTGGAACGACATCGGCGGGCTCGAGGTGCAGCCCTTCCTCTCGCTCCACCCCCTCGAGACGACGGTGCTGTACTTCCGCGCCCTCGGCACCGACGGGTACAAGACCTACGCCCACCTCGCCGACATCCCGCCCGGCTCGGTGCTCAAGGACTACCTCATCGACGATCCGGGAGCCTCCGAGCTCTCGCCCAAGCTCTACGAGAGCTCGATGAAGAGCCTCCACCTCGCCGTCGACCTGAAGAAGATCGACGTCGGGGGCGGCCTGATCCACGGCAGGGCGTCGGACTTCGCGGGCGACCAGTCGGCCAAGGTCGTGCTCTCGCACATCTCGGGCGACCTGCCGGCGGCCGACAAGGAGATCGGCTCAAACGCCTCCTTCGGCCTCCAGGACGTCCTCATCGAATCGCACATCGACTACACCCGGCGCTCCGTGGAGCGGCACCTCGCCGCCCACTTCCCCGAGGCCCACCCCGAGGACCTCGGGATGCTGCTCAACTGCCCCCTCGTCAGCCTGAATACCGGCCACGTCATCCTGCGCAAGGGCGCCGAGGCCGCGGACGTCCACCTCGTGGCCTGCGGCGTCGTCGAGATGATCGACTCGGGGATCGGCGCGCAGCACATGCTCTCGACGGGCACCATGATAGGCGAGGTGAACGCCCTCGCGCGCGCGACTTCCGCGCGCACCTACCGCGCCAAGAGCGCCGTCACCCTCCTGCGGATACCCAACCGCCTCTTCCTCGAGTTCGCCAAGCGCAACTACGACCTCGCGGCCATGCTCAAGCGGCTAGAGATCGAGCACTTCCTCCAGGGCACGCGGCTCTTCGGCGAGATGGTGTCCAGCGCGGTGCATAGCGCCATGTCGCGCTCCCTCTCCTACCAGAGCCTCGCCGCGGGGGAGGCCCTCACCACGCTCGACGGCCTCTCCCTCGTCGTCGCGCGCACGGGCAGGGCGAGCGTCCTCATCGAGGGCTCCGAGGTGGACTCGATCGGTCCCGGCGGCGTCTTCGGCGAGGAGTCGGTCTTCTTCGGCAGGCCCTCCCTCATGACGGCGACCGCCGTCGAGGAAGGCGAGTTCCTCTCGATCCCGCGCGAGACCATCCGGAACGTGCCCATAGTCGAATGGAAGCTCCTCGAGACCTACGAGCGCAGGATCACCCGATTCGGGCTCTCGCGGACGGGGGACGTGGCCTGATCCAGGCCCGCCTCCGCGAAAGCGCCGAGGATCTCGCGCCGCCTCGCGGAGAGCGCCGCTACGAAGGCCGGGGGCTCGCCCAGGGGAGCCTCGACCTCGTAATCGCCGCCGGAGTACTCGCGGCCGCTCCAACAGTGGATCCAGGCTCCCGGCGGCAGGTGTACCCGCCTCGAGACCGCCCCCTTCTCGATGACGGGCGCGACGAGCATGTCGTCCCCGAAGAGGAACTCGTCCTTGATGGTCCAAGCCGCCTCGTCCGACTCGAAGGCCATGAATAGCGGCCGCTGGAGGGGCAAGCCTTCGGACGAGTTTTTTTTGAGCATGTCCTTCCGGTAGGGCTTGAGCGCGACGAAGAGCCGCGTCATCCGCGCGAGGTGGCTCAAGGTGGCCTCGTCCGAATCGAACTGCCAGTTGTCGCCGGGGCGGTTGCCCTCGTGGCTGCGCATCATCGACGTGAATGCCGCCAGCTCCGCCCAGCGCATGAAGAGCTCGCGGTCGCGCTTCAGCCCGAAGAGGGTCGTGTAGCCGCCGATGTCCGAGTGGTGGACGCCGTGCCCGCAGACTGCGAGGCTGAGAGCCGCCGGTATCACCGAGGGCAGGCCGTCGTCCTCGCTCCAGTCGACGTTCTGATCCCCCGCCCACATCATCGGACTGTAGCGCTGGCTGCCCGCGTAGCCGGCGCGCATGAAGAAGGTCACTTCCTCGAGGCCCGGGCCCCCGGCGGCGCCGGACTCCTCGACGGCCTCGCGGCAAACCCTGGCCCAGAGGGCCGGCCACGCGTTGTGCGCCATCATCGGGTCGCTGCCGTCATGGAGCGCGACGTCGGTGGGCAGGTACTCCCCGAAATCGGCCATCCAGCCCGAGACGCCGAGGTCGATTAGGTTCTTCCGTACGACGAGCTTGTACCAGGAGGCGGCGGCCGGGTTCGTGAAATCCACTATGCCGGCGAAGAATTCGCCGAAGTCCACCAGGTAAGGCGCTCCCGTGGCGCCGAGGGCCAGGTAGCCGAGCCGCTCCGCCTCGAGGTAGAGGCCCTGGCCCTCGGCCACGTAGGGATTCATGTAGGCGAGGAAGCGCAGCCCCCGCGCGCGCAGGCCCTTGATGGCCTCGTCCAGGGCGGGATAGAGCTCGCGGTCCCATTCCCAGTTCCACATCAGGCGCTTGCCGAAGCTCGTTATCCTGATGCCTTCCCAATCCTGTGCCCAGACTCCGGCCGCCTTCACGCCGCGCGACAGGGCCCGCTCCAGCTTCGCCAGGCAGGCAGAGGTGCCGCCCTGGATGCCCAGGAGGATGCCGTCGTGCACCCAGTCCGGCGGTTCGGGCTGCCGGCCCAGGAGGGCCGAGGCCGAGCAGACGACCTCGCGCATCGTGCCGGCCGTCGAGACGACGATCCTCTCGGGGAGGGCCCAGAACTCCAGCTCGTGGAACGAGGCGTCGCGGAAATCGAAGGCGGCGTAGGCGCTCGTCTGGGCGTGAAGGAGGTAATGCCGCGAGGAGACGTAGGTCGGCTCGGGGTAGAAGGTCCACCAGTAGTCACCGCCCGCCCTATCGGCGACGTCCGCCTGGAAGGTGACGTACGTGGACTTGTTCCTGCCCACGCCCTGCTCGCTCGTCCAGAGGGGAAAGCGCCGCCCGCGGAGCTCGAAATGGGAGAACTGCTCCCCGCAGCCGTATACGTGCTCGGCCGCCTAGGCGGAGAAGCGGAACCAGAAGCGGTTGCGGCCGGGGCAGGGCTCGGGGAAGGAGAGTTCGAGCCGGCCCCCGGTTTCGCGGACGAGAACGACGAGCCTCGGCCCCTCCGCCCCGGCGGCGAGCGTTATGCGATATCCGTCGCCCGACTCGGTTATCGTGTCCGGAGCGAGCGGAACGCGCTCCTCGACGTAGTCCCTGACGTCGAAGTTGCCGCGGTACATGTCGATAGACTCGCGGCCGATGCCTGCGTAGGCGAAGGGGCCGTCGATCAGGCGGAGGCCGCGGTAGTCCAGGTCGAACCCGGCCCCGTTCTCGCGGAGCTCTATGACGCTTCCCATGTCAGCCCTTCACTCCCCCGGCCGAGATGCCGCGCACGAGGAAGCGCTGCATGGCTACGGTGAAAATGAAGACCGGCACGAGCATGATCGTACCCGCGGCGCAGGCCTGGCCCCAGGTGAGCGTATCCCCGCCGATGAGGCCGTTGATCGCGATGGGCGCGGTCTTCGCGTTCACTCCCGTCAGTATCAAAGCGTAGAGGAATTCGTTCCAGCTGTTGATGAAGGCGAAGACCGCGCTGACGACGAGCCCCGGGGCCGCGAGAGGCAGGAACACGATGCGGAAGATCATGAGGGGGGTGCATCCGTCGACCATAGCCGCCTCCTCGTAGCTGCGGTCTATGGCCGTGAAAAAGGGAAGGAGCATCCAGATCACGTAGGGGACGTTGAAGCTCGCGTAGGAGAGGGTGAGGCCGAGTATCGTATCCCGGAGATGGACCGCCTTGAACATGAGGTAGAGGGCGATGACGAGGGACACCTGCGGCAACATGCGGAATACGAGGAAGCCGTAGGCCAGGGCGTTCCTGCCGCGGAAGCGATAGCGGGAGATGGCGTAGGAGGCCATGGAGCCGACTACCACCGAGACGGCGGTCGCGAGGAGCCCGACGAGTATGGAGTTGCGCAGGCCGAGGAGGAATCCGGGATTCTTGAAGATGAGCTCGTAGCTCCGCAGCGTCAGCTGGGAGAGGGCGAAGGGGCGGCCGCTCAGTATCACGAGGTCGCGGCGGAAGCCGTTTATGAAGGTTATGCCTATCGGGTAGAGCTCGACGACGAGGATCGCCAAGGCGGCCAGGGCGATGAGGAGATTGATGGCCGTTTTCTTTCGCTGTTTCCTGTTCATCGCCCGCCCGCCTTCTCCTCGAGGACGTCGAGGCTCATGTTCTTCCGTACGAGGGTGGTCGCGAAGAGTATAGAGAGGGCGAGGAGGAAAATGGCCATGGCGCTCGCGAGCCCCACCTTGCCGTAGCCGAAGGCGACCCGGTTGGTGAAGAGGGAGAACAGCTGCGTCGCGTCGCCCGGCCCGCCCTCGGTCATGACGTAGACCTCGCTGAAGATCCTGAGCGCGTCGATGATGCGCAGGAGCAGCGCGGTGAGGATGGTCGGCGTCATGAGGGGCACTATGAGCGAGCGTTGCTTGCGCCAGAAGCCGGCGCCGTCTATCTGCGCCGCCTCGAGCAGCTCGTTCGGGATGTTCGTGAGTCCGGCATAGAGGATCATGAACATGAAGGGCCACATCCGCCAGATGTCCTGGGCCACGACGGCGAGATAGGCGAAGGTCGGATCGCTGAGCCAGGTGACTTCGGGCGCGCCGAGCTTGAGCAGGAGGGCGTTGAGGGGGCCGTAGCGCGGCTGCAGCATGAAGCGCCAGGTCATGCCCGAGATGATGGGAAGGAAGAATACTGGAAGGAGGAGGAGGGTCCGCACCACTCGGGCGCCGAAGAACTCGCGGTTGAGGAGGAGGGCCGCTACGTAGCCGAAGAGGAGCTCGACGGGCAGGGCTATGAATATGAAGCCGAGCTGGAGCTTGAGGCTGTTCCAGAATTCCGGAGAGACGGAGAGCTCGACGTAGTTGCCCATTCCGATGAAGCGCCGATCGCCTCCGCCCGCCGAGAGGGGCCAGTCGAAGGTCGAGACGAAGAGGGAGAAGAGGATGGGGAAGACGAGGACGGCGAATACGACGAGGAGGGAGGGGGCCAGGAAAAAGAGGGGCGCCGCCAGGCGGCGCGCCCCTCTCCTCCTCGTCGCCGTCCGCGCGCCCTCAGTAGCCGGCTTTGGCGAGTATCGCATTGGTCTCGGCGATGATCGAGTCGATGGCGTCGGCCGCGGGCGACTGGCCGGTGATGCCCATGATCCAGTACTTCTTCACGACGTCCTGGATCTGCGCGATCTCCTTGAGCCGCGGGCGCGCGGTCGCCGATTTCATGGACTCGGCGATGGCGGCGAGCCAGGGCTTTGTTTTGGCGAATTTGGGATCCGTGAGGGCGTCCGTGCGGGCGGGAACCGTATTGGCGTCGACCAGGCGCGACGCTATGTCCTTCGAGGCCCACCAGTAGACGAATTCCGCGGCCGCCTGCTTCTGCTTGGAGGCCGTCGGAATGCCGAGGGCCCAGGTGCCGCGGACGGCCGCCGTCTTGGCCGGGCCCGCGGGAGGCGCGGAGTAGGCGATCTTGCCGGCGACCAAGGACTTGTCGGGGTCCTCGTAGGCCGCTATCTGGGCCGGCCAGATGAACATGGAGAATACGCCCTTGGGGTCCGCGGCGAAGGCCGCCTGGCGCTCGACGTGGGCCATGGTCTCGGCGCCCTTGGGGGAGATGGCCATCAGCTTCTTGTAAAACTCGAGGCCCTGCACCGCCTTGGCCTTGTCGAGGACGACCTTGTACTTGCCGCCCTGGAAATCGATGAAATGGGTTCCGAAGCCTTCCCACATGAAGATGGCCTCGCCCAGGACGCCGGCGGGTCCGCCGTTGAAAGGGCCAAAACCGGCCGCGATGCCGCGGTCGTTGAAGAAGGTCCCCATGTCCAGCACGGCCTGGTAGGTCTTGGGCACGCCGAGCTCGTAGCCGTACTTGGCCTTGAAGTCCTTCTGGTATTGCGGGTTCTCGATGAGGTCCTTGCGGGTCATCCAGACGTAGAGGTTGCCGTTGATGGGGAGGGCCACGAGCTTGCCGTCCCACATGCCGACGTCGAGCATGGCCGAAGTCACCGTGGACTTGTCGACCTTGGGGTACTTCTGGCCGGCGGGCCAGGTTTCGTAGGGAGACATGAGCCCAGCGAAGACGGGCACATTGCCCTCGTCCATGGCGACGAGATCGTAATCGGAGGAGTCCTTGGTCACGGCCACCGAGGTCTTGGTGTAGACCTGGGGCGGCTGGAGCATCTCGATGTTTACCTTGATACCCGTGGCCTTCTCGAATTCAGGAAGCATCTGCTGCAGGGCCTTGGGATAAGGATCGTCCCACAGTAAAACATTGATAGTCTGAGCTCCGAGAGTAGCCAGGGACACTAGCGCCAGAATGACCATGACCCGTAGTTTCTTCAAGGCCTGCCTCCTTGGGGCTCGCGCGCGACCCCATGCCCTAGTGAACCATGAGTTGATCAGGCTGTCAATTTTATTTTATCGTTATCGATTATATATATCAGACCGTAAACATGAATATTCCGGTCAGGAAGAGAGTCGAAAAAACTATGATGGCGAAGAGCTCTCCCCGGACGCGATTATGTATGAGCTCACCCGCGACGATGCCGACTAGAAGGAAGGGGGTCAACTCCGCGAGGAGGACCCAACGCTCTGACGTGAAGAGTCCCGAGCGCGCGAAACCGAGGATGAGGACGATATTCAGGCTAGCCCAGAGCAGGGTGAGGGTCGCCCGGAAATTACCCTTTTCGGGGAGGGCCTTGGAGGCGTAGAGGACCACGAGGGGGCCGCCCGAGGCGAAGGCTCCATGCACGATGCCCCCGAGAAAGAGGAGGGCGAAATGGAACCATCGCGGCGGGGAGGCTGGAGCGGATGCGCCGGGCGAACCGGTGCCGCTTCGGCGCGCCAATAGGGGCGATGCGACGAGCTTCCAGAGCTGCAGGGCAGAACTGAGGGTGATGAAGGCGCCGAGGAGCCTGATGAGCAGGGAGCGGGGCAGGGTCGCGAAGGCGTACATGCCTATCGGCATGCCCGCCCCCACGAAGAGGAGGATGATCGCGTACTGCTTCCAAACGATGCGCCTGAACTTCGAGACGGCGAAATACAGGGCGAGGGCCCAGGCGAGGATCGCGAGGAGGAATTTCGCCTCGACGATGCCGAGGAGGAGGGTGACGAAGGGCAGGGCGAGGACGGTGCAGCCGAAGCCGGTAACCGCCTCGAGGCCGTGGGTGACGAGGACTACGAGGCCGGTCAGGATGAGGGTGAGACTCATCCGAGCTTGGCCCGCACCAATTCCCGTATAGCGGCGGCGTCCAGGGCCCGGATGTTGTTCTTGAGCTTCGCGTCGTCCTGCGCCTTGTCGAAGAGCTCGGCGATGCGGGCATCGGAGAGCTCGGCCCGGCCCACCCCTATTTCGGGAAAGCTGCCGGGAAGGCCGAGGAAGGCCCGCAGCTCGACGAGGCGGGAGCCGAGCCAGGCGGCGGCCTCGGCGTCGCTAGCGCCGCCGACAGAGCCCGCGGCCCCGGAGGCGTCCGCGATCGCGCGGGCCGCCCTCGCGAGCTTGGCGAGGGCGCCCGCGTCGGCGAGGTTGGCCGCATAGACCGAGTCGACGAAGAAGGCGCAGGCGACGCCGTGGCTCTGGTGCCACTCCTCGGAGAGGATGAAGGAGAGGGCGTGGATCGCGGCCGTGCCCGTAAGGTTGAACGCGACCCCCGCGGCGCAGGCGGCCTCGAGGAGGAGGCCGACCGACGGATCGCGCCTACCCCCCGAGCGCGCCTCGTAGGCGGGACGTACGAGGGACATCAGGCTCGCGAGGGCGTCCTCGGCGAGGGCGTCCGAGAGCTCGGTCGCGTTGCGGTTCCAGAGCGTTTCCAGGGCGTGGGTGATCGCGTCGTAGGCCGTCGCGGCGAGGAGGGCGGGCGGTATGTCCGCGACCGCCTCGGCGACGAGGAGGGCGGCGTCGGCTTGGAGGAAGGGCGAGGCGAGCGTGGCCTTGCGCCCGGACCGCATCGTATAAACGCCGAAGCGCGTGACCTCGGATCCCGTGCCGGTCGTCGTGGGTATGAGGAGGAGCTTGGGCCCCTTCGTCTCGGGTTTCCGGCGCGGGCTCGGGCCGAGGTAGTCGTCGAGGTCGCCGGAGTTCGCGAGCATGAAGACCAGGGCCTTGGCGGAGTCGAGGGCGCTGCCGCCGCCTATCCCGATGACGAGGCCGGGCGGCGCGCCCGCCGCGGCGGCCGCGCGCATGGCCGCGGCGACCATGGCTGCGACGTCCTCGCTGCGCGGATTGGGCACGACTCGGTCCAGGACCGAGAGGGGCCGCCGCGCCGCCAGCTCCGCTAGGGCCGGATCGAGGGTCGGGAAGGGCCGCGGGTCCCGCACGACGAGGACTCGCGAGGAGGGCGAGCCGCTCAGGTAAAAGACCGTCCGAGCCAGGGCGGCGCCGCATAGGGCGTCGACCCGGGCGATGCGGGTCGGGGTCGCGAGAGCGTTCAGCATCGTATCCATGCCGCCGCGCTCAGGAGAAATTGCGTTTCTCGATCTCTACGACCTGGTTGAAGGCGTTCGTCAGGAAGTCCCTCTTGAACTCCATCTTCTGGGCGAAGGCCACCGAGAGCCAGGCTTCCACGATCTGGCAGCCGAGGAAGGGGGCGGTGATCCACCCGCCCAGCGTAATCACGTTGGCGTTGTTGACGATCTTCGCCCTCTCGCCCGAGAAGAGGTCGTCGACCACGCAGGCGTACACGCCCTTGTGCTTGTTGGCGACGATGGCCATGCCCTGGCCCGTCCCGCAGACCAGGATGCCCTTTTCGGCCTCGCCGGACTGGATGGCCTTGGCAATTTTTGGCGCCTGCTCGAAATAGGGCTTGGGCGCGTCGGCGCTCTCGATTCCGAAATCGAGGAGCTCTACATCGCCCCTCTCGGCGAGGTACTTCGCTATCTCCTGCTTGAGGGGAAAGCCCGAGAGATCCGAGGCGATCGCGATCTTCATCTTCTGAGCCATTGGTCCGTCCTTTCCTTTGTTCGCTAGAGCGACCGGATCGTCGCGGCGATATTGGCGGCCGTGAGGCCGAAGCGCTCCTGCAGCCAATCCTGCGTGCCCACCTCGCCGAACTCGTCCTTCACGCCGACCCGCGCGAAGCGCAGCGAGAGCCCCGCCTCGGCGACCGCCTCCGCCACGGCCGAGCCCAGGGCGCCCGAGGCCTGGTGGTTTTCCGCCGTGACGAGCTTGGGACAGAGTCTCGCCCGCTCCAGGATGAGGGCCGTATCGAGGGGCTTCAGGCAGAGGGCGTCGATGACCGTAACGCCGAGCCCCCCGGCCGCCAGGATATCCGCCGCCATCAGCGCCTCCCCGACCATCAGCGCGCCCAGGGCGACGACGACCGCGTCCTCGCGTCCCGACTGCCGCGCGTCCCGGATGATCTTGGCCCTCCCCCACTCGAAGCTCTCCCCCGCGTCATAGAGCGCGGGCGCGGCCTTGCGCTGGAGGCGCAGGTAGACGCAGCCGTAGGTGGAGGCGGCGAGGCGGACGAAGGCCGCGAGCGACACGGGATCGCTGGGCTCGACGATGCGCAGGCCGGGTACGGCCCGCATCAGGGCCAGGTCCTCGAAGGGCATGTGAGTGCCGCCGTTGAAGCCTGCGGTCACGCCCGGGTCGGTGCCGACGAGCTTCACGTTCAGGCGGGCGTAGTTGGCCGAGAGGAAGAACTGGTCGAAGGCGCGCCGGCTCGCGAAGCAGGCGAAAGTCGCGGCGAAGGGAATCTTGCCCTCGACCGAGAGTCCCGCCGCGACGCTCGCGAGGCTGGCCTCGGCGACGCCCACGTTGATCGCTTGCCCCGGATGGGCTTTCGCGAAGACGCCCGTGCCGGTCGCCTTCATCAGGTCGGCCTCCACTACCACCAGCTCGGGATTCTCGTCCCCGAGCTCCACGAGGGTCCGGGCGTAGACCGCCCTCATCTCCTGCGGCCCTTCCGCCATGGATTCTCTCCTTATCCCAGGGCGGCTATGGCCGCTCTCGCTTGGACCATGCTCATGCTCATGTTATGGTTGCCGGGATCGCCCTCGCAGAAGGAGCAGCCCTTGCCCTTGATCGTATCGAGGACGATCATCGAGGGCCTGTCCCCGGCCTCGGCTATGGCCGTATCCAACGCGACGTCCATGGCGGCGATGTCGTGGCCGTCCACGCGTTGCGCGAACCAACCGAAGGCCCCCCATTTCGCCGCCAGGTCGCCAAGGCCCAGAACCTCGTCTGTATAGCCGTCTATCTGGAGACGGTTGCGATCGGTGAAAGCTATCAGGTTGCCGAGCTTCTGGTGGGCCGCGAACTGCGCGGATTCCCAAACCTGGCCCTCGTCGCACTCCCCGTCGCCCACGACGCAGTACACGCGGGAGGCGGAGCCGTTCATAAGGAGGGCCTTGGCCATGCCGCAGGCCGCCGAAATGCCCTGGCCGAGGGAGCCCGTGCTCATGTCGATGCCCGGAGTCTTGGTCCGGTCGCAGTGCGAGGGAAGCCGCGTGCCTCCCTTGTTGAGGGTCGATAGCCATTCTCGGGGGAAGAAGCCCCTGAGGCTTAGGGCCGCGTAGAGGGCGGGGCCCGCATGGCCCTTTGAAAGCACGAAGCGGTCCCGCTCGGGCCAATACGGCCTCGCGCCGTCGACGCGGAGACGCCGGCCGTAGAGGAGGGCAAGGAGCTCTATTATCGACAGGGAACCGCCTATATGCCCGACGCCTAGAGTCGCGATCATCTCGATCGTAAGGATACGCATCTCCCTGGCGAGGGCCTCTATCGCCAGGACTTCAGCCTCATTCATCCGTGAGCCCCTCCTCGAGATGACTACCTGGCTAAAGTACGGGCCACAGGGTATCATCGATTAGCACTTCCACTTATTGTGATTGCATATTAATATCGATATCGATTATTTGTCAATAATGGAAAGGAGTCGGGAAGCCCCATGGCATTCGGCCAACTCATCGATCAGCGGAAGCTTAACAAGCGCAACCACGTCGTCGCCCTGCTCCGCGACCATGGCCCCCTCTCCAAGGCGCGCGTCCGTCAACTCTCCGGCTATTCCATGGACACCCTCATCAGCCTATTCAAGTGGCTGGAGGATGAGGGCTACGTCCTTCCGCTACGGCAGCCCGCGTCGCCCGATGAGACGATCCGCTCCAAGGGCCGCCCCGCCGAGCTCTACGCCCTCAGTGGCGAGCGGGAACTCTATCTCGGGATAACCTTCAATCAATCGGGCATTTTTTCGGCCCTCGTCAGCTTCTCGGGGGCGGTCCTGGACGTCTCCAGGGACGAACTGCCTATCCTCGAGGACCAGGCCTCGCTCGAGGCCGCCTTCGTCAGCCACCTCCTTGGATTCCTGTTGCGGAACAGCCAACGGATTCCCCGCATCCGGAGAATCGGCCTAGCCCTTCCGGGGCAGCACGATCCGGAAAAGGGAATACTCCTCCACTATGGGCTCATGCCCTTCCTCAAGGACCTCGACCTGGGAAGGCTGATTCGCAGGCATCTCGCGGGACTACCCCTCGCCTGCCGCCACAATGTCGCCGGCCTCGCGCGGCAACTCTTGAGCGATGGCAGCCTCGGCAAGGATTACCAAAGGATCCTCTACGTCTCGGCGAGGGCGGGAGCCGCCCATGCCTTGATACAAGATGGCCGCATCCTCCTCGACGAGGGCGAGATGGGCCACATTCGAGTCCCTTCCTCGGAAATGCGCTGCGAATGCGGCCGAATCGGCTGCCTCGACACGGTTTTCTCCGCCCGGGAGCTTAGGCGACTCCTGCCAGGCCGTTCCAGGGAGGACATCGCCTCCTCGCTGCGGCAGGACGCGGAAAACGGAGGGGGGGAAACCCTGCGGCTGATCGAACCGGCCTATAAGGCCTTCTGCGAGGCCCTCCTCGATATCTGCGCCGCCTTTTCCCCCGATCTCGTCGTCGTCTCCGGGGAGCTTTTTTCGATCCTGAGCGAGCCCATAGCCATGATCCGCTCCTGGATCGGCGGAATGATCGATCTCGATCGGCCTCCCTCCTGGCTCCCCCGCGAGTTTTTATACAGGAGCAGCGGCGCGGAGGCCGCGGCTATCGGTCTCTGCTACTCCCTTATAGAGGAAGACTGGGCTTGGAAGGCGGATTGAGCGTGGACTTGGCTTTATATCGTTTTCGATTTTTATAATTGCGTCTTTCCCATCGAGCCCCTATACTGGCCTCTAGCGGGGTATCGAAAACAAGTGGTTTTCTTTCCCCCGCTCGGCAAGGAGCGCTCATATGGCGAAGAAACATCGAATTACCCTCGGACTGGTCTGCCTCGCGAGAAAAACCTTCGACTGGAAGGCCGCGGAGGAGATTTTCGCCGGACTCAAGAAGGAGCTCTCGAGTCTCTCCGACGTGGAGTGGGCTGTCGTGGAGGGGCTCGTGATCGAGCCGGAGGAGGCGCGGAGCGCCGCCCTGTTCCTGAACGCGAGAAACGTGGACGGCCTCGTCTGCATAAGCGGCACCTTTCACCTAGGCCATCTCGTTCTCGAGATCGAGAAGGTGCTGGCCAAGCCGGTCCTGCTGTGGGGCCTCGACGAGCTCCCCTACGACGGGGGCAAGATCCGGCTCAACTCGGTCTGCGGAGTCAACCTGAACGCCTCGAACCTCTACAAATCCGGGATCCGCAACTACACGGTCACGATCGGTTCGAGGATAGACGAGGATTGGGTCGACGCGATCCGCATCCTCGCGCGCTTCCGGACGGCTCGCGTCGCCATCCTCGGGTACAGGGCCCACGGCTTCTTCAACCTCGGCGTCTACGACCCCAACGTCTACAAGGAGTTGGGCATCCTCATCGACCACTACGCGCTCGAGGACGTTTGGGGCCAGGCGGTCGAGGCATCCGCGGTCGAGGCGCGGAGAAAGCGCCTCCTCGAGGTTTTCGACGCCTCGGGGATCACGGAGGTCCAGCTCGACAAGGTCGCCGAGCTCAGCGCCAAGCTCGCCTCCTTCCTGGACGCGAAGGGCATCGACGCCCTGGCCATCCGCTGCTGGCCCGAGTTCGCCGCCGGCTACGGCATATCGCCCTGCGCGGCCATGTCCCTGCTCCAGTCCGAGGACCGCATCCTGGCCTGCGAGGGGGACCTGGAGGGAGCCCTCTCCATGCTCGGCCATCGCGCGATAGGGGCCGAGACGCCCTTCCTATTCGATTTCTCCCAGGTGAATTTCGAGCAAAACTACGCCCTCTTCTGGCACTGCGGAGTGGCCCCCTGCAATCTATGGGACGGCAGGTGCGTGCGATCCCTCGACACCTACTTCGCCGGGGGCAAGGGCGTGACCGCCGATTTCGTGCTGAAGAGCGGCGAGCTCTCCATATTCCGCCTCGATTCGGCGGGTACCGAGTACCGCCTCTTCATCCAGAAGGCCGAGGCGGTGCCCATGGACAAGGAGCTGCGCGGCACCTACATGAAGGCCACCTTCGAGGACAGCGTGAAGGAAGTGCTGGCCAAGGTCGTCGACAACGGGATCGCCCACCACGCTTCGGTGGTCTACGGGGATTTCATGCGCCCCTTCCGGGCCCTGGCGCGCATCACGGGCTGGAAGGTAATAGAATAACAACCGACCCTAGGCCGCGGCCAGCGCCGCCAGGGCCTTGAGGCAGAGCCGCAGGAGCTTCCTGCAGTCGTCGGGGCTCGTCTCGTAGCCGCCGTCGTCCGTGGCCTGGCGCAGCACGACGGTCCCGTACTGCTCGTCCCCGCCGACCTCGATCTCGTAGCCCGCCGATTTGATGCGCTGCGCGACCTTGTACGAGGGGCCGTCCTTTCCCTTGGTGAGGATGACCGCGTACATGTAGGGCACCGCGCCGTTCGGGCCGTTGTTGACGGCGGCCTGCACCTGTATGCCGACGAGGTCGGCCGGAGGGCGCTTGAGCTCGTACAGGAGCCGAAGGTCCTCGGGCACGTCCGCGCCCGAGCGGTCCTTGTCGAAGCGGAGGTAGGGCGCGACGGTGACGCCCTCGGCCGGCATCTCGGCCAGGAGGGCGCGGAAGCAGGGCATCTTCATCGCGATATCGGCGGGGGTGAAGACCCTGACCCGGCCGAAGAAGAGCGCGGGAACCAGGAGGGCGGCGGCGTTCACGCCGACGAAATAGGCATCGGTGCGGTCGAAGGCCGCGCAGAGGCCGAGGAACACGACGAGGACGGGGATGCCCAGGCCGAGGGCGACTCCCGAGGACAGGCTCCTCGTCTTGGACCGCAGCTTCTTGGACTCGCGCAGGGCGTCGTCGAGCTTGTCCACCTCGGACAGGGGCACGGGCCGCCATTCCTCGAGGCCCTGGTCCTCGGGCTTGTTCGTGGCCTTCCTGAGCATGAGGGGCAGCCATCCGGCGGCGAGGACCGCGAGGCCGGGGAAGAACATGCTCGCTCGGAGCGCGAGCTCGAGAGCGATGCCGGCGGCGAAGAGGCCGCCCGCGAGGATGAGCCTGGAGGCGAAGCCCAATTTGAAGAACCTGAAGTCGTCCTGCATCAAGCACTCCCCTTTTCTGCCAATTCGGACTCGCCCGCGTAGGCCCAGTAGAGGGGGCAGGCGCCCTGACAGGCGACGAAGGTATCGCAGGCCGAGCAACGCTCCGGCGCGAACCGCTTCTTCTTGAAGAACTCGGCCCGCCGCGAGAACCAGATGTCCTTGAATATGCCCGAGGTCAGCGAGCCCAGGCTCTCGGGCCAGGAGGAGCAGGGCAGGATCTCGCCGCGGGGATTGACGTGCACGAGGCCATCCGCCGCCGCGCAGCTCTTGTTGCCGAGGCCCCTGGCGACGGGGTTGTAGAGGCAATAGGGGGTCGGGCTGTACCAGAAGAAGGTCCTGCCGGCCAGGTGCGCGGCGCGCCGCACCGCATCGACGAGGGGACCGGCCTCGGCGTAGCTCACGAAGAGGGAGTCCGCCTCGAGGCCGCGCCCCGCGGGGATGAAGAGGTTCATCGAGAAGCGATCCACGCCGAGGCCCGCGAGGAAGGCGGGCAGGGCGAGGAGGCTCTCCCGATTGAGGGTCGTGAGGGTGCTGTTGGTCTGCACCGCGACCCCGGCCTCCCGGAGCGCCCCGATGCCGGCGACCGTGCGCTCCCAGGCGCCCTCGACGCCGCACAACGCGTCGTGGATCGCCCTCTCCGGGCTCTCCAGGCTCACCTGAGCCGTGTCTATTCCCGCGGCCTTCAGCGAGGCCGCCCTCGCGGGAGTCGCGAGACTGCCGTTCGTGATCAGGTTGACGCGAAGGCCCAGGCTCGCCGCGTAGGCCGCCAGCTCCTCGAGGTCGCTCCTGAGCAGGGGCTCGCCGCCCGTGAACGAGAAGAATGGTATCTTGGCCTCGTCCTTGAAGACGCGGATGATCGCCTTCCACTGCTCGGTAGAAAGCTCCTCCGCAGAGCCGGCCTCCGCGGCCGCGTCTACGAGAGAGGGCGAGCTGCAGGAGGAATCGCCGCAGGCGGCGTAGCAGAAGAGGCAGCGCTCGTTGCAGCGGTAGGTCAGGGCGAGCTCGCCGAGGATGGGCAGCTTCGTGAAGGAGAAGTCGTAGGCGACGCGGCCGAAGCCAGTCGGTCCCGCGGGCGCCCTGCCCTCATAGGCGGCGCGGAGCTCCTCGAAGAAGGAGAGGAGCTCGCCGGCCCTATCATCGGCGGCCCTCCCCTCGCCCGCCCCGATCCCGGCGGCCCGCGGCAGCCCTGCCAAGCCCGGCATCTCCGCGAGATGCCCGCCCGAGTCGAGCCAGGAGAAGACGCCCAGGGCCGAGCCGCCGAGCTTGTAGACGCGATTGGGAGGGACGATGAGGACGGCGTCCTCCTCGCGGACGAGGAGCCAGGGCCGAATGCCCCGGTAGAAGGACTCGGCCGTTGATAGCCGATCCTTGAGCCCGCGCGAGAGGCGAACCTTCAATGGGCGCCCCCGGACACGCAGGCGGAGTGGCAGGCCGAGTGGCAGGCGGAATGGCAGGCCGAATGGCAGGCCGAATGGCAGGCGTCGTGGCAGGCGTTGTGGCAGGCCGAGTAGCAGGCGTCCACGGTGCCGCCGGCGGGGCTGAAGCAGCCCGAGAAGCAGGCGGCGCTGCGCATGAACTCGGTGTAGCCGGTGTTCAGGTCCTTCGGGAGCGACATGGCCGCGTAGTAGGTCGAGTGATGGCTCATATAGCCGTAGCCCATCCAGTAATTGAAATACGGATCGTGGGAGACCACGACGCCCGTCGCGGCCGGCTTGCCGGCCGAATCGGCGGGGAGTGCCGTAGTAGCGGAGAGCTCCGCTTCTGCTTCCTCGATTTTTTTCCGATAGAAGGCCTTGGTCGCCTCGAGGTCGCAGTCCCAGATTTTTTCCTGTAATTTTTTTATTGCTGACTCGAAGAAGTCGGCCATGAGGCCGGAGAGGACGCGGCCCTCGGCGTCGAAGGCTCCGAGAAAGTCCTCCTCGTACCCGCTCTCGGCCTTGGCGCCGCTCAGGATCTTGATCTGCAGCGGATCCTCGGTGACGAGCTCGACGAGGCCCTGCCGGCGCAGCCCCTCGACCATGACGGCCGCGGCGCGAGGCAGGGGAAGCTCCATGAGGAGGGCTACCTCGAGGGGATGGAGGCCTTCGGCAACCTTGCCCGGCACCTGGTAGGAGCCGACGAGTATCTTGGGCGGCGACCAGGCGTCGCCCGCCCAGGCCATGCCCGCGAGGAGGGCCTTCTTGCGGCGGAAGGCGGCGAGCCTCCGCGAGTACAGGAAGAGCGCGATCGCGATCAGGGGCAGGAAGATGGCGACATCCAGGAGGGGCTTGGCGCGCAGGTTGTTCTCTAGGTAGTCGAAGGACGTCGGCGCGGCGTGATCGGCCGTATCATCGGCGGCCGCGGTCGCCTCGGCCGAATTCTCCTCAGCGACGGCGGCCTCGTCGGACGTGGCGGCCTTGCCCTCGACCGACGCGAGGCTCGCGGAGAGGCCCAGGTAGCCCTCGGGGAAATAGAGCTGGAGGCGCTGCGCTCCCTGGCTCGGGACGTCCTTCTGGTAGAAGAGGCCCGTGAGATAGTAGCGGCCGTCCTCTCCCCTGGTCCCGTACCAATCGATCTTGTTCTGCGCGTTGACGAGCTTCTCGGTCTGGACGGGCACCGTCGCCTTCTCGTCGTCGCTTAGGCTCGCGGCCTTGACGGTAACCGGCAGGACGAGGCGCACCGCCCGATAGTCCAGGGCGTCGTCCCACCACACCGGCCCCCAGTCGAAGTAGACGAGCTTCGTGCCCTCGCCAGAGGTCGTGCGGCCGATGAGTTCGTCGGCCGCGAAGTCCCCGCCGTAGGTCAGGTTGTAGTAGGCCTTGCCCGAGAAGCCCAAGCCCGCCGCGAGGACCACGTCGTACTTCCCGCCGCCGAGATCCTTGATCGAGAGGGCGCTCCGGCCGCCGTCGGGGAGGTCGGCCCAGCAGCGCGCCAGGTCCCATACGGGCGCGAAGGCCTCTCCCTGGAAGTAGAAGCCGTGCATCTTCCCGCCCGAGGCGCTCCATTCGAGTCGGTAGGTCACCGTGGCCTTGCCGTCGCCGCGGAGCACGACGGTCGTTTCGTCGGACGCGAGCTTGGCGGTCAGGGCGGCGGCCGGCAAGGCGGCCACGAGGAGGGAGAGGAGGGCGGCCAGGGCCAGCGCCTCGCGCGACGTAGATCTCATTTGAGCTCCTCCTCGATGGCTATGCGGTCGGCTCCCGGGATCTCGCCGACGGCGGCCGCTCGGCGCGCCGACACGACGATGGCCTTCTCGCGCAGGGCTTGCGCCGTCCTCTTCGCGGCTTCGGGGAAGGGATTGGCGTCGGGCAGCTCGAAGCGCCGCTCGACCGAGCTCTCGTCCGCCTCCTTAAGCCAGGCGTCCACGAGGGCTAGGGAGTCCACGACGGCCTGGACGCCCTCGGGGTCGTAGGTTCCCGCCCGGCGACAGTCCTCGACGAGCCTGCCCGCCTCGAGCACGAGGAGGTCGCGAGCGGCGGCCACCTCCGGCTGCGCGAGCCTCAGGGCCGCGAGGCGGGCGCGGGCGGAGGCCGCCTCGGCGAGGCGCGCGGCGGCCCTGGAGCCCGACTCCCGCCCGAGCTCGGCGACGGCGGCGCGCTGCCCGACGCCGAAGGCGAGGGCGAGGGCGAGCAGGGCCGCGAAGGCGCCGAGCGCGGCGAGGACGGAGCCGAGGGGGGACGAGCCGAGCAGCCTCGCGGCAGCCCCGGCGGCAAGCGCGGCGAGGCAGGAGCCGATCCCGAAGGGACTCCTCGCGTAGGCGAGGGAGAACTCGCGTATGTCCATGCGGAGGATGCTAACCCAGGGCGACCGGGCTAACAAGCCGTATTCGCGATAAAGGCCGACCAGGCGGGGAGCTTGTCCGAGGCGCGGCGGTAGGACTTGGTCGGCACGGGGCTGGACGAAGGCAGCCTCGCGACGAGGATGTCCCGGCCCGGGGCGGACGGCCTTCGCCAGCGAGCTGTTTCGCCTATCGCGAGGAGAGGCGCCGCGAGGCTCCCTAGCCGAGGCTCGCCTCGGACGATCAGCTCGGGAAGGAGCTGGGCCTGGAAGGAGGCGGCCGCCTTCCCGCCGTTCAAGGCCAGCCTCTCGATCCTCGTCCTCTCGTCGAGATATCCGGCCAGGGGGTTGGGCCTCTCGGCCCGGATATTCAGGTCGAGACTCCCCTCGCGCTCGCAGGATCCGATCACGTCCCAAAGGGCTATCCCTGCGCGATCCAAGGAGGAAAGCCGGTCAGCGTAGGGCAGGGATGGATCGAAGCCGAGGATTCTGCCGAGCAAGACCCAAAAATGATTGCGATCATGGCCATAGTATTCGCCGCGCTCGAGGGACTTCGCCGAGGGGAAGGACCCTAAAATGAGAATTCGAGGATCCTCGGAGCCGGCAGGAGCAAAGCCGCGGAGGCGAATCAGAGCGCTCCTTTATGGACAGTTTTATCTGACATATATGTCGATATAAATTGACTGAAAAATCTGATCATGATATCCTATCCGCCGATCTCAGGGTCAGCCTCACATTATACCTTCCCCTATAAGGAGTTAGCATGTTCTCCATCGTGCACACCCTTCTCGTCCTCGTCGCGTTAGTGGCGTTGAACGAGCTCTGCCGCCGCTCGAAGTGGCTAACTCTAGCCTTCTTCTTCGTCCTGCCCCTCATACTCAGCGTAACTCTTTTTCCGCGTAACGCGACCGCCCCCGGATCGAGCGTGAATAGCTGGTTCGACTGGGCGAAGGTCTACTCCGTCCTCTGCGCCTGTCTCCTCTTCACCGCCATCAACTATACCAAGCTCGGCGAACGGAACTGGGCGAAATTCCTCGCCATGGGCATCCTCGCCGTGAATATCCTGGAAGCGGTGATTCGCGACATGCAGCTCTTCTTCACGGGCGACCAGATCGGCATGTTCGGGCTCGGCCAAGCGCCGATCGGGCAATTCGGCATCTATCACCTCATGAACGCTATCGCCGGCATCCTCTCCATCGTGACCCTCTCGGGCTGGCACGGGATGAGGAGCGAGAAGAACAAGAGCGGCACGGACATGATCTGGCCGGACATGCAGCTCCTGTGGATCATCGCCTACGATTTCTGGAACTTCGCCTATATCTACAACTGCGTGCCCATCCACGCGGCCTTCGGCGCCATGGTCCTCCTCGCCTGCACGATCCCCAGCCTCCTCATCAAGAAGGGGACCTGGCTCCAGGCTCGAGCCTATACCCTCGCGGGGTGGATGATGTACGTGATGGCGGTCACGCCCTTCATCGACGCTCCCGGCCACTACATCTCCCTGCCCTACGCGCCCTTCGCCCTGATACTCGTCAGCGGTGCCAGCCTCGCGCTCAACGGGGCCTTCGCCTTCGTCCACTTCAGGAAGGTCGCGGCCAAGAAGCGGCTGGCCTTCGGCGAGGAAGTCTACGGCCTGGCCTTCGCGGGGGCGGGCAAGTAGCCTACTTGATCGCCTCGAGCAGCACCGCCATCCCGTCGTGGTCCCCGGTGGTCAGGGCCGGGTCGCCCAGGATGGCGCTGCCTAGGAGGACGAAGGACGCGATCCGGTAGTCCGACTTGGCGGACAGCTTCTGGGTGAAGGCGTCGCGCGCGCGGTCGAAGGACTCGTACTGGTGCTTCACCTTCGAGACGAGGTCGACGCTTTCCCGCGAGAAGGCCCCGGTGAACACGTAGGACCCCATCCACGCGACGGGGCCGAAGATCCTGCCGTGGTTGTTGCTCACCTCGAAGGGCGCGTCGGAGTAGGATTCCTCGGTGCCCGGCGGGCTCTGCCGCCGGACCTCGCCCCCGATGAGGGCCGAATAGCCGCTCGAGTGCCCCTCACGCAGCTCGAACTCGGCCTTCTCGCAGGCTGCGGAGAGCCGGGCCACCGCGTCGGCAGCCGAGGCAGCGAAGGGATCGACGATGATCACGTTGATCGGCTCGAGTAGCCTCTTGCCCAGATGAGGGCCTCCGAGCCAATCCGCGACCTTGCCCTCGCGCAGCATCCATAGGCCGATGGCCGGCAGGCCCGCGGGAGAGGCGGCCTCGCTCGGCTCTCCCTTGGGCGAGGCCTGCGCCGCGAGCGGGCTCGCCGAGGCGGCGAGGAGGAGTGAGAGAGCGAGAAGCCGGACCCTTGCCATAGGTTTCCCCTCTCAGGTCGAAAAGGCGCGAAGGTACTGGTTCGGGGCCCTTCGCCTATCGGCCGGGGCATTCCGGAGCGGCCAGTAGGGGTCGCGCAGCAACAGCCTTCCCAGCGAGACGAGGTCGGCGCTTCCCCCTTCGATGATCGACCGCGCCTCCTCGATGGCGGTGATCATGCCGACGGCGCCCGTCGCTATGCCCGCTCCCTCCCTGATGGCGCGAGCGAAGGGCACCTGGTACATCGGCCCGACCGCGGGCTTGGCGTAAGGCACCAAGCCGCCGGAGGAGCAGTCGACGAGGTCGACGCCGATCGCCTTCAGTCCCTTGGCGTACTCGATGGAGCCTTCCGTGGCCCAGCCTCCCTCCACCCAGTCCGAGGCCGAGACTCGAGCGAGCATCGGGACGGAATCCGGGAGGGCCGCGCGCACGGCCGCGGCGACCTCGAGGGGGAAGCGCATCCTGTTCTCGAGGGAACCGCCGTAGCGGTCGGCGCGCTGGTTCGACAGCGGCGAGAGGAATTCGTGGAGCAGGTAGCCGTGGGCGGAGTGCAGCTCGACGAGGTCGAAGCCCGCGTCGGCCGCCCTGCGCGCGGCGGAGGCGAAGGCAGCGGCGATGTCGCGCATCGCGCCTTCCGACAGGGCCTGGGGCGACGCGTAACCGGGGCCGAAAGCCAGGGCGCTCGGCGCCGCGGTCGGCCAGCCGCCCCTCTCGGGCGGCAGCCAGGCTCCGCCCTCCCAGGGGACGGCCGTCGAGGCCTTCCGGCCGGCGTGGGCGATCTGTATCCCGGCTGCGGCACCTCCCGACTTGATCACCCGAGCTATCTCGCCCAGGGAATCGGCGTGCTCCTCGTCCCAGATGCCCAGGTCGCCGGGCGTTATGCGCCCCTCGGGGAGGACCGCCGTGGCCTCCACGACCGCCAGCCCGGCACCGCCGATCGAGCGCTCGGCGTAGTGCCGGACGTGCCAGTCGGCGGGGTAGCCGTCCACGGCCGAGTACTGGCACATCGGCGAGAGGGCGATGCGGTTGCGCAGCTCGACGCCACGCAGCGACAGAGGCTCGTACGGGTTAGTCGGCATAAGTCCTCCGCCTAGAGGTTGAATTTGAAGAAGATCACGTCGCCGTCCTGGACGACGTACTCGCGGCCTTCCTGGCGCAGCTTGCCCGCGACCTTGACCTCGCGCTCGGAGCCGAGGGCGACGAGGTCGTCGTAGCGGTAGACCTCGGCCTTGATGAAGCCCTTCTCGAAATCCGTGTGAATGACGCCGGCCGCGGCGGGGGCCTTGTCGCCGGCCTTGATGGTCCAGGCGCGGCACTCGTCCTCGCCCGCGGTGAAGAAGGTGCGAAGGCCCAGGAGGTGGTAGGCGGCATGGATGAGGACGGAAAGCCCCGACTCCTGGAGCCCGAGCTCGGAGAGGAACTCCCGCTTCTCCTCCTCGCTCTCGAGGTCGGCGAGATCGGCCTCGAATTTGCCGCAGATGACGACGCAGTCGACGCCCTCCGCCTGGGCGATCCTCTTCACGTCCTCGATATGGGCGCTCCCGCCCTTCATGCCCGCCTCGTCGGCGTTGCAGACGTAGAGCTCCCGCTTCATGGTGATGAGAAAGGATCTCTTCACCGCCTCGGACTCCTCGTCGCTCAAGGCGACGGAGCGCGCGCTCTTCCCGTCCTGCAGGGCGGGCCTGATCTTGGCGTAGGCCGCCAGCTCGCGCTCGGCCTCCTTCTTGCGGGCGGGGTCCTTGAGCTCCTTGGTGAGCTTCTCGTGGCGCTTGTCTATGGTCTCGAGGTCGGCCAGGGCCAGCTCGAGGTGGAGGAGCTCGATGTCGTCGGCGGGGCTCACCCTGTTGGAGACGTGGGGGATGTCGGGATCGTCGAAGCAGCGCACGACGTGGACGAGGAGGGCGGCGTCGCGCACCGCGGCGAGGATGAGGTTCGAGCCCTCCTTCTTGGAGGAGGCCGAGCCGAGGCCGGCTATGTCGACGAACTCGACGGTGGCGGGTACCTTCTTCTTGGGCTTGAACATTTCGGTGAGCTTGTCCAGACGGGGGTCGGGGACGGCAATTATGCCGAGGTTGGGGTTCTTGTTCGAGGAGGAGAAATTCGAGGTCTCGGCCTTCACGGCAGTAAGGGCGGTGAAGATGGTGCTCTTGCCGACGGTCGGCAAGCCGACGATGCCGCAATTAAGGGCCATGCGATACCTCGCGTTGTAGGGATTATCTCTCAGATCAATGTATCCCGCCACCGGCTGTGTGGTCAACGTCGAGGGAATCCGCGGAGGTCGTTTCAATAAATGAAACGTATACTTTAATATTTGATACATTCCGCTTTACAGATAAAATCGAGCAATATAGGATGATTGCAAGGAGATCCACCATGCTCGATCTGGAGTCCCTGTATTCCGCGAATGCCAATAATATGAAGAAATCGGTCATCCGCGAGCTCCTCAAGCTCACGGGCCAGCCGGGCATCATCTCCTTCGCGGGCGGGCTTCCGGCTCCACAGACTTTCCCCGTCGAGGGCCTGCGCGCGGCGGCGGACAAGGTTTTCAGGGAGCGCCCCGCGTCCGCCCTGCAGTACGGGACGACCGAGGGCGACACCGAGCTCAAGGACCAGCTCATCGCCTTCGAGGCGCGGCAGGGGCTGAAGCTGGGACGCGACGACCTGCTCATCGTATCTGCCAGCCAGCAGGCCCTCGATATAGCCTGCAAGGTCTTCCTCGACCCGGGCGACCTGGTGATCGCCGGCAGACCGACCTACCTGGGGGAGATCCAGGCGATCCAGTCCTACAGGGCCGAGATCCTCGGCGTGCCCTTCGGGAACGGGGACGACGGCTTCGACATGGGCGAGCTGCGCGCGCGTTATACGACAGCGAAGGCGGCAGGGAAGAAAGTGAAATACGTCTACGTCATTCCCGATTTCCAGAATCCCACGGGCATCTGCTGGAGTCTTGAGAAGCGGAAGGAGCTCCTCGCGTTCTCCTACGAGAACGACCTCCTCATAATAGAGGACGCGCCCTACCGGGAGATACGCTTCCTCGGGGAGGCCAGGCCCTCGATCTTCCAGCTGGATCAGGAGGGCGAGGCCCGCGGCAACGTTATCGGCTTCAAGACCTTCTCCAAGATACTCGCACCCGGGACGCGCATGGGCTGGGTGATCGCGAACCCGGAGCTCATCTCGAAGTTCGTGGTCGCCAAGCAGGCGATGGACCTCTGCTCCAATGTCTTCACCCAGGCCTGGGTCGCCGAGTACCTCAAGACGGCCGCCATCTACGCCCATATCGAGCAGACCCGCGCCCTCTACCGCGAGAAGCGCAATCACATGATAGAGGCCCTCGCGCGATGCATGCCGAGCCGCCACGACCTCACGTGGACGGAGCCCGAGGGAGGCCTCTTCCTTTGGATCAGACTGCCCTCCTTCATCGACACGGAGGCCATGTTCCCGGCGGCGATAGCCGAGAAGGTCGCCTACGTGATCGGCTCGGCCTTCTATTTCGACGAGCCCGAGCGCAACGCGATGCGCATCAATTTCTCCTATCCGTCCCTCGAGCAGATCGACGAGGGAGTCGAGCGGCTGGCCGGCGTCATTCGCACCACGATCGCGCGCGATGGAATCGCTCACGATGGAATCGCGGGCGATGGAATCGCGCGCGGGAGCTGATTTCCCTAGCCTCCGGAAGCGTAACTCAGGAGGGTCAGCACGATCGTGGGCGTGCCGGGCGGTCCCGACGCGCCCTCGGACTTGACGAGGTAGTGCGGGTAGGCGGTCGAGTACCAGAGGTAGCTCTTGCCGACCAAGGAGCCGAAGATGCCCCCGAGGGAGAGCTGGGCCTTCCAGCACTCCACGCCGAGGCCGGCTACGGGAATCGTCTCCTTCCCGGTGACGGCTATGTCGAAGCGGAAGTTGCCCCCGCCGCCCGCGCTGCCGGAGCCGACGAAGGCCAGCTTGGCCTTCTGCCGCGAGCCCCACGGAAAGGCCCGAAGGGAATAGGGCAGGGCCTCGAAGCTGGAGACAAGGAACTCGTCGGCGGCCGCCGAGCTCCTGTTCTCGAGGACGGAGGTCACCCGCAGCAGGGTCGCGTCCTTGCCCCTGCTCGTCACCTCGATGTAGCTCGCGAAGAGGGTGGCCGGGTCCAGTCTCATGAGGCTGTCCTGCTCCGCCGAATGCGCGGTCAGCTCGTACCAGCTTCCATCCTTGCCCGACACGAGGCGCGTGCGCTGCTCGACCTCGTCGCGCTTGTCGCCCACCGTCCTCGAATACAGGAACCGCTCCGAGGAGGGCAGCGCGGGCGTGATCGACGGGGCCTCCGCCGCGAGAAAGGCTGGGCTCAGGGCCAAAAAGGCCGCCAGGGCCGCCGCGAGCGGTGATGTCATGTGCTCCCCCTGCATGCTGTGCAATATACGGATATTTACGCGCCGCGGGAAATGATCACGCTTATTCGGCCTCCGCCGGAGGGCGATTCCCCCGCCTCGATCTCCCAGCCGTGGCCCCTCACGATCGAGCGGGCGATGTAAAGGCCGAGCCCCGAGCCCTCGCCGTGGGGATTGCCCGCGCGATAGAAGGGCTCGAAGACCCTCTCCCTGTCGGCGGGGGCTATGCCGGGCCCCTCGTCGTCTATGTCGAGGCTGAGACCGCCCACTCCGCCCCGGGCGGAGAGCCGGACGAGGCCGCCCTCGGGAGCGTAGCGGAGGGCGTTGGAGACGACGTTCTCGAGCGCCCGCGCCAGGAGGCTCCTGTCTATCTGCAGGCTCTGTCCCTCCAAGCCGTCGAGCGTCGCCTCGAAGCGCTGTCCCATCAGCTCGGCGTCCTCGCGGAAGCCGCGTGAGAGATTCTCGAGGTATGGCCCGAGCTCAATCGCCTCGAAGCCCATGCGCCATTCGCCCGTCTCCATGCGCGCGAATTCGATGAGGCTCGCGATCCTCCCCTCGAGGAGCCGGGTCTTGTCGCGCATGATCCCTACGTAGCGGGCGAGGGTGCCGGGATCGGAGGCGAGCCCGTCGTCCACCGCCTCAAGGTAGCCGCCGATCGAGGTGAGGGGCGTGCGCAGGTCGTGGGACACGGCGGCCAGGAAGCGGGCTTGGCGGTCGCGGTCCTCGCGCAGGGCGGAGCGCATCCCGTCCATCGCCCGGGCGAGGTCCTCGATCTCGCGGATGCCGCGGACGCGCACCTCGCCCTCGAGATCGCCGGCCGCGATGCGTCCCGCCGCCCCCTCGAGCCTCAACACCGCCCTCGCGAGCTGGGCCGCGATGACGGCCCCCCCCGAAAAGGCGAGGGCGAAGAGCCCGACGAGGAAAAGTATGCCCGCGGGGGAGCCCCGCGCCGCGTACGAGGGGTCGGGCCCGGAGAACCAGGCGTAATAGCGCCCGAGCACCCTCCCCTTCCTCTGGATGCCGTCGAAGAAGAAGCTCGAGATGGCGGCGTCCGCGCGGAGAACGGCCGATACTGCCGCTATGCCCGCCCTCTCCCCCACGACGAAGGTCGGTAGAGTCGAGAAGAGAACCCTCTCGTCGACGCCCTCGATGACGAACTCGATGCCCGCGGGGGCGCGGTAGCCGGGACGCAGGGAGATGGAGCCGTCCTCCGCCACCGAGACGGCCTTGCGGAGCTCTTCCCCGACCGACTCGAGGCGGAAGAAGGGAGGCCTCGGCGAAGTGGTGCTCAGGACGAGGCTCACGACGAGGACCAGGGCGATGGGCAGGGCCAGGGCTCCGGCCGCGAGGCCCCCGAGGATGAGCTTGAGGCTGGGGGTCCTCATGGTTTCCGATCCCTCAGGAATCGGTAGCCCGCGCCGGGCACGGTGACGAGCCATTTCGGGGGAGAGCCCTCCTCCTCGATCTTGCGCCTAACGCGCTGGACGTGGACGGCCACGGTCGAGAGGTCGCCATGCTCGAGGCCCCATACGGCCTTGTACAGCTCCTCGGGGCCGTAGGTCCTTCCCTCGTTCGCCACCAGGAAGGAGAGCAGCTCGAATTCCCTGCGGCTCAAGGGCACTCGCTCCGGGCTAGGCCCGGAGCGTCGCTCGAGGAGCTTGCCCTCGAAGTCGAGCACGTAGGACCCGAAGGCCACGCGCTCACCCGTCGATCCGTAGGAGGCGCGGCGGAGCTGGGCCTTCACCCTGGCCGCGAGCACCTTCGGGGAGAAGGGCTTGGACACGAAATCGTCGGCCCCGAGGCCGAGACCGATTACCTTGTCCTCGTCGGATTCCCTGGCGGAGACGATGATCACGGGAGCCGTGCTCCGTTCCCGGAAATAGCGGAGCAGGTCGAGGCCGTCCGCCCCGGGAAGGCCGAGGTCGAGGAGGAGGAGCTCGGGCATGCGGCCGGAGCATTCGAGGATGGCCTCCTCGGCCGAGCCGACTATCGCCGCGGCGAAGCCCTCCCTCGTGAGGTAGGCGGCCACGAGCTCGGCTATTTCGCGATCGTCCTCCACGATGAGCACCCGCGCGAGCTCGACTTCCCCCGTTCCCATATCGGAAGTATACGCCTCGGTCCCCGGATCCCTCCATACGGAAGCGATGAACGGCCGATGAATTTGCCGTCGCGAGGGCCAGGAATCGGCCGGCCGTCCTTGAACTGGGGCCGCCCGAGTGAATATCTTATGGAGCGAATGCGAAAATGCGCCCAGAGGTGCCCCATCGGGGACCAAAAAACGCGCGAGTCAAGGAGTACGTATGGTAATCGTAGAGCTCCAGGACGTCCGAAAAGTCTATCCCCTCGGCAAGGTCGAGGTCGAGGCGGTAAAGGGCGTGTCCTTCTCTATTGAGAAGGGCGATTTCATCTCCATCGCCGGGCCCTCGGGCTCGGGCAAGACGACCATCCTCAACATGCTCGGCTGCGTGGACAGGCCGACGGCCGGCACCGTCCTCATCGACGGAAGGCCGACGAAGGACCTGAACGACAAGGAGCTGACCAGCCTCCGCCACGAGACGCTCGGCTTCATCTTCCAGTCCTTCAACCTCATCCCCGTGCTCTCGGTCTACGAGAACATCGAATTCCCCCTCCTCCTCGGGAAGAACGGCCCGAAGGGCAAGGCGAAGAGCGAGTGGATCGACTACCTCATCGCCGAGGTCGGCCTGGACCAATGGCGGACCCACAAGCCGAACGAGCTTTCCGGCGGCCAGAGGCAGCGCGTGGCGATCGCCCGCGCCCTCGTCACCAAGCCCCAGATCGTCCTCGCCGACGAGCCCACGGCCAACCTCGACTCGGCCACCGGCGAGCAGATCCTCGACCTCATGAAGAAGATCAACCGCGAGATGGAGACGACCTTCATCTTCTCCACCCACGACGCCAAGATAGTCGAGCTTGCCGACCACATCATCCGCCTCCGCGACGGCCTGGTCACGGAGAATTCCCGGCAGGAGAGGAAATAGGCTTATGCCGGTACTCATACGCATAGCTTTCAGGAATCTCCTGGAGCACAAGGCGAAGAGCCTCATCATCGGGGTCCTCCTCGCCCTCGGCGTCGTGATCCTCATCGTAGGCAACGCTTTCATGGATACGGCGGCCCTCGGGGTGAAGGACACCTTCATCGGCAACTACACGGGCGACGTGTTCGTCGCGGCCAAGGCCAAGACCCCGGTCAGTCTCTTCGGGGCCCAGTCCTTCGGCGGCGCCGAGACTACCCAGACCCTGCCCTACTACGACAAGGTCATGGAGAAGCTCCGCTCCGAACCGGGCGTCACGGGCGTGACAAACCAGGTGACCGGGTTCGCGATGGCCTCGATCGAGGGCGCCCCCGAGGACCTGGCCGCCTCAGTGGCGACGAACCCTGACGGTACGCCTGGCTTCGTCCTCTTCTTCGGCATCGATCCCGCGACCTATTATAAAGAATTCACCAACGCCCACCCCATCCAGGGGCGGCTCCTCCAGCCCGGAGAGGAGGGCATCGTCGTGTCCAAGGCTACGGTCGACAGGCTCAAAAAAAGCCTCGGGACCGAGCCCAAGGTGGGGGACGAGATCCTCCTCACCGGCATCGGGAAGTCGGGCTTCAAGATCAGGAAAGTCCCCCTGGTCGGCGTGGTCGAGTACAAGAACGAGAGCGAGGCGACGGACTTCATCTCCTATACCGACGTCAACACCGCACGCATCCTCATGGGCCTCACCCTCGGCAACGACGAGGACACTCCCGTCTCGGACGAGCAGAAGAGCCTCCTCGCCGCCTCGGGCGACGACCTCTTCGGCGGCGAGACCGTAGTCACCCAAGGACTCTCGTCCAAGCCCGCCTCGGCGCCCAAAGCCGCGGCATCGGCCCCCAGGAAGGCGGCCGTCGTGGACACGGGTGCCTGGTACTTCGCGATGGCGCGTCTCAAGAACCCCGCCGCCGCCCCCGCCGTCATAGCCTCCCTCAACCTCTGGTTCACGAAGGAGGGCATCGAGGCCCAAGCCGCGGACTGGAAGGCGGCGGCCGGACCCTTCGCCGCGAGCATCGACGTCATCCGCATAGTGTTCAATATCGCCATCATCATCGTCGCGATCGTGGCGGTCATCATTATGACCAACACCCTGGTGATCTCGGTGATCGAGCGCACGGGCGAGATAGGCACGATGCGCGCCCTCGGGGCGCCAAAGGGCTTCGTGAGGAAGATGTTCCTCGTGGAGACGCTGACGATAGCCCTCGTCTTCGGCATCATCGGGACGGCGCTGGCCTTCGGGGCAATCGGGATAATCAACGTGGCCCATATCAAGGCAACCAACTCCTTCCTCAAGATCCTCTTCGCGGGCAACGTGCTTCACCCCTCCATCAACGCCTTCTCGGCCTTGTGGAGCCTCGTCCTCGTCAGCATCGTTGCGATCGTCGCGCATCTCTACCCGGTGTCGCTAGCGCTCAAGGTCCAGCCCGTGCGCGCGATGCAAGTGGAATAGGCGGAAAGACATGGAAACAATAAAACTCGCGCTGCGCAACCTCTCGCGCCAGAAGAAGAGGACCTTCCTCCTCGGGGGAGCCATAGCCTTCGGCATCATGATAGTCACCATCATAAACGGCTTCGTCGGCGCCTTCGTCTCCAATATCAGCGAGAACTTCGCGAACCTGGCCGCGGGGCACGTGTTCATCCAGGGCATCGAGAAATCGGCCTCGGGCAAGGAATACGACATCATCCGCGACGACAGCACCCTCCTCGCCGCCGCCAAGGAGGCGGGAATACCCGCCAAGTACGTGACCAAGCGCTCCTCCTTCCAGGGCACCCTCGTGTTCGCCGGCAAGACCGCCCAGCTCAGCATCGACGGGGTGGATTTCTCCAACGAGACCTTCCTGCCCGAGCGGCTCATCTTCAAGTCGGGCAGCATGGCGGGGATGTCGGATAAGCAGGGCCTCGTCATCTCCGAGCCGATCGCCAAGAGGCTGGACGTCCAGGTAGGCGACCGTGTCCTCGTGCAGATGAAGACCTACACGGGCCAGAACAACGTCGGCGAATTCGCGATCGCCGGCATCACCGTAGACCCGGGCATCCTCGGGTCCATGGCGGGCTACGCCAACAAGCCCTACGTCAACGAGCTCCTCAATCTCGGACCCGGCGACTACCAGAGCCTGGGCTTCTACCTGCCCTCCCTAGCGGGCATGGACAAGTACGGTCTGGACCTCTACGCGAGCCTGCGCAAGAAAGCCCAGGTCTTCGACCGAACCGCGGCCGACCAGTCGCAGAATTTCGTCCGCGCCATGATGAGCCAAGCCAAGACGGAGACCTGGAGTGGCATCAAGTACCGCGTGCTCACGCTGAACGACATGCTCCAGCAGGTTCAGCAGATCGTCAACGTACTCAACTCGGCCAGCCTCGTGATACTCATCGTGCTCTTCCTGATAATAATGGTGGGCATAACCAACACCTTCCGGATCATCATGTACGAGCGCATACGCGAGATCGGGACCATGCGCTCGATCGGGATGCAGAGGGGAGAGGTGCGGAACCTCTTCCTATACGAGGCCAGCTTCCTCGCGATCGGCGGCGTCCTCGCGGGGATCCTCCTGGCCCTGCTCGCGATGGGAATCATCTCCATCGTGAACTTCGGGATCGACAGCCCACTCTTCATCATACTCAAGAACGGGCACATGACCTTCAAGCTGCCCATGCTCAGGACCATCGTGAACGTCCTCATCGTCACGGGCCTGACCCTATCCGCCGCGTTCTTCCCCGCGAGGAACGCCGCTCGGCTCGATCCGGCCGTCGCCCTGCGCACGGTCAAGTAAAGGAGTACCCGAATGAAACCATTATCTTTCAAGCGCGGCGCCCTCGGCGCGCTGATTCTCGCTGCCTCCATAGCATCGGCCGCCGCCGCCACGCCCGACTTCAAGGCCCTGCTCAAGTCCATCGACGAGCTCTCCACCTTCGGCAAGAAGGACTACAGCGCCGTCTACGACATCGTCTCCGAGAAGCCCGGGGAGAATGCCGCCACGACGCAGGTGCAGATCTTCCGGCGCGACGACCACGACCAGATGGTGATCCTTCTCCAGAAGCCCGAGAAGCAGAAGGGCCAGGGCTACCTCAAGATCGACGACAACGTCTGGTTCTACGACCCGGAGAGCGGCAACTACTCGCATTCCACGATGAAGGAGAACATCAACGGCTCGCAGGCCAAGAACTCCGACTTCAAGAAGTACACCTTCGCGGACGACTTCGACATCGTGAAGACCGAGGAGGGCAAGCTCGGCGCCTTCGACACCTGGGTGCTCACCCTCGCGGCCAAGAACGCCGAGGTCTCCTACCAGAAGATCAGGCTCACCGTCCGCAAGGACAAGCCCCTGCCCCTCAAGGAGGAGGACTTCTCCGTATCGGACCGGCCCATGCGCACCACCTTCTTCCTGCCCACCTACGTCCAGGCCGGCGACAAGCTCATCCCGGCCAAGATGAAGATGGTCGACGAGGTGAACAAGGGCACGCAGAGCGTCCTCACCATCTCGAACGTCTTCGTGGGCAAGCTGGAGGACAAGTACTTCCAGAAAACCTTCCTCGAGAGCGCTCGGTAGGAGGCCAGTGATGAATATATTACGCATTACAAGCGCCACGTTCCGGACCGGGCTGCTCGCCGCCGCCCTGTCGCTCGGCGGCGCCTCGCTGATCGGCGCCCAGGACGCCGCGCCGGCTCCCGCCGCGGCCAGCGCGGACGCGGCCTCAAGCGAAGACGACATGTTCGGCTCGCCCGAGACGGTAACCCAGGCCAACAACGTCTCCAAGGAGGCGGAGGGCCAGAGCAGCTTCCTGAAGTACGACCAGGTGAAGATAGGGGGCTCGATCACGGGCAAGCTCGGCTTCAACTCGGTCTGGGCCCCCGCCTGGGACACGGGCTCGGGGAGCCCCGCTTCGCTCTTCGCCCCGACGAGCTACTATCTCTCGCCCGACCTGGAGGGCAAGATAACCCTCGTCGCCAAGCCCAGCACGGACTTCGGCGTCAACATGGACTTCCGCACCAGCTGGCCTTTCCAATCGATTTCGAAGGACTCGGGCGGCGATACGTACTCCGCGCCGAACATCTCCGTGTGGTCCCTGTACTCGAAATTCAACTGGCAGGACAAGGTCTACTTCAGCTTCGGCAAGCAGCCCATCTCCTGGGGCGTGAGCAAGGGCTACTTCCAGCCCGCGGACGACATCTTCGCACTCTCTGCGGCCATCGACCCGACCAACACGGGCGCGGAAAGGGAGGGGCCCGTATCGCTGAAGACCACCGTGCCCATGAGCGTCACGAACAACCTGTACTTCTTCGCGGGGCTGCCCTCGGATTCGAGCGGGAGCCCGAAAGTCGACCCTGCCGACGCCCGGCTCGCGGTGAAGGGCGAGTACGGCTTCGCCAACACCGAGCTCGCCGCCGCCGCCTTCTACGCCTACAACGACCACCCTCGCGGCCTCCTCATGGCCACGACGGGCCTCGGCTCCTGGAACCTCTTCGGCGAGGGAGTGCTCAAGTACGGCAGCGAGCGCTACTTCGTCGCGAAGGTCGCGCCGAGCTTTACTAATCCCACGGGCCTCGTCGGCGCCAAGGCCGCCGACAAGCTCTATTTCACCGGTACCGCCGGCGGCTATTACATGAACTCCGACGACAATGTGACGATATCCCTGTCGTATATGTACAACGGAGAGGCGCAGGACGGGGTGAGCGCCAGCGAGACCTACACCTACTTCGGCATGCATGCGGACCAGATCGACAGGGCGAAATTCAGCGCCCACTACGGCTTCGCCTCGCTCTCGAAGAGCGACATCCTCCCCTCGCTCCTCGGGTCGAACAAGCTCGCCGCATCGGTCATCGGGGTCGCGAACCTCTCGGACCTCTCGGGCTTCGTCATGCCGAGCCTGACCTGGACCTTCTTCGACTACATCAGTCTCCAGCTGGGCGCCACCTTCAACTGGGGCGCCGACGGGACGGAATTCATCGTGGCGAACCCCGTATCGGGCTTCTCCCTCACGGGCAAGCCCAGCGCCGCCCTCAACCTGACCATGACCGTGGGCACCGGCGCCTTCTAGCCGGTCGCTCCTGCGCCAGACTTAAGGGGCGGCGGCTCGGAACTCTCTCCGATCCGCCGCCCCTTCCATTTCGTACGGGGTATCCAAACGCAAAATAAATTCCGATAACCGCAACCGACCCGACGCGCGGCCGCTCTATAGTTAAAGACGGGTTCCTGGGCCCCTGGATATCCTTCTGGCGCGAGGGCGACGGCATGCGGCTTAACATTCCTTTCAAGATCATGAATATCTACTCCACGATCTGGATGCGGGCGAAGGCGCGGGTGATCGTCAAGGGACTCGACGACCTTCCGCCTCGGGCGCGGGGCGAGAAGCGGGTCTACCTCCTCCTCAACCACTCGACTACCTACGACGTCGTCGCCCTCATGCACGTGTCCAAGGAGCCCTTCGCGATCATGATGGACAAGGGAGCCTTCACCTTCCCGATCATCCGCCACATCCTCCGCGGCGCGGGCTTCATCCCCCTCGACAAGGACGACTCGAAGACCGCGGTCGACGCCTGCGCGAAGGCCCTGGACGACGGGCGGCCCCTCCTGATCTCGCTCCACGAGGGAGACTCGACCCTCGGCGACTGGGGCAAGCCCCGCACGGGCGGCATCCGCCTTGCCCACCTCGCGGGGGCCAAGCTCTATCCCATCTTCCTCAAGGTCGAGGATGACCGGATACGGCGGCTGAGCTTCAAGGGCGTGAACGGAACCGAATACCCTTACACGACCTTCAAGAACACCTTCTACTTCATCGAGTTCCTCAAGCCCGTCGACCTCTCCGCCCTGCCGGGGGAACCCGGCTACGAGGAGTATTTCGAGGTGGCCAAGGCCTTGGATACCAAGGCCGGGGAAGTCGAGTCCCGCTACGAGACCTTCCTGGCGGACAACCGCGAACGCTTCGCGCCCCTGCGCCGCAGGGGCGGCTCGAGGTACCGCGTCGCTTGGTGACAGGCCGAGGCCCTATCCGATCGATTTCCGCCGAAGCCTCAATCCCTCGCTGAATTTCCTGCACTCGAGGATCGCGCCTTCCAGGCTCGGGGAGGGCTCGTAGCCGAGCTCGGAGCGCGCCTTGGCGGAGGTCGCGACGTTGCGCGCGCTCCCCGCTAGGACGAGGGCCTTGGCGAGACCGCCCCGCGGCGCCACCGCCTCGGCCGCTCCCGCGATGCCGAGGAGGAGGCCGATAGGGAGGACCGCGGGCCGCGAATCCGCGCGCCGCGCGAGGCCGGCGACGAGGCGCTGGAAATCCACGTAGCTCAGGCTATGCTCCTCCCTCCCCGCGATGACGTAGCCCTCGCCGACGCGGCCCCTCGAGAGCGCGAGCGCGGCGCCTTCCGCGAGGTCGCGCGCGGCCATGAAGGTGGTCGCTCCTCCGAAGGAAAACGGGAGCCTGCCCTCCCATACGTTGTCCACGAGCCTGGAAATCGCGAAATGCAGGTCGCCCGCGCCGACCGCCGTGCCTGGAAAGACGGTGACCACGGGCAGGCTCCTGCCGCGGGCATAGGCCTTGGCGAGTTCCCAGCCCGCGAGCTTGGAGTCGAAGTAGGCCACTCGCATGCCATCCAGGAAACGGTAATCGCCGGCTGAGGAGGCCTCGACCGCGGCGAGGGCCGCCTCGGGCGAGGCGAACGAGATCGGCCAACGCGGATCTCCGTATGGCAGGGAGCCCTCGTCGGCCGGATGCCCCGCCGAGCCCGAACCGAGGGCGCTTATCGAGGATACGTAGAGGAGCCTGGGAACGCCCGCCTCCAGGACGGCATCGAATACCGCCTTGGCTCCGAGCGTATTGGTGTCCCAAACCGCCCGTCTCTGGGACTTCCTATAGTCGACCCTTCCCGCGAAATGGGCCAGCGCATCCAGGCCGGCGAATTTCACGGCCATATCCCCCCGGCTCAGGACGTCGAGGCTCTTCACTTCGACCTTCGCGGGGTCGAAGAGGGGATTGGACGCGACCTTGGAGGCGAAGGCGGTGACCTCGATCGCTTCGCCGGGGAATAAGCCATCCCGCCTTTCGGAGAGGAGGGCGGCGACGAAATTAGCCCCCAGGAAACCAAAAGCCCCCGTCACGCCGATTTTCATTTGTTCCTCATTGCAATATTATAAGCTACTCGGAGGCTCATCGTGAATATCATGGTAACGGGCGCGACCGGCTTCGTTGGCAGGCGCCTCGTCGAGCGGCTGCTCGAAACGCGGCCCCGGGACCGGATCTCGGTCTTCCTCCTGCCGGGCGAGGAGCTGCCCGCGGCCTTCGCGGGCAGGGTGGACGAGCGCCGCGGGGACCTCCGCGACGCGACCGCCGTCCGCAACGCCGTGCGCGGCGCCGAGCTCGTATTCCACGTCGCCGGCTTCATATCGTATTGGGTCCTGGACGCGGGGATCATGGAGGCCGTGAACGTCGGCGGGGCCAAGGCGATCGTGGACGCCTGCCTCGAGTTCAAGGTCGGGCGGCTCGTCCACGTATCCTCGGTGGGGGCCATAGGCTTCCATGCCGACGGGAGACTCGCCGACGAGGAGACGGCCTTCAATTGGCCCGAGAGCCTCGGCTACATGACCACCAAGCGCGACGGGCAGAGGGCGGTCATGGACGCCGTCCGCGACCGCAGCCTCGACGCCGTCATCGTCAATCCCGCCTCGGTCATGGGCCCCGGCGATCCCGGCCCCAATACCGCCCACAACCGCCTCTACGCCGACATGTACCGCAAGCCTTTCTTCGTCGGGACCTTCGGCGGAGGCCTCGCCGTCGTCGACGTCCGGGACCTCGTCGAGACGATCCTGGCCGCCGCGGAGAAGGGCCGCGCGGGCGAGGCCTATCTCTCGGTGGGGGCCAACGTGCCCTATACGCGCGTCCTCGAGCTCATGGCGAAGGGCGCGTGCAAGCGCTTCCTACCCGTCGTGGCTCCTTCCTTCGCCCTCGTGGCGGCGGGCTGGGTTGCGGAGCTCGTCTCGCGCCTGACGCGAAGGCGGCCCCTGATCACGGTGGGCTACGGCCAGCTCTCGGGCTGGACGGCCTACTACTCGAGCGAGAAGAGCCGCCGGGAGCTCGGGATAAGCTACAGGCCCCTCGAGGAGACGATAGCGGACGGCTGCGAGTACTACGAGAGGACCTTCCTGAGGGGAAAAGATTAGGTCGAGGAAAACCGCTAACGAACGCGAAGGAAATTTCAGGAGTCCCAGCCCTATTCGCGTTCCTTGGCGTCTCCTCGCGGTTGTTCCCGCGTCAGCGGACTATATCCAGCCCTTCTCCTCGTACCAGCGTCCGGTTTCGGCCAACGCGTCGGCGGTGCTGCAGAGGGGCTTGAAGCCGAGGAGGCGCTCGGCCTTCGCGGTGGACAGCACCCAGCGGTGCTGTCGGGCCTCGAGGAGCTTGTGCTTGTCGAGGAGGGGCGGGCGCTTCATGAAGGGCTTCGCGGCCTCGGAGAAGAAGGCCACGACGGTCACGAGCCACTCGGGCACGTGGACCCGCAGGGTCCTCTTGCCGAGCGCGGCCTCGACCATGCCGGAGAACTGGTCCCAGTCGTGCTCGCCCTCGTCCGCGACGAAGAAGGCCTGGCCGTAGGCCGCGGGGTTGAGGACGCAGGAGACTATCGCCGCCGCGAGGGTCCTCACGTAGACCAGGGACATGACGTTGCGGTCGCCGACGATGACGCGCAAGCCGCGCTTGACGAGCTTGAAGTACTGGAGGAAGTCGCGGTCGCGCGGCCCGTAGACCCCGGGGGCGCGGATGAAGCTGCAATGCATGCGTCCCTCGTAGGGTCGCAGGCAGGTCTCCAGGGCGGCCTTGCTCCGGCCGTAGGGCGTCAGCGGCCGCTGCTCGTCGTCCTCGTCGAGGCAGGCGCCCTCCGGGCAGGGGCCCGAGGCAGCCATGGAGCTCATCGAGACGATGTCTCGCGGGCCGTCGGGCAGTGCGAGGGCGGCCTCGACGAGGTTGACCGCGCCGCCGGCGTTGACGGCCATGAAGCCCTCCTCGGTATGGCAGCGCGTGAGGCCCGCGATATTGACGATGGCGTCGCAGCCCTTCAGGAAGGGTCCCAGGCAGGCGCGGTCGGTGATGCTGCCCTCGAAGAAGACCACCTTCGACCCCTCTAGCCAGAGCGGCCCCTCCTCGGGGAGGACCAGGCAATTGACCTCGTCGCCGCGCGCGAGGAGGAGCTCCACGACATGGCTGCCCACGAAACCCGTACCGCCCGTGACCGCTATCCTCATGGAGCCTCCCGTTTCCTCGAATCGTCGCGGCATGATAGTATCGAGGGGACATGAATCGCGCAAGGAGCGGCTAGTGATCCCGAGCATCAGGCCTTCGATCAAGGGCGCCTCGTATCTCGCCCTCGCCTCTTTTTCCTGCCTCTTCTTCTCGGCCCTCACCCCCCCGCTGCTCAGTCCCGAGGCGGCCGCGAGGCTGCCCCTCGTAGGCTCCCTGCCGGGCGACCTGCCCGGCTACTGGGCGCGATTCGCCCTCTCCTTCCTCCTCCTGGGACTGGCTCCGGCCCTGCTCGCCCTCGCCTTCCGCGAGAAGCCCGCCGACCTCGGGATCAGCTTCAAGGCTCCCCTCCTCAGGAAGCCCCTCTTCTGGCTCCTCGTCCCCGTCGCGATCGGCTTCGGCGCGTTAGGCGGCGCATACTCCGAACTCGGGAGCTTCTACCCGTATTCGCGCGACCTCATCGGCCGCGTCCACGCGGCGGGCGTGGGCCCCCTCATAGGCCACCTCGCCGCCTATTTCTTTCTCTACTACGTGCCCTGGGAATTCTTCTTCCGGGGCTTCCTCCTGTTTCCCTTCGCCCTCGCGGCGGAGCGCGCGCTGGGGGCCGCGGGAGCCGAGGACGACGCCGCGGCGAGGGGCACGGTCATCGCGGCTTTCGTCCTCTTCCAGACCATACCCTCGACCCTCCTCCATTACGGGCATCCCCTCACGGAGCTCGCCGGAGCGGTCGCGGCCGGGATAGCCTTCGGCGTCCTCGCCTGGAGGACGAGGTCGATAGTGCCGGGGCTCATCCTGCACGCCTGCCTCGGCATAGGCACCGACGCGCTCATCGTCCTCAAGGGCTCGGGGCTGATCTGATGGCCGCACCCAGGCTCATCCTAGTCACCGGCGCCTCTGGCTTCATCGGATCCCACCTCTGCGCGGCCCTATCGGCCCGAGGCGACTCGGTGCGCGCGCTGTACCGCCGCAAGGAGCCGCCCCCCGAGCTGCTCGCGCTCGCCGGAGCCGCCGGCAGGGGCCGTGTGGAGCTCTTCAACGCGGACCTCTCGAACGCCGAGCGCGCCAGGGAGGCGGTCAGGGGCGTCGACGCGGTGATCCACGCCGCCGCCCTCGCCTCGGACTGGGGCAGCCTCGAGCTCTTCGTGAGGGCGAACTACGACTCCACGGTCACTCTCCTCGAGGCCTCGCGCGAGGCGGGGGCGGCGACCTTCGTCTACTTCAGCTCCGCGACCGTACATGGCTTCGGCCAGCACGTGGACACCACGGAGCGCGGCCCCTACTATCCCCTAAAGTATCCCTACCCGATCACGAAGCTGATGGCCGAGGAGTACGTCCTCGCCCAGAACGCGGGCGGCTTCAGGACCACCGCGATACGGCCGTGCAACGTCTACGGTTCCGGCGACCATATGAGCACCTACCAGATGTTCGACCAGATAATGGGCGGCGTCTTCGGGTACATCGGGGACGGGAGCGCCCTCACCTGTCCCATCTACATCGACGACCTCTGCGCAGGCGTCCTGGCCGCCCTCGACAAGAGCGAGTCCGGAGGCGAGGCCATCCTGCTGACCGACGGCCAGAAGGTCTCGTGGAAGGACTACGCGCGCGTCATGTACGCCGCCGTCGGATCGAAAAAAAAGCCCGTGAGCGCGCCCAAGCCCCTCGCCTTCGCGGCCGCATGGCTCATGTCGACCGCCGCCCTGGCAGTCCGCAGCCCAACGAGGCCGCTCCTCACGCTGTACCCCATCGAGCAGGGCTCGCGGAATTACCACTTCTCGAACGCGAAGGCGCGCGAGCTATTGGGCTTCGAGCCGACCGTCTTCTTCGAGGAGGGCCTCGTCCGTACGGCCAAGGCCTACCTCGAGGATCGGGCCGGACGGGCCCCCGACGGCGCGCCGCGGTTGAAGCTAGGCCGCGCGCCGGGTTAGAATCCACGCCGTCAGGGGGGAAGGCACATGAAGGCCCACAAGATAAGCGACAGGATCTATGCGCTGCACGCCGACGTCAAGACCGAGGATCTCTTCGAAGGGATTTGGCCTATACCGGACGGCGTCTCCCTAAACTCCTACCTAGTCAAAGGCGACAAGATCGCCCTCATAGACCTCGTCCGCGATTGGGGCGGGGCGCCCGCCGCGCTCGAGACCGGCCTGTCCCAGGCCGGGGTGATGCTCGCCGACGTGGATTACCTCGTACTCAACCACCTCGAGCCCGATCACACCGGCTGGCTCGCCGATTTCAGGAGGATCAACCCGAAGGTCAGGATCCTCGCGACGGCGAAGGGCGTGGAGCTCGTCAAGGCTTTCTACAAGGTCGAGGACGGGCTCGAGGCCGTGAAGACGGGCGACAGCCTCGACCTGGGCTCGGGCATGGTCCTCTCCTTCGTGGAGGCGCCCAACGTGCATTGGCCCGAGACCATGGTGACCTTCGAGCCCTCCTCCGGGACCCTCTTCTCCTGCGACGCCTTCGGGAGCTTCGGCATGCTCGGCGACCGCGTCTTCGACGATCAGTTCAACCCGCGGGAGCTCGAGCGCTTCGAGGCTGAGACCCTGCGCTACTACTCCAACATCGTCGCGAGCTTCGGCCCCTTCGTGAGGCGCGCGATCGATAAGCTGGCCGGCCTCGACGTCCGGGTCGTCGCTCCCAGCCACGGCATAGTATGGAGGAAGGAACCGCGGCGCATCGTGGAGCTCTATTCGAAGTACGCCTCCTACCTCGACGGCAACCGCGAGAAGGAGATCTGCGTCATCTGGGGCTCGATGTACGGCAACACCGAGCGCGGACTCGCCGCGGCTATCCGCGGCATCGAGGACGAGGGCGTCCGCTTCACGATGCACCGGGTCCCCAACGAGGACCTGTCCTACATCCTGTCGGACGCCTACAAGAGCGAGGGCATCCTGGTGGCGATGCCCACCTACGAGTACAAGATGTTCCCGCCCATGGCCTACGTCCTCGACATGCTCGCGCGCAAGCACGTGAACGGGCGCTCAGCGCTGCGCATCGGTTCATGGGGCTGGGTCGGAGGCGCGAAGAAGGAATACGACGAGGCCATCGCCGCGCTCAAGTGGGACTCGATCGAGAGCCTCGAATGGGCGGGCGTGCCGGACGAGGCGGTCCTCGCCGACCTGCGCGAGCGGGGCCGGGAGCTGGCCCGAAGGGTGAAAGCCGCGAAATGACCGCGGAGGTGGCCGGGGATGGGCCCGCCAACCAATTTTCTGTATTTTTATGCATATAATTGGCATATATTCACATTTCCCACTTGAAATCCACCCGTAAATCACGCTAGGTTGGGCCCGCGCCCCGGGCGTTCGCCATTGACGGCCAGACAGCGTCCGGAGCAAGGAGCTGTAAATGTCCAGGCGAAAGCGGGCACGCTTAGTACTTGAGGACGGCGCTCAGTTCGAGGGCTGGTCCTTCGGCGCCCCGAGCGGAATCGAAGGCGAAGTCGTGTTCACGACCGGCATGGCAGGCTACCCGCAATCGCTGACGGATCCATCGTTCTTCGGCCAAATACTCGTCAATACCTACCCCTTGGTCGGCAATTACGGAATCCCCGGCGACGAGGTCGACGCGTCCGGCCTATCCAGGCATTTCGAATCCTCCCGGATCTGGGCCTCGGGCCTGGTCGTCTCCGAAGCCTGCGCCCTGCCCAGCCACTACGCCTCCGTACGCAGCCTCGCCGCCTGGATGGAATCCCAAGGCGTTCCCGGGATCGAGGGCATAGATACGAGGGCGCTCACCATCCGGCTCAGGGAGCGCGGCGTCATGCGCGGCTCCATCAGGATCGAAGGCAGGCCGAGTCCCGAGCCCGCGGCCTCCGCCCATGCCGTAGACTCCGTATCGCGGCACGAGCCGGCCCTCTACGGGGCCGGCGGCTCGCCCAAGGTAGCCCTCGTCGATTGCGGCGCCAAGAACAACATCATCCGCTGCCTCCTCGCCCGCGGCGCCGAGGTCAGGGTCCTGCCCTGGAACGCCGCTCTCGAGGGCGTCGAATACGACGGCGTCTTCCTCTCGAACGGGCCCGGCGATCCCAAGGCCTGCACCAAGACCATCGCGACGGTACGCCGCCTGCTGGCGGGGGGAAGCGCCGGCGACAGGCCGGTCTTCGGCATCTGCCTGGGCGCCCAGATCATGGCCCTGGCGGCGGGCGCGGACACCTACAAGCTGCCCTACGGCCACCGCGGCCAGAACCAACCCTGCATCGACGCATCGACCAGCCGCTGCTACGTCACGAGCCAGAACCACGGCTATGCGGTGAGGGCCGAGAGCTTGCCGGCGGGCTGGGAGGTCTGGTTCACGAACGGCAACGACGGCACGGTGGAGGGGATCCGCTCGACTCGCGGGCCCTTCTCGGCCGTTCAATTCCACCCCGAGGGCTGCCCGGGCCCAAGGGACACCGAGTTCCTCTTCGACGACTTCATGGCCCGGGCGCGGGCGAGCGCCGCCAGGCTCGGCTCTTCCAATCTCGGCTTCGGGTCCACTCCCGGCGCGGCCCTCGCCTTGGCGAAGGCGCCCGCCTCCACCGGGATCCAAGGAGGCCAGCGATGAGCGACATCAGAAGAGTCCTCGTCCTCGGCTCCGGCGGCCTCAAGATCGGCCAGGCCGGGGAGTTCGACTATTCCGGCTCGCAGGCCCTCAAGGCCCTCCGCGAGGAGGGCGTGGCGACGGTCCTCATTAATCCGAACATAGCCACCATCCAGACGAGCGAGGGCATGGCCGACGCCACCTACTTCCTCCCCGTCACCCCCGAATTCGTCGAGCGCGTCATAGAGAAGGAGAAGCCCGACGGCATCCTCCTCTCCTTCGGCGGCCAGACCGCCCTCAACTGCGGCGTCGCCCTCGACCGCTCAGGCGCGCTAGCCCGCCACGGCGTGCGCGTCCTCGGAAGCCCGGTGCGCGCGATAGAGGAGACGGAGGACCGCGACCTCTTCGCTAAGAAGCTGGCGGAGATAGGCGTGTGTACGGCGCGCAGCGAGGCGGCCTCGGACCTGGGAGGCGCCCTGGCGGCGGCCGGCCGGATCGGCTACCCCGTGATGCTCCGCGCGGCTTACGCCCTCGGCGGCTCGGGCTCGGGACTCTGCGAGGACGAGGCGAGCCTGGGGGCGCGCTGCGAGAAGGCCCTCGCCGTCTCGCCCCAGGTCCTCGTGGAGGAGTGGCTCGGCGGCTGGAAAGAGATCGAGTACGAGGTCGTCCGCGACAGGACCGGCGACTGCATCACGGTCTGCAACATGGAGAACCTGGACCCCCTGGGCATACACACGGGAGAGAGCATAGTCGTCGCGCCGTCCCAGACCCTCACCGACTCCGAGTACCACAAGCTGCGGCGCGTGGCCCTCGAGGTGGTGGGCCACCTCGGCATCGTCGGAGAGTGCAACATCCAGTACGCCCTCGATCCCTATTCCGAGGAGTATCGCGTCATCGAGGTGAACGCGAGGCTGTCGCGAAGCTCGGCCCTCGCCTCCAAGGCCACGGGCTACCCCTTGGCCTTCGTCGCCGCCAAGCTCGCCCTCGGCCGGACAATGAAGGAGATCGAGAATCGCATAACGCGCGCCACCAGATGCTGCTTCGAGCCGGCCCTCGACTACTGCGTCGTCAAGGTCCCGCGCTGGGACCTCGGCAAGTTCAAGGACGTCGACGACAGCATCGGGAGCGAGATGAAGTCCGTCGGCGAGGTCATGTCCATTGGCCGCACCTTCGAGGAGGCCCTACAGAAGGCCCTCAGGATGACGGGCATCGGTGCGCCGGGGCTGTCCGCCGACCCCGCCTTGAGCCGGCTCGACGCCAAGGGCCTGAAAGGGGCCCTCTCGCGGCCCACCGACCGCCGGCTCTTCGCCGTCTACCGCGCCCTCTCCGAGGGCTGGTCCATAGACAAGATCCACGGCCTCACCAAGATCGACCGCTGGTTCCTGGGCAAGATGGCCAACGTTCTGCGCTGCGAGAGGGCCATCGTCGCGGTAGCGACGCCGACGGTAGTCGCGGGCGCGGCAGCGACGCCGCGCCCCGAGCGCGAGCTCCTCCTCGAGGCCAAGCGCCTCGGCTTCTCCGACGCCCGGATCGGCGAGCTCCTGGGCGCGAGCGAGGCCGCGGTGCGGTCGATTCGCGAGGCCAAGGGCATCAGGCCGGCCTTCAAGCGCATCGACACCCTCGCCGCCGAGTATCCCGCCAAGACCAACTACCTCTACGCGACCTACGCGGGGGTCGACCACGACGTGGAGCCCTCCGACGCGGGGGTGATAGTCCTCGGCTCCGGCGCCTACCGCATCGGCTCGAGCGTCGAGTTCGACTGGTGCTGCGTCAACGCCGTCCAGACCGCTCGCGCCCTCGGCCGGACCTCGATCATGGTCAACTGCAACCCCGAGACCGTCAGCACTGACTACGACGTCTGCGACCGGCTTTACTTCGAGGAGCTCACCCTCGAGCGCGTGCTCGACATCTACGAATTCGAGCGCCCCTCGGGCATCGTCCTCTCGATGGGCGGGCAGATACCGAACAACCTGGCCATGCGCCTGTTCGACTCGGGCGCGGTGATACTCGGGACGGACGCGCGCGACATCGACAAGGCCGAGGACAGGCACAAATTCTCGGCCCTCCTCGAGGACCTGCATATCGAGCAGCCGGCCTGGAGGGAGCTCACCGACCTGGGCACGGCCTACGTCTTCGCCGACGAGGTGGGCTATCCCGTGCTGGTCCGCCCGAGCTACGTGCTCTCCGGCGCCGCCATGTGCGTCGCCTGGGACCGTGATAGCCTGAAGACGGCCCTCGGCGAGGCCGCGCTCATCAGCGGCGACCATCCCGTGGTCATCACCAAGTTCGTCGAGGACGCAAAGGAGGTGGAGATCGACGCGGTCGCGCATCGCGGCGAGATCGTCTTCCAGGCGATAACCGAGCACGTCGAGAACGCCGGCGTGCACTCGGGCGACGCGACCGTCGTCATGCCGCCCCAGCGCCTGTACATCGAGACCGTGCGCAAGGTGCGAAAGGTCGCGACGGACATAGCGCGGGCCCTGAGGATCACCGGTCCCTTCAACATCCAGTTCATCGCGAAGGACAACCGGGTGAGCGTCATCGAATGCAACCTGCGCGCCTCGCGGAGCTTCCCCTTCTGCTCCAAGGTCGCCCGCGTGAACATGATCGATCTGGCCACGAAGGCCATACTCGACGCGCCCTACGAGAAGCCCGCCTCCTCCTCGCTCGACCTCGAGTGGGTAGGCGTCAAGGCCGCGCAGTTCAGCTTCTCGCGCCTGCACGGCGCGGACCCGGTGCTCGGCGTGGAGATGGCCTCCACGGGAGAGGTCGGCTGCATCGGGCGGGACCTCAACGACGCCTTCCTCAAGGCCATGCTGTCGGTCGGCGTGCGCGTCCCCAAAAAGCGCATCCTGCTCTCGACGGGACCGATGAGCGACAAGGTCGAGTTCCTGGGCGGCGCGCGCAGCCTCGCGGCGATGGGCTACGAGATACACGCCTCGAAGGGCACGGCCAAGTTCCTCGTCGACAACGGAGTCGCGGCGACCGCCCTGCACTGGCCCCTCGAGAAGGGCGAGCCCAACATCGCGACCATGCTCCGGGCCCGCGAGTTCGACCTCGTCATCAACATCCCGAAGAACAACGGCGAGAAGGAACTGCGCAACGACTACATCATCCGCAGGATGGCCATCGACTTCGACATCCCCCTCGTCACCGACATCAAGGTGGCGCGGCGGCTCACCGAGGCCCTCGCCCAGGCGCGCGAGCGCGGCCTCGAGGTCAAGGCCTGGGAGGAGTACCGCTGAGCCGCTAGCCGATGAGGCCTACGGCGAGCCCGCAAAGGGCGCCGAGCGCCGTCGATGTACCCAGTATTATCGGGACCGATGCCGGCTCCTTCTCGGAGACGATAAGGACTATGGGGACGGAGCAAAGGAGGCCGACCGCGAGGCCGCTAAGCCACTGGGGCAGGGGGCTGCGGACGTGCGCGATGACCAGGCCGAGCGCCACCCATTGGACGAAGGCCGATAGCACGGCCCGCGCGGGCATCTTCTTCAGGACCATGGGCAGGATGTCCAGAATGCCGGCGACGGCGCCGACGCATAGGCCGATGAGAAGTGAACGCATTTTCGCCTCGGATGGAACGATATGGTCGCTATCGCCGTTAGTATACTATACTCGCGCCATGAATTCCTTCAAATTCTGCCCTTCCTGCGGCGCCGGCGATCCTTCCTTCCTCGAGGGCAAGCGCCTGCATTGCCGGTATTGCGGCTTCGAATACTTCCATAATGTCGCGACGGCGTCAGGGGTGATCATCGACCTGGCGGGCGAGATCGTCTTCCTCGAACGGGCGCGGGAGCCCAGCAGGGGCAAACTGGGCCTGCCGGGCGGCTTCGTCGATCCCGGCGAGCGGGCGGAGGACGCCGCCCTGCGGGAGTGCCTCGAAGAGATAAGCTGGGCACCGCCCGCCTTGGCCTTCCTCGGCAGCTTCCCCAACTCCTACGAGTACGGCAGCGTTTCGTACAGCACCTGCGATTTCTTTTTCTACTATCGGTTCCCGAGCGGCTCCGCGCTGCCGGGTTTCGCGCCGGCGGACGGGGAGGCGACGGCGATCAGGATGGTCGCGCTATCCGAGCTGAGAAGTGAGGACCTGGCCTTCCCTTCGCTCGCGCGGGCGATCGGCGCTTACCGCCTCTTGAAAGTGGGGGGCTCGCGAGGATACGCGCCGCGAGGATACGCGGGGAAGAACCTTCCCTGAAGGTTCCTCCCCCGCTCAATTCCCTTCCTTGGCCAGCTTGCCCGCGACGAGGATCATCGCGAAGAAGAGCGCCAGGGTGGAGAAGACCCCGATGAGGCCGCCAGCGCTGACCGCCAGTGCCTGGACGAGGACGCTCGCCGATTTCAGGCTCTCGATTAGGCTATCCATTATTCCGCCTCACTTGGCCAGGAGCGGCACGAGGGCGAGGATCATCCCGCCCGCGATCACCGATCCCACCTGCCCGGATACGTTCGAACCGATGGCGTGCATCAGTATGATATTGCCCCTTTCCTCCTCGCTCGCCATCTTCTGCACGATGCGCGCCGACATCGGGAAAGCCGAGATGCCGCAGGCCCCGATCATCGGGTTGATCTTCTTGCCCTTGGGCAGGAAGAGGTTCACGAGCTTGGCGAAGAGCACGCCTCCCGCGGTGTCGAAGACGAAGGCGACGAGGCCCATGCCCATGATCATGAGGGTCTTGAGGTCGAGGAAATTGGCCGCCGTCATGCTCGCTCCGATCGTGATGCCGAGCAGGAGGGTGACGAGGTAGGCGAGCTCGTTCTGGGCCGTCTGGGAAAGGCGCTCGAGCACCAGGGACTCCCGGATGAGGTTGCCGAACATGAGACTCCCGATGAGGGGCACGGACATGGGGGCCACGAAGCCCGCGACGCAGGTCACCGTTATGGGGAAGAGTATCTTGAGCCACTTGGGCACCGTGGACTCTTTGTATTCCATGTGGATGCCGCGCTCGCGCTTGGTCGTAAGCAGCCTTATGACCGGCGGCTGGATGAGGGGCACGAGGGACATGTACGAGTAGGCAGCCACCGAGATGGCCGCGAGGTACTTGGGCGCGAAGAGGCTGGCGACGAAGATGCTCGTCGGCCCGTCGGCGGCCCCGATGATCCCGATGCTCGCCGCCTCCTTGAGGCTGAAATTGAAGGGCGGGAGGGTCGCGATGACCATCGTGGCGAAGATGCCGAACTGGGCCGCGGCCCCGAAGAATATCATCAGGGGATTCTTGAAGAGGGGGCCGAAGTCGATCATCGCGCCCACCGCGATGAAGATGAGCAGGGGAAAGAGCTCGGTCCGGATGCCGGCGGAGTAGAGCACCCCGAGGAAGCCGGGCTGTTCCCCGTAGGACCAGACCGAGGCCAGGGGCAGGTTGACGAGTATGGCTCCGAAACCGATCGGCAGTAGGAGCATCGGCTCGTAGCCTTTCTTGACGGCGAGCCAGATCAGGACGAGGCCTACCGCGTACATGACGAAGTTCTGCCACGTCACGGAGGTGAAACCGACGAAGAGATCGTGCATTGCTGGGCTCCGGGAGGACGAATTATTGAGGCCGGCCGATTCGCTCCGCTCAGCCTCGCGCGGGCACGCGGATTATCCGGACTTTCAGGTCGCGCTTGCCCGCGGCGAGCTCGTCCCAGCCCGTTTCCTTGCCGCCCGAGAAGACGGAGAAGGCGAGCCTTCCCGCCTCGTCGTAGGCGGGGACGATCGTCGCGCGCAAGCCCTCGCCGATGAGGGCGTAGGCCGAGCCGGGGTTCGCCTGGAGGTCGAGGAAGAGAGCGGCGCGGGCCGCGGCGAGGGAGAGGCCCTTCGAGTCGTAGCGCGGGAAATCCACGTAGGCGGCCTTGGCGAGAGGATCGCCCCTGTCGTCCGCGAAGGCAGGCGCCGCATCGGCCGCGACGGAAATCTCGCGGACCCCCGACTCGCCCGAGGCCGAAAGATCGAGCACCAGGGCTTCCGGCGAGGCCGCGCGATCGATGGAGGAGGCTATCTTGAGGGGACGCGGCGCCTTCGCGGCGGCGTCCTGGGAACTCGCGGCGGGGATGGAGGGGGAGGCCGCGAGGGCGATCCTCCCGGATGCGGCGCCGAGGGCTATCGGCGCGGCGCTCGCCGCGGCAGCCACGGGCGCCTGCTCGGCGGCAGCGGCGAGGGCCGACCGAATCTCGGTCGCGTAATCATCGTCCTTGGTCCCGAATTTGAATATCCCGCCCCAGTCGAAGGATCGGCTCGTGGCGTCGACGATGTCGGAGAAGGAGAGGAGGAGTATCCTATAGATCATGTCCGAGAGGAACAGGCCCTTCTTGACCACGGCGCCGTACATGACAACGTCGCCCCTCGTGCCCGAGCCCGATGGATACAGGGTGAGATAACAGGAAGGGTCGTCCTCGAGGAGGATGCGCGCCTGCAGGATGTAATTGCCTTTCGCGTTCCCGCGTTGGATGAAGACCGAGCCTCGGCCGGCCGCGCCGGGGCCCGCGGAGCCCGAGTTCAGGAACTCGACGATGAAATCGGCGCTCCGCTTCTCTACCCGGACGGTTACCGGCCCGGCGGAGGACTGGAGCTGCTTTTCGCCGTAGGCGAGGGCGACTTCGCGAGAGGCTCCGATCACGTACGCGAAGAGCCGGCCGCGAAGGTCGGAATTGTCGGGGAAACCCTTGGCCGCGAACTTCGCAATCGCGGGAGAAGCCTCGGCGCTCGCCGAGAGGAGGCACGCCGATAGCGAGAGGATGGCGATGGAAACGAGTACGATCGTGCGACCGGGTCTATTCAATTTTTTTTCTCCGGGGCCCGCGCCCTTGCTGGCGGATTTTTTGCCTACCCATGTAAAACAATCCACGCCGACACTATATCACCCCTGCAGCCCTTTGCCCAGTATGCATATTAACTCGTTATAGGCGCTCGTGCTACACTAAATCCAGATGAGCCCAAAGAAGATTGCCGTCGGCCTTTCGGGCGGCGTAGACTCGGCGGTCGCGGCGGCCCTCCTCGTGGAGGAGGGTCATTCGGTCGTAGGCATTACGATGAAGATCTGGAGCGGGACTATATCCATTCCCGCCAGCGCCAAAGAGGCCTGCTACGGTCCCGGCGAGGCCGAGGACGTCGCGGCCTGCGAAGAGCTCTGTATAAAACTCGGAATCGAATACAAGGCAATCGATCTCTGCGCGGAATATGAAAAGCGAGTGCTTGAATATTTTCGTAAGGAATACTTGGCGGGAAGAACGCCAAATCCTTGCATCGTATGCAATAGCGAGTTGAAATTCGGCTTTTTAACCGAGAGGGCACAGGAACTCGGCCTCGATTTCGAATATTTCGCTACCGGTCATTACGCTCGGATAGGCAAGGGCACAGAAGGCAGGCCCCGTCTTCGAGCCGCCCTCGACCCGGCCAAGGATCAGAGTTATTTCCTTTACAAATTGGGCCCGGAAATTCTCGCGAAGGTGCTTTTCCCCCTCGGCGAACTTACTAAGCCCCAGGTTAGGGAACTCGCTCGACGATACGGGCTCGAACTCGCAGACAAGCCGGAGAGCCAGGATTTTATCGCGGGCGGGGACTATTCTGCCCTTTTCGCGGACCAGTCCCCGGAAAGCGGAGATATCGTCGACGCCGAGGGCAGGGTCCTCGGCCGGCATCGCGGCTTGCCCTTCTACACCATCGGTCAGAGGCGGGGCCTGGGTATCGGCGCGAGCGCCGGCGCAAGCGCCAGCGCCAGCGCGTCGACCGAAGCAGGATGCGCGGACTCGGAGGCCCTCTACGTCGTCGGCCTCGACGCCGCGAGGAATCGTGTGATAGTCGGGCCGAATAGCGGACTGTTCGCGGACGGCCTCGTCGCCTCGGATTTCCGCTTCTACGCCGGGTCCGACGCCGGAGAGGCGCCGTTCAAGGGCTTCGCCAAAGTCAGGCAAAACCAGAAGCCCGTCGCCTGCTCCTTCGAGCCCGGCGCCGAGGGGGCTTGCCGCGTGTCCTTCGACGATAGCCAGAGGGCCCTCGCCCCCGGCCAATCGATCGTCATTTACGATGTCGAGGGCTTCGTCCTTGGCGGCGGGATCATCGAAGGTTCGCTCCAGCGCCTTCATTGACCCTCGACCGATTAGTAAGTATAGTTTAAGGAGCGATCCGAAACTGCCCGGCGAATCCCCAAAGGGGGTGCACCGGTCTCGACCCGCGCGGTCCGGATCGCGGGTTGCAGGTGGAGCCGCCGATCTCCTGATTCGGCAAACTTCTAATTGCCAACAACAACGGCAATCTCGCTCTCGCCGCGTAAGCGCCGATAACGACGGGTCCGCGGCTGCGCCGCCTTGAGCGGTCGCAGGGCTCGTAAGCAACCGAGGCTAGCCCAGGCCTTTGCCCGAAGGGGCCTGGGGACAACAACCGGGATACGAGGGGGGATGCGCGCCGATCCGCAAACCCCTCTTCGACAACTTAAAAGGCCGGACAAACCTGTAGACGCTCGCGGTACGCGCTCGGGGACGCGGGTTCGACTCCCGCCACCTCCACTTCCTGAGAACCTCCCATTCGGGAGGTTCTCGCATTTTTACGGTGGCGGGAGATGAACGGGGAAACGCTCCGAAAGGCATCCGATCATTTGAGGAAGCCTTTCGGTCGAGGGGCCATGGACGGCGCCGAGACAGGATGACGAGGCCTGAAGGGTCGGCTCCCCCCCCACCCATCGCGGCGCAGAGACTATATTGTAACGTAAATATATATTGACTTTATTCGAATACCGGATAGAATCCACCTCAACCTTTTATTCAATAATTGAGGAGGAGCCTATGCCGTCGACACAAAGCGTGGATATTTCGAAGGTACATGCGGTAAGTCGGTTGCTTAGGGAAATCGTCAACTATCCCGGGCATGCGGCTCGAAAGAATTCGCCCGAGTACTCGAAAGCGCATAAACACCTGGTCGACGAGCTGAACTTGCCGTGCCTGGTCTGCGGAGTAACGAAAAAGACCCTCGGCGATCCGGGAAAAAACCCTGCTGGCGCGAAACAGATGGAAACGCATCACCATATAGTCGAGTGGGCCTTGGCGAATGCGATCGACCTCAAGAAATTCAATGATAGGGTGGTCCGCCATATACGAGCAAAAAAATACCACGATCCGATATACGACGCAGACTTCACTCAGGAACAGCTGCTCGAATGGATCGACCATCACGAGGACAACCTATGGGTCCTCTGCGACGTGCATCACCGCCATGCGCTGCTTGGGATACATGAGATCACCTATCCGATTTGGAGTCCACAGGACCTGATTCTCGATTCCTTCGACTACATTCCGAGCGACGCCGGCGGAATCAGCCCGACCGCGAAGGCCGCCATGGACCTGAGGCCGCCTTCGGCGAAGTAATGGTCGAGCGCGGGAAGGATGCCCCCTTTCCGCGCGCCGGCGCGCGATTTCCCGCATTGCCCGCTCGATCCATCGATGGGTATACTGTCGCGCATGCGGAAAAAGCCGAAGGCCTTCGCCCTCGAGGATTCCTCGAGGAGGCATCATGCCGGAAGCGTCTTCTCGCGCCTCGTCGTCTCGTATATCGTCCTCGTCGCGATCGCCACCTTCGTCACGGCCCTCTCTTCCTACCTCTTCTTCCAGGGCAAGTTCAACCGGGAGATCGAGAGCGTGCACGACTACATCGTCCGTCGCGCCGAGCGCGAGGTGGAGACCAAGGTCGTGGAGGCCTCGGCGAGCGTCTATATGGAATGCGCCACCCAGATGCTGCGCTCGACCCCCGACTTCCTCGGAGAGGGAGAAGGGGCGGACGGGGACGCCTATAAAATCTACGCGACCTACGAGTACCTGCGCGACCTCGCCGGCCGCTACACCGACCGCGTCATCGGCATACACATCTATTACCGCGGGGCCGGCCTCATCGTCTCGTCGGCCTCTGGGGTCCATCTCCGGAACGGGGCCGCCGGGCGGGATATAGGCTCCTCGTGGGTCGAGGCCCTCGAATCCGCCGGGGCGCATCAAGCCTGGATCCAGGGCGATACGGACGGAGCCTCCAGCCCGGACGACGTCACGGCGGCCGGCTCGGGCCCCTTCCTCAGGTTGATACGCGCCTTCCCCATCCTCTCCGGCGCAGCCGAGTGCAGCGCCGTCATCGCCGTCGATTTCAGCCTGGCCGCCTTGCGGGCCGACATCTCCGGGCCGCCCTCCCCGGGCACGGGGCTCACGCTGCTCGTCGCCGGATCAGGCGCCGTGATCGCGGCCTCAGGGGATGTCGCCCGCGACGCGGAACTCGAATCGGCGGCTCGCGAGGCGGCAGCCCGCGCGAGCGAGGGAGTATCGGGCTACATCCGATCCTACCGCGGCGCGAGGAGCCTCGTCTCCGCCTTACGCATACCCGACAGCGATTGGACGCTCGTCAATATCACCCGGAGCGCGATCCTCTATAGCCGCGGGGACAGCGTTCGCCTCGGCCTCCTCGGCATCTGGATGGCGGCTATACTCGCCGGAGCCGCGCTCGCCCTCATCATGGGCGCCAGGATGTACGATCCTCTCGGCCGCCTCATGGAACGGGTGAGAGGGCTTTTCGGGATGGTCCTCCCCGCCCTGCCAGGAGCGAGGGACGAGTATGGCGTCCTCGACTACGCGATCGAGGGCCTATCCGCGCGGACCGAGGAGCTCGACGCAACGCTCAAGAAGAACCGCCCGATGCTGAAGCACGAGCTGATGTCGCGATTCCTCGGCGGCGATCCTCCCGGTCCCGACGAGCTCCGGGAGACCCTGAGGCTCATAGGCGCCCCCCCGTTCGAGGGACCCTGCGTAGCCGCCCTCGCCTTCCTGGACGGGGGAAGCGTTCCCGGGGGCGCCGCCACGGGCGACCTTGGCGTCCTAAAATACCGCCTCGCCGAGGCCCTCGAGCTGGGCGGCCGGGGCTCGGTCCTCGTCGCTACCTTCACGGGGGCCGAGCTGGGCCTGATCGCCGATCTCGGGTCGGAGGGGGTAGGAGAGCTCCTGCGCTCCTGGTCCTCCGCGGCGGACGGGCTCTTCGGAGCCTCGATGGCGCTCTGCGCCGGCGCGCCGGTCGAGCGCGGGGCGGAGCTCGCGCGTTCCTTCCGGGAGGCGAGGTCCCTCGCCGCCTACCGCTTCTTCTTCCCCGAGCTTCGCGCCTTCTTCGGGCGAGCCGATCTCCTCCTCCGCGAGGGCAGGGCCGAGGAACTGCCGAAAGCGATCCTCGACTCGATCGCGGAGGCGCTGCGGCTCGGGAGCGGGAAAAGATTCGACGAGGCGCTTTCCGCGGTCGCGGCGTTCGCGCGCTCCGACCGCGCCTCGGCGGAGCGTTGCAGGACGGAGCTCTCGAGGATCCTCCACCTCGTCGCGGACGTCGGGACGGCGCTGCTGCCCCGGGGATCGCAGGCATTCCGCGAGCGGGTCCTCGGTCTCCTCGCCGCATCGCGCGACCTGGGCGAATTCTCCTCGGCCCTCTCGGCGGAGGCCGCCGGGCTCCTGGCGGCCATCGAGGAGCGCTCGGAGGACCGGGGCAGCATCCTCGTCGAGAGAGTGAAGGCCTTCGTCGGCGGGCATCTCGACGGGGACCTCTCCCTCGACAGGGTCAGCGAGGTGGTGGGCCTCAGCCCGAGCTACCTGAGCTCGGTATTCAAGGAAACGGCCGGGGAGAGCTACGTCGCCTACGTCACGGGCGCGAGGGTCGCGAGGGCCGAGCGCCTGCTCGTCGAGGGCGAGGCGAGCGTATTGGAGATCGGACGCTTCGTCGGCTTCAACAGCCCGGCCTACTTCATCAAGCAGTTCAAGGCGAGGTACGGCGCCACGCCGACCGGTTACAGGCGGAACGCCGGGCATAGGCCGGGATAACGGCGCCCGGCGGGGGAAATGCCCGGTATTTTTCTATTTTCGAAAGATTGTGCTATTGCGCGTTTCGGGATATGGATCCAACTTCCCCCTATGACGGCCATTCGAAGTCGGGCGCGAGCGAAGGGCTTGGCCCGCCGCTATTGGGACTGCCGATACCTCGTAGTCCTCATGGCCCCGGGCATGCTCTACTTCATCGTCTTCAAGTACATACCGATCTACGGGCTCACCATCGCCTTCAAGGACTACAATTTCGCGGACGGCATCCTAAAAAGCCCCTGGGTCGGGCTCGATGTCTTCAGGGAGCTCTTCGCCTCGCCGAGCTTCTGGGAGGTTTTCCGGAACACGGTCGTCATCGCCTCCCTGACCTTCGCCTTCGGCTTTCCCGCGCCGATAATCCTCGCCCTCCTCCTCAACGAGGTCCGAAGCGCCCGATTCAAGAAAACCGTCCAGACGATCAGCTACCTGCCGTATTTCGTGTCCTGGGTGATCCTCGGCGGACTCTTCCTGCAATTCCTGTCGCCCTCCTCGGGACCGGTCAACTATGTGATCAAGGCGCTGGGAGGCGAGCCGATCTTTTTCCTCGGCGACGCGCGCTGGTTCAGGGGGGTCCTCGTCGCCACCGGCATCTGGAAGTCCGCGGGCTGGGGCTCGATCATCTACCTCGCCGCCCTGAGCTCCATAGACAGCGAGCTCTACGAGGCGGCCGAAATAGACGGGGCCGGGCGATGGGCCAAGATGAGGTCCATCACCCTGCCCTCGCTCGCGCCGGTGATCACCATCATGCTCATCCTCGCGACGGGGCAGCTAGTCGAGGACAACTTCGACCAGGTGTTCAACATGTACAACGTGGCCGTCTATTCCGTGGGCGACGTGCTGAGCACCTACATGTATCGCAGCGGCCTGGAGGACATGGAATACAGCCTGGCGACGGCGATGGGACTCTTCAAGAACGTCCTCGCCTTCGCGATCGTGCTACTATCCAACGCGATCTCGAAGCGAATCAACGAATTCGGGATTTGGTGAGGCGGGCGAATATGGGCCGGATCGGATCGACGCGGCGAAAGAGCGGGAGCCCGGACGCCTTCGGCGCGATCAACGGGGCCTTCATGGTCCTCCTATGCGCCTGCACGCTCTACCCATTCCTCTTCATCGTCGCCTCCTCGCTATCGTCCTTCAACGCGTCGGCCGGCGGCCTGTCGCTGATTCCGCGGTCGTTCACGACGGACAACTTCGCGCGGGTGCTGTCGGACCAGCTGATCTATTCGGGCTTCGAGAACACGATCGTGCGAACCGTCCTCGGCACCGGGCTGTCCCTGATCGCAGTCTTCGCCCTGGCCTATCCCCTTTCGAAGAAGTATTTCCCGAACCGAGGGTTCTGGACCGCCCTCATCGCGTTGACCATGTTCTTCTCCGGGGGCCTCATCCCGACCTACCTCCTAGTGCGTGGAGTCGGCCTCGTCGACAGCCCCTGGTCCCTCGTGCTGCCCGAGCTGGTGAGCGCCTACAACCTGGTCATCGTCCGCAACTACATGCAGACGATCCCCGACAGCCTCGAGGAGTCGGCCAGGATCGACGGCGCGAACGACATCGCCATCCTCTTCAGGATCATCCTTCCGATCTGCAAGCCCATCATCGCGACGATCGCCCTCTGGGTCGCCGTCTGGCACTGGAACGCCTGGTTCGACTGCCTGATCTACATCACGAAGCCCGCGGGCGAGGTGCTCCAGCTCGTCATGCGCCGAATCGTCATCCAGGGCTCCGACCAGCTCACGGAGATGCTGGGCAGGGGGATGGCGATGCAACAGGACGAATACATCACGCCGGAGGGCCTCAAGGCGGCGACGATACTCGTCACCACCTTCCCCATCCTCTGCGCCTATCCCTTCATCCAGAAATATTTCGTCAAGGGCGTCATGCTGGGCTCGATCAAGGGCTAGCGCGCCGGCGGATCCAGGAGGAGACATGAAAGGAAGAGCTAGCGGGGCCTTGGCGGCCCTGGCGATCGGCCTCTGCATGGCCGGCGCCGCCTGGTCGCAGCCCAGGATGAAGATCACGGTGGCGAACTACCAAAAGGGGCCGACGGACCCGAAGGGCGAGATGCTCAAGTACTTCGGCGATAAATGGGGAGTCGACTTCGAGGTCTACAACATCGACAACGACAAGTACCACGAGATCCTCAACGTCAAGCTCGCGGCGGGCCAGATCCCGGACTTCCTCTACCTCGCCCGCGCCGATACCCTCGGCTCCTACGTGAGGCAGGGAGTCCTCGCCAAGCTCTCGCCGGAGCTCATCCAGAGGAACGCCCCCGACCTCTGGAACGCCATCAATGCCTACGCCCCCGGCTACATGGACATGGGCAAGGTCAACGGGATCCAATACGGGATTCCTGCCGTCGCCTCGGGCAACGCTCTGCACATCCCCTTGGTCTACCGCGGCGACTGGATGGAGAAGGTCGGCGTCGCCAAGGTTCCCGAGACCCTGGCCGAGTTCGAGACCCTCATGTACAAGTTCGCCAACGAGGACCCCGACGGGAACGGCAAGAAAGACACCTACGGCCTCTCCCTGGACGGCTCGAACGCGGTGTTCGGAGCCTTCGGCCTCGTCCCCATCGACCGGACCGAGATCTACTGGATGCTCCAGGACGGCAAGGTCGTCAGCCACTCCGTGGCCCCCGAGGCGAGGCAGGCCCTCGCCATCCTGGCCAGGTGGTACAAGGACGGAGTCATCGATCCGGAGTTCGTCACGGGCGAGAACCACGGAGGCTACTGGGCCCTCTCCCACGCCTTCATCAAGGGCCGCATCGGCTTCAGCGCTCACGGCAATTACTACCACTGGACGACGGCCGGCGCCTTCCAGGTAGTCGGCAAGGACGGAACGAAGGCGCCCTGCCAGGCCTTCGCCAACGGCCAGGAGATTCCCGCCGCGAACAAGAAGGCCAGGATCGTATTCGGCAATTCCCTCAAGGGCCCCACCGGGAAGCAGGGAATCAAGGAATACAACCGCCTCATGAATTTCATCACCATCGGGAAGCTGGCCGAGAAGGATCCCGCTAAGGTCGAGAAGATACTCCAGATACTCAACGAGAGCGCCAATCCCGATTGGCCGACGCGCCAGACCCTGCAGGCCGGCCTCGTCGGTAAATACTGGAAGGTCCTCGACGCCGACATGGAGACCGGCCTGACCCTCCCGCCCTACGACAAGAACTTGGCCTACGCGAGCAAGATCGGCTGCGAGATGTGGATGGCCGTGCCCTTCCCCCAGAAGGACCCGAGCGCCCAATGGGCTATCAACACCCTCCACTACGACAAGTACGGCATCGAGTCCCTGATCCAGGTCGGCCTCCCGAAGCTGATGAAGCGCAAGGCCGAGCTCCAGAAGATCCGCGACAAGTACTACATCCGCATCATCACCGGCGCCCTGCCCGTCTCGGCCTTCGACGAGTTCGCGCAGAAGTACGCGGCCGCCGGCTACGCCGAGGTCCAGCAGGAAGCCCAAGCCTACTACGACGCCCAATCGAAGCAAGGCTGAGGGCGAGGAGGCCATCGATGGGCTTCGATAGGGAAACCGCGCTCCGCTACGCGCCACGCATCATGTTCGACGAGCGCGAGCCCTTCATGCCGCGCTTCATCGGGACCTCGATACTGCGAGCCTCGGGAAGGTCGCCCTCGTTCCGCCGCTCCATCGAGGTCCCGCCGGGAGGCCTCGCCGTGGAGTACGCGGTCTTCTGGGATTGGGACATCCAGCACCTCTACGACCTCGAGCACCTCTGGGTCTTCGTGGACGCCGAGGGGACTGTCGTCGACGCGGAGGGCTCCTTCCACGGTCAATACATCAAGGCCCTCCTGCCCGACCGCTCGAACCTCGCCGGGGACCAGGTCACGGCCTATTCCCAGCCGGGCAAGCACGCCTTCGCCCCCCTCCCCCCGATCTTCCGGCTCCTTCCCGACTTCGCCTACGCGACCGGCGCCGGCGCGGGCCTCGAGGGAGCCCTCGTCACCGGCCCCCTCGAGGGCAGGGTCGAACGGGAGGCATGGTGGGACGAGGCGGCGCGGGAGTACCTCCGCGGGCGGGCCTTCGAGCCCGCGCTCGAATATCGTCCCTTCCGCCCGGAACCTGGGCAATTCGTGCCCTGGGACGAGCTGGATGCCGCCCTCCCCTCTCTCTTCCTCGACCTCATCGACGGACTCTCCGCGAGAAGCCGCGGCAAGAAAGGTCCCCATGGCTCTGACTAGGGAATGGGACAACAGGATCCGGCTCTGGATCGACGAGCTCCCCCGGCATTACTTCGAGCCGCTGGGCGAGGTGGAATTCGAAGGCTGCCCGACGATGGAGAGGCTCTCGCTCGAGGACGCGATGCGCCTCCCGTACGCTCCCATGCCCCCGGGGACCGCCTGGGGAGCCAAGTGGGAGTATTGCTGGCTCCGCTCCAGGGTGGTCCTCCCCGAGGCTGCGCGGGGAAGGCGCATCGTCCTCATGGCCAACCCGGGCAACGACGGGCTGGTCTTCGTGGACGGCCGCGCCGCGGGCGCCAGCGACAGGGAGCACCAGGAGCTCACGCTCTCGATGTCCGGCGTGCCCGGCGCGTTATACGACATAGCCGCCGAGTTCTACGCGGGACACGGGGCCATCGAGGAGAGCGTGGGTCCGGTGCCGCCTGGCCGCGTCCCCATCCCCGAACCCGGGTCGAAGCTGCGGGTGGTCGCCGAAAGCGGCTTCGGCGCCTGGGACGACGCGGCCTTCCTGCTCTGGGTGGACGCGGAGACCCTCTACAGGCTCCGCAACGCGCTTCCCGGGAGCAGCCTCCGCGTCTCGGAGATCGATGACGGCCTCAGGGATTTCACGCGAATCGTCGACTTCGAGCAGGGCCCCGAAGGGCGGCGCCGGAGCTTCGCCGCGGGGCGCGAGAGGCTCAAGCCCCTCCTCGCCCGCGCCAACGGGCCCACCGCGCCCACCTTCCAGGTCTTCGGGCAGTCCCACCTAGACCTGGCATGGCAGTGGCCGAGGGAAGAGACCCTGCGCAAGTCCGCCCGCACGATGTCCACCCAGCTCGCCCTCCTGGAGGAGTACCCCGAGTACAAGTACTTCTTCTGCCAAGCCCCCCTGTACCTGATGCTCAAGGAGAGCTATCCCGAGATCTACGATCGCGTCCTCGCCAACGTCGCCTCGGGACGGATTCTGGCCGAGGGAGGGATGTGGCTCGAGCCGGACACGAATATCCCCATGGGGGAGAGCCTCGTCAGGCAGTTCATTTTCGGGCGCAGGTTCTTCGAGGAGGAGCTCGGGAAGGCGACCCGCCTCCTTTGGCTCCCCGACACTTTCGGATTCTCGGCCGCCCTGCCCCAGATCATGAAGTCCTGCGGCGTCGACTATTTCGCGACGAAGAAGCTCATCGACGACTACAACGACTCGGACCCCTTCCCCTACACGACCTTCATGTGGCAGGGACTCGACGGCTCGCGAGTCCTCTCGCACGTCTACCGCAAATGCAACTCGTCGATCGATCCGGCTACCTTCGCGAAGAGGTGGGAGACCGATCGGATACAGAAGGACGGCATCTCTCTCTATCTCTTCCCCTTCGGCTACGGCGACGGCGGCGGCGGCCCCTCCCGGGTCATGCTCGAGGCCGCGAGGCGGCTGGTAGACCTCGAGGGCAGCCCGAAGGCGAGGATGGGCGGACCCCTCGAGTTCTTCGAGGAGATCGAGCGGAACGGCGAGCCCGGGAATTCCTACGTCGGCGAGCTCTACTTTACCGAGCACCGCGGGACCTACACCTCGCAAGCCCGTACCAAGCGCGCGAACCGCAAGGCCGAGCTCGCGATGCGCGAGGCCGAGCTCTGGGGGACCCTCGCCTCGGCCTTGGGAGACTTCGAGTATCCCCGAGCCGCGATCGACGCGAGCTGGAAGCGCCTGCTCTTCAACCATTTCCACGATATCGTCACCGGCACCTCGATCCGCCGGGTCCACGAGGAGGCCGAGGCGGAGCTGGGCGAAGTGCGAGCCTGCGCGGAGGGCGTAGCCGACTCGGCCCGGCGCTCTTTCGGCGCGACGAGCGCGGAGACGCGAACGGACGTGGCCCCACGCGCGCCGCGCGAAGGCGCGGAGACGCGCGCGTTGCGAGCCTTCAACTCGCTCTCCTGGACGAGGAGGGAGCTAGTCGCCCTGCCCCCCGGCCTGAGCTCGGCCTTCGCGGCCGACGGCTCCGAGCTGCCGGTCCAGGCATCCGGCGGCACTGCCTACGCGGAGCTCGCCCTGCCCTCCTGCGGCTGGACGACCGCCTACCTCGCCCACGGCGTCGAGGGGGCGGGCCGCGGGACCGACGGACCGGGCGGCGAGGCAATCGCGATCGCCGGGGCGGATGGCCGCTCCCTCGAGAACGGCCTCATCCGCGTGGCGCTCGACGAGCGCGGCGCCCTCTCGAGCGTGTTCGACAAGGCGGGGGGGCGCGAGCTCGCGGCGGAGCCTTGCAACGATTTCAGGATGTACAGGGACGTGACGACCAACTACGACGCCTGGAACATCGACAGCATGTACGAGAGCGTCCCGGTGGCCCTCGAGGGGCATGCCTCGATCGGCGTCGTCGCGTCGGGCCCCCTATTCGCCGTCCTTCGAGTCGAGCGCGCCCTCGCGGGCTCGGACCTCGTCCAGGAGATTTGGCTGCGCCGGGGCTCAGCCAGGGTCGAGTTCCGAACGAGAATCGAGTGGAGGGAGGACCACAAGCTCCTCAAGGTCGCCTTCCCCGTGACCATCCGCGCCGAGGAGGCCATCAGCGAGATCCAGTTCGGCCACGTGCGTCGCCCCACTCACCGCAACCGGAGGCACGACGCCGACCGTTACGAGGTCTGTCAGCAGCGATGGACGGCCCTAGCGGAGAGCCGCAGGGGCTTCGCGGTCCTGAACGACTGCAAGTACGGCGTGAGCGTTTCGGGAAGCTGCATCTCCCTGACCCTGCTGAAGTCGGCCTTCGTCCCCGATATGGCGGCCGACCGGGGAAGCCAGGAATTCGTCTACGCGATCTATCCGTGGAACGGCTCTTTCGCGGAGAGCGGCCTCGTACGAGAGGGTTACGCCCTGAATTGCCCGCCTACGACGTCGACTCCTCGTTCCGGCGGGGCGCCGGAACGCTCTTTTTTCGCCATCGACGATCCCGCGATCGTCCTCGAGACCGTCAAGCCCGCCGAGGACGGGTCGGGCGACGCAGTGCTCCGCCTGTACGAGAGCCTGGGGTCGGCGGCGCGTTGCGCGATCGATATCTCGCTTCCCATCGCCCTCGCCCTCGAGACCGACATGCTCGAGCGCGGAGGGGCGCCGCTGGCCCTCGCCGGGAAGCGTATCGTCCTGGATTTCCGACCGTTCGAGATAAAGACGCTCCGCCTGAGGTTCGCGGGGCGAAGCTAGCAGCCAGAATTCCGGAGGGCCAAGCATGAAGAAGCTCAAGATCGCTTATCTCGTCGCCGTGCTGGGCATGGCCCTCGCGCCGATCGCCTTCTCGCAGGAATCCGTCCAAGTCATCGGAAGCATCGACTTCAGGATCACCGGCGCGACCACCGAGCGGGCCATGAGGAATTTCCTCTCCATTGCCCCCGCGCTCCGCGAGGGCGCGGAATTCCCCTCGCCCGCGGCCTTGTCCGCCTTCCTCGACCGGAAGCGCCAGGACTTGGTCAACGACCGCGTATTCAAGTCCGTCGAGCTCGTCGACGCGATAGGCGAAACGGCGGACGGAAGGACGAGGCACGCGATAACCATTGAGGTCGTCGATGCATTCTCGCTCTTTCCCCTTCCCTACCCGTCATACGACTCCAATTCAGGATTCGAGCTCGGCGTCGAGACTCACTACGACAACGCCTTCGGCACGATGACGAACTGGTATCTCGACACCTACCTCGTCTTGCGGGATCGCGATGGCGCCACGGGCGTCGGCAAATGGCGGATCCATCCGAAGATCAGCAACCTCATCGCGGCGGGCCTGCCCCTGACCCTCGACTTCCTCTTCGATCGCCAGGAGAACCAGAACATAGTCGGCGAAGCGCTGCTGGCGGACTGGGCCTGCTATAAGGTCAACGCCGACCTGAGCACGACCTTCAACCTCGCGGGCGATTGGTACTACAAGCCGGAGCTCATCGCGTACTCGAGCTTCGGTTTCGAGGACTTCCTCGGCGATAGCTCCTTCAACCGCGATCTGTTCGGCGTATCGGCGACAAATACCGTCGGGTTCGGCCGGGTCGACTGGGCCGGTAACTTCCGGAAGGGCTTCGACGCCAACGCCTACGCGACGGCGAGCGGCCTGGACCGCAACGACGTATTCGGCACCACGGGCGAGCTCGGGTCCACGGTCTCCTGGTACCTTCCCTGGAAGTTCCTCGCCTACTACGGCCGCGCGCACGCCCAGTACGACATCAACGACGAGCCCACGGGGCTCGGATCGTGGCTGCGGGGAATCAAGGACAGCACGATGAGCGGAGTCGCAGGGGCCTACCTGAACCAGAGCCTCGCGATCGACGTCCTCCCCTGGAAGAAGGTGCTGGACCTGCAACTGCTACCCTTCGCGGACGTCGGCGTCGTGCTTCCCTCGAGCCGGGCCTTCAGCGGCGCCTCCGACCTGCGATTGGGCGCGGGCGCGGACATCGTACTGTTCATAGACGCTATATCGAACTTCCTGATCCGCTGCACGGTCGGGATGGACCTCGGCTCCTCGGCGCCCCTCGACCATATCGAGGTCATCCTCAATACCGGATTGTCGTATTAGTGCGCGATGCCCTTCCCCCCGGGGCGGGGGAAGCTCAGCTCCGCCCAGAAGCCGGGCGGGCCGCCGAATGAAAGCTCGGCGCGAAGCTGGGAGGCGAGGCCCCTGACGATCGTGAAGCCCATGCTCGAGGCTGTCGAGGGATCCACTCCGGAGGGGAGCCCGGTGCCCTCGTCCTCGACTCGAAGCACGATATTCCCGCCCTCCCGCCGGAGGCCCGCCCGCACGGGGCCTCGCGTGCGGGCGGGATAGGCGTGCTTGAGCGCGTTGATGAGAAGCTCCCCGGTTGCGAGGCCCAGGGGAAGGGCCTCGTCGATCCCCATGGGCAGGGATACCGAGGAGCAGGAAAGCTCCGGCCAGGCGTAGCCGAGCGACAGCTCCTGGGAGATCGCGTCGAGGTATTCCGCCGCGTCTATGGAGCCGAAGTCCTTCGAGTGGTACAGGAGCTCGTGGAGCTGGGCCATGGCCTGTATACGCTGTTGGATGTCCTCGATGAAGCCCTTGTCCTCGGCGAGGCGCGCCGCCCCGGCCTTCAGCTGGATGAGGCTCGATATTATCTGCATGTTGTTCTTGACCCGGTGGTGGATCTCCTTGAGCAGCACTTCCTTCTCGGCTATGGAGGTTCGGTTCCGCTCCTCGCTCTGCTCGAGGAGGGCGACCTTCTCGCGGAGCTCGGCTGTCGCCGAGCGGACGCGGCGCCGCAGGATCCAGGCGGTGGCGAAGAGGAAGACGAGGAGGAGGAGGAAGGCGCCGACCCCGAGCTCGAAGGCGCGCAGGTCCAGCATGCGGGAGATGTCCGAGCCTAGCCACTTCCTGTCTATCGCCGCGTAGGCGGAGGCGGGAACTTCCTCGAAACCCCTCTCGACCAGGTCGAACAGCTCGCGCCTCTCCTTCTTGACCGCCCTGTGGAAGGCGCCCCGATTCAACACGAAGGCGATGCGGAAATCCCGGTCGATCCCCCGCTTATACAGGAAGTAGAGGGCGGGAGGCTTGTCGATGCAGAATATGCGGGCCTCGAGCCTCGCCGCCGCGTCGACGATCTCCTCGTAGCTGCCGTAGGGCGCGAGCTCCGCGACTCCTCGGCCCAGTAGCTCGCTGATGGCGGCGTCTCCCGACTTGACGGCTACCTTGAAGCCCTTCAAGTCGCCCACGGAGGCGATGCCGGAAATCGATTTGTGGATGAATACGGGCACTTCGATGCTCGCGTAGGCCGGGGTGAAATCGTAATGCAACTGCCTCGAGGGAGTCTCGAAGATGGTGTCGATGACGTCCGCCTGGTCGAGCCCGATGGCTTGGAGGGCCGCGGCCCAGGGAAGCCCGCGCAGCTCCACCGATATCCCGGTCGCCTTTTCCCAGGCCTTCCAATGATCGGGTACGATTCCCTCGAGCTCGCCGTCGGCCCCGAGGAAGGAGTAGGGAGGGTAATTGTCGTCGCAGACTACCTTTATGGATGAAGGTTCGGCCACTAGAGGCTCGCCGGCCGAGGCAAGGGCGGCATAGGCGCCGAGAAGAAGGACCCGCGCCCATGAAGGACGCCTGGCGGCGTTTTTTTTTGATACGTTTTTCATTTACCTAATCATGGAGCAACTAGCTCCGCCGATCAAGCCGCCCTCCCTCGGCGCCGACGCAGCCGATCGCGTTGCCGACCGGGTGGGCCGCGGCTATACTCGCAGTTATGATGACAATTCGCTCATTGTGCGTGTTCTGCGGCTCCAGCAACGGCGTCCGCCCGGAGTACGCCCTGGCCGCCGACGCCCTGGGAAAGGAGCTCGCGCGCCGCGGGATACGGCTCGTATACGGCGGCGGCGACGTCGGCACCATGGGCATCCTGGCCAGGGCGGCGCTCGCAGGGGGCGGCGAGGTGACCGGAGTCATCCCGCGCAAGCTCTACGAGCTGGTCGACCACGTGGAGCTTACCGAGCTCATCGTGGCCGCGGACATGCACGAGCGCAAATCCACGATGTACGATTCGGCCGACGCCTTCGTCGCCCTGCCCGGCGGCATAGGCACCCTCGACGAGCTCTTCGAGGCCTGGACCTGGCGAGGCATCGGCTATCACGACAAGCCCGTAGGGGTGCTCGACGTCGCGGGATACTACGCTCCCCTCCTGGCCTTCCTGGCCGCCATGGTCGCGGAGGGCTTCCTCGCGGGCGAGCAGCTCGAGGACCTCGTCGTCGACACCGAGGCGGGCGCCCTCCTGGACCGCCTCTCCGCCAAGGGACCTCTGACCGTCTTCAAGCGGCCGGAGCGATCGAAGGGCCCGCGCTATCCCGCCTCCCCGTAAAAAGCGTATACTGGCCCCATGCCGGCAAAGAAGAAGCGAAAGCCCTATATCCCCCCGGGGGCGCCGGGGCATCCCAAGACGGGCGCGAACGCGCCCAACGCCAGGCCGCCCCGCCAGGAAACCAGGGAGCGGGACGAGACGCAGCGGGAGAGAGCGGCGGCCACGCCCAAGCTCCGCCCCGGGGCGGCTCGCCTCGTGTACGAGGACGACCTCGTCCTCGCCTTCGACAAGCCCGTCGGCCTCCCCGTCATCGCGCCGGAGGGGTCCCGCGCTCGCTGCCTCCTAGACGTAGCCACCGAGCACGTTGCGCGACACAACTCCAAGGGGAGGGCCGCGGTCGTCCACAGGATAGACCGCGACACCTCGGGCATCGTGATCTTCGCCGTCGACGGCAGGACCAAGAAGCTCCTCATGGAAGGCTGGGACGAGCTCGTCTCCCAACGGCTCTACGTTGCCCTGGTCGAGGGATCCATGGATGAGGGATCGGGGGTCTTCGATTCCTGGCTCAAGGAGAACAAGGCCGGCGAAGTCTACGCCGCCGAGCCCAAGGACAAGCTCGCGAAGCGGGCGATAACGCGCTGGCGAGTAATCGGCAAGGGAGCGGGCCTGAGCCTCCTCGAGCTCGCCCTGGAGACCGGCCGAAAGCACCAGATCCGGGTCCACCTCGCCGATTCCGGCCATCCGGTGATCGGGGACGAGCGCTACGGATCGGGACGCAACGACCTGGGGCGCCTCGCACTCCACGCGCGGGCCATCGAGCTCAAGCTGCCCGGCCGGGACACTCTGCGGATAGAGAGCCCTCCCCCTCCCGAATTCGAGGCGGCGATCAAGGCGGCGCGAGCCCCGCTCGGCGGGCCGGACAAGCCGCACAGGCCCCACCTAAACGAGAGGGAGGCCGAGGGAGAGGCGAAGCCCAAGCCGCGTCGCCGCGAGGCCCCGACGAAATCTAGTGTCCGTCGCGCCGCCTCTTCCTCTTCTCGGTCCGGAGCTCGAAGCGGCGCTCGGCCTCGAGGCGACGATCCGCACGGGAAATAGCCCGACGCTCGGACTTGCCCTCCTCCAGGGCCGCCGATAGGGCGGCTTGGGACCTGGTCGAGGGAGGCTTAGCCTGGGCGCGCCGGGCTTCCCTCTGCGCCCGCTTCGGGTTCGCCGCGGCGCGAGGGAGTGGGCATTGGCTCTCCCTCGGCCTGGACCTGGGCATCTCGGAAAAGCGGTACAGCATGAATTCGAGGAGCTCGGGGTTGCTGGGCTCCGAGCCGAAGACCTGCCTCGCCACGACGAGACGACCCTCGTCCTCGGACTCCAAGACGCCGACCCAGAAGGGGCCCTCGAAATACACGATGAAAATGGCGACCATGGCGCCCTCCGGGTAGTATTATCCCGGGAGGGGAATGGACGCCGTCGACGACGGTGGTTACTCGGGCCTTCGCGAGAGGGCCTGCCGGACTACCTACCGGACCTGTGTTTCTATCCCGACCGTTGAGTGAGGAATCGTTCGGATATGATAACGGCCGGGCCCCCTCTTGGGCAAGCACTGCGCTTGCCGCGGGAGGGGACCCGGCCGTATCTGTCTATGGGCTGGCTAGGCTTGGGTGTCGATTATAGTGCCGACATCGGCCGGCAGCGGGGCCTTAGCCTGGGCTACCTTGGGGGCTTCAGCGGCTTCGTTGTCCGGAGCGCGCTCCGCCGCTTCGCTCTCGCGAGGCGCCGCCTGAAGGGGAACGGCCGCTTGGGCTCCGATCGAACCTATTTCCATGGTTGGACTCCTTGCTTGAAAATGTAGCGCCTGAGGACGAGGAAGTCAAACTGCCCCTCTTCGCCACGACCCTGCCGGCCGCGCCGGTGGAAGAGCTCCTGCTCTCGGAGCGCGCCTCGGGGCGACCCTCGGGTCGACGGCCCGTCTTGGTCCTGTTCCGGGGGTCGAAGCTGCGCTCGCGGTCGCGCTCGGCGGCCTCGCGCGCCGCGAGGCGCGGATCGGCACGGATGGCGGCCGCCTCGGCGATCATGGTCTTCCTCGCGTCCGCGGCCACCTGGTCGAAGAGGGGGCCCGAGGCTACCGGCACGCTCGTGCGCAGCAGCTTCTCGATCGCCTTAAGCAGGGGGCGCTCCTCGCGGTCGCAGAGGGCGATGGCGCAGCCTGAGGCGCCCGCCCGCGCGGTTCGCCCGATGCGGTGGACGTAGGTCTCGGCCACCTCGGGGAGCTCGTAGTTGTAGACGTGGCTGATGCCGTCGACGTCGATTCCGCGCGCGGCGAGGTCGGTGGCGACGAGGACCCGGAGGTTTCCGGCGCGGAAGCCGTCCATCGTGCGAGTCCTGTTGTTCTGGCTCTTGTTGGCATGGATGGCCTCGGCGGGGATGCCGCCGACGCTCAGGGCCTTCGCGAGCTTGTCGGCCCCGTGCTTGGTCCGGGTGAAGACGATCGCGCGCTCGTCCCCCTGGGCGTTTATGAGGGCCGCGAGGAAGGCCCGCTTCTCGCCCTTCTCGACGAAGGCAACCTTCTGGTCGATGAGCTCGACGGTGGGCTTGTCCGGCGTCACGGAGACGCGGACCGGATCGCGCAGGATCGAGTTGGCGAGTCCCGAGATGTCGTTGGGCATGGTGGCGGAGAAGAGGAGGGTCTGCCGGTTCTTCGGTATGAGGGCCATGATGCGCTTGACGTCCCTGATGAAGCCCATGTCGAGCATGCGGTCGGCCTCATCGAGGACGACGATCTCGACCGCGTCGAGGCGCACGACGCCCTGATTGTGGAGGTCGAGGAGGCGGCCGGGCGTGGCTACGAGGACGTCGACGCCCCGGCCTATGGCCTTGACCTGGGGGGCCTTGCCGACCCCGCCGTAGACGACGGTGTGCGTGAGCCGCGAATTGGCGCCGTAGGCGGCGAAGCTGGAATCGATCTGGGCGGCGAGCTCGCGGGTCGGGGCGACGACGAGGGCGCGGCAGCTCTTGGGCGCGGGCCTGACGGCCATGGCCGAAAGGCGCTGGATTATCGGCAACGCGAAGGCGGCGGTCTTGCCCGTGCCCGTCTGCGCGCAGCCCAGGAGGTCGCGGCCGGCGAGGAGGGAAGGGATGGATGCCGTCTGGATGGGAGTGGGGGTTTCGTAGCCCTGTCGCTCGAGGGCGGACAGAATGCTCTCGGCGAGGCCGAGGGAGGCGAATGTTTGGTCGGTCATGTGAATCCTTAAAGAAAAGAGATGGGGGCAAGTGCCGGATTTTCAGTACTATTCTAAAAATCGGCAGTGCTCTCGCCCCCGGTTCACCGACCGCGAGCGAGGGCTGATACTAACGAACCGAAGGGCTCCCGATCAGCTTGAATGCAATATACTGCATAAAGGTCTTCCGCGCCTAGTACGTTTTCGAGCGGTTTTACGCATCTGCGCGAAAAGCGTTAAATATGTACAGCGCGTCCCAATCCCGCCCTGGCCCCCTCCATCACGAGCTCCGAGAGGGTCGGATGGGCGTGGATCAGGTCGGCGACGTCGTCGAGTAGGAGTTCGGCCCTCGAGGCGAGCAGGAGCTCGTGGATCAGCTCGGTGGCGCCCGCCCCTACTATCGTGGCGCCCAGGATGGCCCGAGTCCGAGGATCGAAGAGGATCTTGGCCTGTCCCTCGGGCAGCCCCGTAGCCACGGCCTTGCCTACGCCCCGGTAGGGAAAGCGAGCCATGCTGACAGTCCTGCCCTCGACCTTGGCTTTGGCCTCGGAGAGGCCGAAGCTCCCGAGCTCGGGTTCGCAGTAGACGGCGCTCGGCACGAAGAGGGGATCCACGCGCTTTTCGGAAGGAGGAGGCCCGCCTTTAACGAGCTGGGCGATGCGTTCGGCGGCTATCTCGCCCTCTTTAGAGGCGACGTGAGCCAGCAGCGGAGTCGCGACGATATCCCCGATCGCGTAAATGCCGGACGCCGAGCTCTCCTGGTAGTCCCCGACCGAGACGTAGCCCTTCTCGAGCCGGACGCCGAGCTCTTCGAGCCCGAGCTCCCCCGTATTGGGGCTGCGCCCTATCGATACGAGGACGCGGTCTGCCTCCAGGCTCCGCTCCTCGCCGGGGCTGGCCTCTGGACCAGATTTGGCCTTCAGCTTGAGGGAGAGGACGTCGCCCGCGCGCGCCACTCCTTGAGCTGAGGTACCGGTGAGCAACTTCGTCCCGCGCTTGGCGAAGGCCGCCGCGATGATCGCGGCCGACTCCTCGTCCTCGATGGGGAGGATCCTGTCCAAGAGCTCTATCACCGTCACCTCCACCCCGAAGGCCCCCATGATATAGGCGGTCTCCATGCCGATCGCGCCTGCGCCGAGGATAGCCAATCGCTTCGGGAGGTTGCGCGACATGAGGAGCCCCGTGGACGACAGTATTTTGTCCTCATCGAAGTCGAAGCCGGGCAGGGCGCGCGGCCGAGAGCCCGTCGCGAGGACGACGGCCTTCGCCGAGAGTCCGCGGGGACCAGCGGCGCCGGCGCCGGCGACCTCGACCTCGCGCGACCCCGAAAGGCGGGCGGCTCCCTCGACGTAGTCCACGCCGTTCTTTTTCAACAGGAAGCGGACGCCCTTCGAGAGCCTGTCGGCGGCGTCGCGGGACCGCTTCCAGACCCTCTCGTAATCGAAGCCACTTAGGTCGACCTTGCCGCCTGCGGCTTCGATGGCCGCCCGTCCCTCGATGAAGAGCGAGGCCTGGTGTATCAGGGCCTTCGAAGGGATGCAGCCGACGTTGAGGCAGACCCCTCCCGGCGCGTCCTTCTCGACGACGGCGACCGACAAGCCGAGCTGGGCCGCCCGAATCGCGCAGACATAGCCGCCGGGCCCCGCTCCAATGACGACGAGGTCGTAATCTTTATCAGGCATCTGAAGTCTCCTTGTTTTAGAGCAGGGCCTTGCCGGGATCCTCGACGAAGGAGGCCAGGGTCGCGAGGAAACGCGCGCCGGCCGCTCCGTCAATGACTCGATGGTCGCAGCCGAGGGTGAGGGCCATCGCGCGCCTCGCGCCGACGGAGCCGTCCTCGCGGACCCAAGGCTCTATGAGGGCCGCGCCCACGGCGAGTATCGCCGAGCCCGGCGGGTTGATGATCGCGGTGAACTCCTCCACCCCGTAGCTCCCGAGATTGCTGATCGTGAAGCCCGCGCCCTCGTACTCGGAGGGAGCGAGGCCCCTGTCCCGAGCCTTGGCGATGAGGGCCGACAGCTCCTCGTCTATCGCCGCGACGCCTTTTCGCGCGCAGTCCCTGACGACGGGCGTGATGAGGCCGTCGGGCAGGGCCACCGCGAGGCCGATGTCCACGGAGGAGCGCTCGGTTATAGCGTCGCCCTCCCATCCCGAATTCATGTAGGGGTGGCGGACGATCGCCTCGGCGCAGAGCTTGACCAGGAACGCGTTGAGAGAAATCGGCTTCTCGCGGCCGGCGTTCGCGCCTTCGCGCAGGGCCAGGAGGGAGCCGACGTCCGCCCGCCGTTTCAGATAGAAGTGCGGGGCGGTGAAGAAGGACTCGGAGAGGCGCCTGGCGATGACCGCGCGCTTTCCCGATACGGGCACCCTGCGGTCGGCCGCCCCGGCCGGAAGGGGTCGGGAGCCGGAAGGCCCCGCCGCGGGGCCGCGCGACGCGAGCTCGCGCACGTCCCTCTCCACGACGCGGCCGCCGGGGCCGGAGCCCCTCGCGTAGCGGAGGTCCACCCCGAGCTCACGGGCGAGGGAGCGGGCGAGCGGCGAGGAGGGCGGATAGGAAGCCGGGGCGGAAGGCCCCCCCCCGCCTGGCGCCTCGACGGCGGGGACGGCCTCCCTAGCCGGCTCCGGGGCCTTGGGCGAAGGCGGCGCTGCCGAAGGCTTCGGCAGCGCGGGCGCGGCTGGCAGGGGAGGCGGCGCGGGTACGCCAGGCGCGGCCGCGGACAGGGGGCCTGGATCCTCGCCCGCGGCCCCGATGACGGCTATGCCCATGCCAACGGCCGCCTTCCCTCCCTCGCCTACGAGGATCTTGAGGAGGACGGCGTCCTTGGACGCCTCGTAGTCCATGCTCGCCTTGTCTGTCTCGACCTCGCAGAGCACCGAGCCTGCCTTGAAGGCGGAACCCTCGGCGACCTTCCATTTGGTTATCGTACCCTCGGCCATGGTCGGGGAGAGGGCCATCATGAGAAGCCTTTCGGCCATCCTATACCTCCCGGTAGAGAGCGCGCAGGGCCGCGGCCTCGATCTTGGCCGCCAAGGGTTGGGCCGCGAGCTCGAGCGCGTGGTTGTAGGGCATCGGCACGTCCTCCCCGGAAACCAAGGCCACCGGAGCGTCGAGGCGATCGAAGCATTCGCGCGATACTAGATAAGCGACGTGGGAGCCCACGCTCGCGAAGGGCCAGGACTCGTCGACGACGACGCAGCGCCCCGTCCGCCTGACCGATTCGTACAAGGCTGCCTCGTCGAGGGGCCTGATGCTGCGGAGGTCCAGGACCTCGGCCTCGATGCCGCGGCCCGCGAGGGCGTCGGCGGCCTCGAGCGCCGCGCGCGCCGGCTTCGAGAAGGAGATTATCGTGAGGTCCCGCCCGGGCCGGGCGACGGCCGCCTTGCCGAAGGGAACCAGGAATTCCTGGTCGCTCACCTCGCCCTTCCACCCGTACATCATCTCGCTCTCGAGGAAGACCACGGGGTCGTCGTCGCGGATAGCGCTTTTCAGCAAGCCGTAGGCGTCTGCGGGGGTCGAAGGCGCGAGGACCTTGAGGCCCGGCACATGCGCCCAGAAGCTCGCGAAGGACTGCGAATGCTGGCTCGCAAGATATTCCGCGGGGCCATTGGGGCCACGGAACACTATGGGCACCGACAGCTGGCCGCCCGACATGTAGCGCATCTTGGCCGCCTCGTTGATCACCTGGTCCATCGCGAGGAGGGCGAAGTTGTGCGTCATCCATTCGACGACCGGCCTGAGGCCCGCGATGGCGGCGCCGACGCCGGCTCCCGTGAAGCCGAGCTCGGCGATCGGCGTGTCGCGCACCCTGTCCGGCCCGTATTTCGCCAGCAGGCCCTTCGACACCTTGTAGGCGCCGTCGTACTCCCCGACCTCCTCGCCCATCAGGAACACACGCCCGTCCCTGGCCATCTCCTCGTCGAGGGCCCTGCCCAGGGCCTCGCGGTAGGTTATTACCGACATCGCTCCCCCTACCCCGCCGCTCGCGGCGAGGAGTATACGTCGGTATAGAGCTCGCCGGAGGCGGGCTCGGGCGAGGCCTCCGCGAAGGCGACCGCCGCCTCCACCTTGGCGTCGACCCGGGCGGCTATCTCCGCCCACCGGGCCTCGGTCAGCTCGCCCGAGTCCGTCATCCTGCCCTTGAGGGCGTCGATCGGGTCGCGCTTGCGGTACTCCTCGACATCGTCGCGGCTGCGGTACTTCTGCGGGTCGCTCATCGAGTGGCCCTTGTAGCGATAGGTGCGCGCCTCGACGAGGCAGGGCTCCCTGGCCGTCCGCGCGCGGTCGACCGCCTCGCGCAGGGCTCCTCGCACGCTCGCCAGGTCCATGCCGTCGCAGGAGAGGCCCTTCATGCCGTAGCCCGCGACGGTGAGCGTGAAGTCCTCCTCCGAGGAGACGCGCTTCCAGTTCGTGCCCATGCCCCACTGGTTGTTCTCCACGACGTACACGATGGGCAGGGACCAGACCTTCGCGAGGTTGAGGCTCTCGTGGAGCGCGCCTTGATGGAAGGCGCCGTCGCCGAAGAAGCAGAGCGTGACGCCGCCGTCGCCGCGATAGGCTTGGGCGAGGGCTACTCCGGTAGCCACGGGTATCTGGGCGCCTACGATGCCGTTGCCGCCGAGCATCCGCTTGGCGGGGTCGAAGAGGTGCATCGAGCCGCCCTTGCCGCGGGAGACGCCGGTCGCCTTGCCGAAGAGCTCGGCCATGATGGCCCCGGGATCCATGCCGAGGGCGAGCGCATGGCCGTGGTCCCTGTACCCGGTCAGCACGTAGTCCCTCCCGAGGTCGAGGACCGAGACGGCTCCGACCGCCACCGCCTCCTGCCCCGTATAGAGGTGGCAGAATCCGCCTATCTTGCGCAGGCCGTACATCATGCCCGCCTTCTCCTCGAAGGCCCTGATCAGCTGCATGCTCTCGAGCAGCGCCAAGAGGGAATCATCCATGATTCGGCTCAGCCGAGAATCGCTCGGCGCGCAGGGGAAGGAGGATGGACGCCGACTCGATCTCGGTCTCTATCACGCGGATCGAGGAGGGATCCTTGTTGAGCCGCCAGAAGACGGAGAGGTTGGGGCCGATCGCCTTCACCACCTCGGCGGCGAAGGAGGGATCGTCGACTACGCGCGCCCTGCCCCTGATGGTCGTCACCTCGGAAAAATCGGCAGCCTGGAACACCCACGAGACGCGAGGGTCCGCCTCGACCTCCGCAGTCTTCGGGAAGCCCCGCGCGGTCACGGCGAAGATCCTACCCTTCAGCCGCGGGAGGGCGCAGGGCACCATCCAGCGCGAGTGCGGATAGCCGGCCTCGCCGACGGTCGTGAAAAGGGCGGGACTGCCCCCGCCGATCAATGCGAGGGCCCTCTCGAGGATCTCGTTGTACTCCATTCATATCTCCTATTGAGAAAATTCTCCGCTGCCTTCGAGCGCGCCGATGGCCGCCTCGGGTAGGCCGTAGCCGAAGCGCCGGCCGGCCATCCCCCGCAAACTCTCCGCGCCTTGTCCCGATGCCGAGACGACGATGCCTGACTTGATCTCGATGCTCGCCCTGCCCCCGCTCCAGGGGAGGCCGAGCGCGAAGGCGGGGGTCGCTCCCCAGGTCCATTCCCATCCTGCCAGCCTCAGCGCAGCCGCCGCGGCGTAGCCAGGGTCGGCCAGTGCCTCCGCGCTCTCGCTCTCGGCCGCCGAGAGCGCTCGCGCGATCGCGAGGGCGGCGTCCTCCACGCGGAGGCCCGGGACGAGGTCGCTCAGGTTGACGCTCGTAGACCGGACCGAGGGGAGGGCCTTGGAACGCTCGGCCTCGATGCCTCCGAGGCAGGAGGCGAGGCGGGAGAGGTCGGCGTCGACGAGGAGGGTGCCGTGATGGAGGACGCGGGACGCGGTGAGCCTGCGCGCAGTGCCCGACAGCTTGGCGCCCTTCCAGGGACCCGCGTCCGCGACGAAGAGGCCGCCCCGCCGGCCCGAGACCGTCTCGACGCCGAGCGACCGCAGGGCGGCCGCGACGAGGCGCAGCTCCGCCTCGGGGTCGTGCCGCGAGCGGGGGACGAGGATGCTCCAGTTGAGGTTGCCCCGGTCGTGATACACGGCCCCTCCGCCGGAGACCCGCCGCAGGACGGGGAGGGGGGAGCGGGGCGAGACCTCGACCCAGGGATTCTGGTTTCGCCCGACGACGACGCAAGGGTCGTTCACGTAGACGAGGACCGCGCTGGCGCCGGCGTCGCCGCGACTATCGTCGCCGGCGTCGCCGCGACTATCGTCGCCGCGACTATCGTCGCGAATACCTCTCTCGAGGAGGCTCTCCTCGAGGGCTAGATTGAGTATCGGGTCGCCCCCTGCGGCGCGCAACGCTAGGTCATACATGCAGAAACGAATATACTACCGGGCGGACGCGGAGCAAAGGCGGGACGGGTTAATGCCTAATGCAGAGGTCCACCTCGAACCCGCCCGCGGCCCCCCCTCTGGAGAGGGTGAAGGAGAGGGCGACGACGGGAGCGATGGCCGGCCAGCCTATCCTGTGGTTGGGGCCGCGGATGACGACGGGCGGCGCGATCTCCATGTCGAGGCCGTGGATGGCGGAGATGGCCGTACCGGCGATGATGTTGGTCATCTCGCCGACGAGGCCACCCTCGAGCTGCCCGCGCTCCTCGTCGCCGCCGGCGGCGACTCCGGATCCCGCGAGCAGGCCCGCGACGAGGGCTTGGGTGAGCCGTATCGCGATGACGCCCTGCGCCTGCCCCGCCAGTCCCACGAGCCCGGTCAGGTCCCAGCCGTGGTCCTCTGAGCCGCCCAGGACGTGAGACCCGGATTCGGCGGCCTCGAGCCCGAACATATCGCGGAAGGTGCTCTTTGCCGCCTGACTGAAGGCTGCGACGATGCTTGCATCCATGTGGTTCCCCCGCGTAAACCATAGTCGTTAGCGCGCCCAGGCGCAAGGGCCGCGAAATTCGCCGACCGTTGCGCAAGCCAAGGTCGCCGGGCTACAGTGGCCGGGTGGGCAACAACGAGGGCAGTGGACACCAGCTGACACTCGCGATCGGCGCCATCGGAGTGGTTTTCGGCGACATCGGCACCTCCCCCCTTTACGCGCTCAGGGAGTGCTTCTCCCCCAAGCACGGCATAGCCGTCCAGGCCGACAACATTCTCGGCATTGTCTCCCTCCTGATCTGGACCCTGAGCCTCGTCGTTTGCGTGAAGTACCTCGGATTCGTCCTCCGCGCGGACAACAAGGGCGAGGGAGGGATCCTCGCCCTCGTGAGCCTGGTATCGCGCTACATCCCGAAGGACTCGAAGCGGCGCGCCGGCTTCGTGGCCATCCTCGGGATTGTCGGGGCCGCCCTGCTCTACAGCGACGGGATGATCACGCCTGCGGTCTCGGTGCTATCTGCCATCGAGGGCCTGGAGGTCATCACCCCCCGATTCATGCCCTACGTCGAGCCCTTGGCGATCGTCGTGCTCATCGCCCTCTTCCCCATGCAAGCGCGGGGCACGGCCAAGGTCGGGCGCGTGTTCGGCCCGCTGATCTCCCTGTGGTTCGTCGTCATAGCGATCCTCGGTTTCTCGTCGATCGTTTCGAACCCGGGCATCCTAGCGGCCCTCAATCCGATCCACGCCTCCCGCTTCCTCGTGCGCGAGCGGGCCCTGAGCTTCGCGGTCCTCGGCTCCGTCTTCCTCGCGCTGACGGGAGCCGAGGTCATGTACGCCGACCTCGGCCACTTCGGGCGCTCTCCCATACGCAGGGCCTGGTTCTTCCTCGTCTATCCCGCCCTCATCCTCAACTATGTCGGGCAGGGAGCCTTCCTCCTGACCCACCCCGACCGGGTAGAGAATCTCTTCTACCGCCTCGCGCCCTCCTGGGCCCTCTACCCGCTCGTCGCGCTCGCGACGATGGCGACGATAATCGCCTCGCAGGCGGTGATATCGGGCGCCTTCTCGATAGCCAGGCAGATGGTGCAGCTGGGGCTCTGGCCGCGCATACAGGTCCGCCACACATCGGATTCCACCATCGGCCAGGTCTACGTTCCCTTCATCAACTGGTGCCTCCTCCTCGGCACCGTGGGGCTCGTCCTCGGCTTCAAGAAGTCGAGCAGCCTGGCGAACGCCTACGGCATCGCCGTGTCCGTGGACATGCTGATAACCACCTACCTCATGATCTTCCTGGGTCGGCGCATGGCCAAGATGAGGCTCGCTCTCCTCGTCCCCCTCGCCCTCCTTTTCCTGGCGATAGACGGGGCCCTCTTCCTTTCCAATCTCACCAAGATCGTATCCGGCGGATGGATCGTCGTCGTCTTCGCGACCCTGATATTCGTCCTCATGAAAACCTGGAAGGACGGCCGCAGGCTCTTCAGCCAGCGGATCCAGGCATATCGGCTATCGCCGGAGCTCTTCGCCTCCAGCATAGCCCTCGACCCGCCCGTCCGCGTCCCGGGGACGGCCATCTTCCTGACGGTCGACCCCAAGGGAGTGCCGAAGGCCCTGCTGCACAACCTCAAGCACAACCGCGTCCTCCACGAGCGCACGATCGTGCTCTCGGTCCAGACCCAGGACGAGCCCTACGTGGACGAGGCCAAGCGCGCCGAAATACTCGGCTACGAGGCGGGCATCTGGCACGTACTCCTCCGCTTCGGCTTCAGCGAGATGCCGGACGTGCCCAAGGCCGTATCGGGCCTCGACGTACCCGGCCTCGCCTCGGACCAGAGCAGGATCACCTACTTCATGGGCCGCGAGTCGATAGTGGTCGGGCGGAAGAGGAACGGCATGATGAGATGGCGCAAGCGCCTGTTCACCTTCCTCTTCAACAACGCGGTGAGCCCGACGGACTTCTTCCGCATGCCGCCGGACAGCGTCGTCGAGATCGGCGCGAAGACGGAGCTGTAGGGATCCATGAAAGACGAGCTCCGCCCCTCCTTCCTCCGCGGATCGCCCGCCCTCGGACCGGGGTCCTTCTACAGGGAGGCCCTCGGCATCGTCGTGCCCGTCATGCTCCAGATGGTGATCACGAGCCTGATCTCCCTCGTGGACAATTTCATGGTGGCGGGCCTGGGCGACGTGAAGATGGCCGCGGTCAACGTGGCCAACCAGATCAACTTCGTCTACATCATCGTGGTGAACGCCGCCTGCATGGCCGGGGGCATCTTTCTCTCGCAGCACCGCGGCGCCAGCGACGAGGAGGGCATGAGGCAGAGCCTGCGCTTCAAGCTGATAGTCGCCCTCGCGATCGCGGCCGCCTACTCCTGCCTCTGCCTCCTCGCGCCCGAGGCCCTCATCGGCCTTATGGTGAGGGGGAACAGCCAGGGCGGGGCGATAGTGGCGGAGGGGGCCCGCTTCCTCAGGCTCGCTACGCCGAGCTTCGCGCCCTTCGCCGTCGCGGCCGCCCTCGGCTCCTCGTACCGCGACGTCGGGAAGACCAAGGCGCCACTCGTCGTCTCCTCGGCCGCCGCCGCCCTCTGCACACTGCTCAATTGGGTCCTCATATACGGCGAGCTCGGCGCGCCCCGCCTGGAGGTGGGCGGCGCCGCACTAGCCACCGACATCGCACGATTCGCGGAGGCCGCCGCCTTCCTCGCCTACGCCGCCGCCCGCAAGCCCGCCTTCGCCTTCCGCCCGCGCGAGCTTTTCCGCGTCGACGCGCGCCTGTTCAAGGGCATCCTCGGCAAGTCCGCGATGATGTTCTTCTCGGAGACGGCCTGGGTCCTCTCGGAGACGGTGATCACCGCCCTCTACAACGGCCGAGGAGGGGCGGAGACGGTGGCGGGCATGGGGGCCGGCTGGACTATCGCCAACATATTCTTCATGGCCTTCGGTGCCGTGATCACCGCCACGAGCGTCATCATAGGCTCCACCCTCGGGGCGGGCAGGCTCGAGGAGGCCCGCGAAAAGGGGCGGTGGATCCTCTTCGGCTCCTTCGCCTTCGGCCTCATCGTGGGCGCCGCAGCCGCGGCCTCGACCTTCCTCATTCCCATTGTGTTCGGGAATTTGAGCCCCGACGCGCAGGTCGTGACCAAGGGCCTCGTCCTCGTCATCTCGGCGTACATACCGATCTGGACCCTGCTCAACGCGCAATTCGCCCTCTCGCGGGCCGGCGGCGACACGGCCATGGGGGTATGGGTGGACGTAGGCGTGACCTACGCGGTCTTCCTTCCTATAGCCTTCGGTCTCGCGGGGTGGACGAGCCTCGGACCGGTCGCCCTCTTCGGGCTCGCCAAGCTATCGGACCTGGGCAAGACGGCCACGGCCTTCTGGTGGCTGGCCAAGGAGCGCTGGGTGAGGAACCTGGCCGAGAAAGCGTAGTCCCTTGCGGGGAGAGCCTATTTGGCCGGAAGGTCCATGCTGACCATCGCGGCGACCAGGGACCCGTCCGTCGTCGCGGCCAGCCGGACGCTCACCCTCATGCCGGGCGTGAGGTCGGCGACCTTGAGCGGGAGGGTCCGGCGTATCTCCGCGTTCGAAGGCACCGAGACAGCGACGCTCAGCATCTCGTACTTCAAGTACACGACCCGCCCCTCTACCTTGTCCACGACCCTGTCGACCTCGGCGTTCGTCATCACCTGGCCCGAGGCCATCGGGAACTGCCCCTTCCGGGCGCGCTGCCAAATCTCGGGCGGGAATACCTTGATGGCCGTCGCGGCAAGGCTCCCGTCCGCCTCCCTGTCGGCGGCCACCCCGAGGGCCTCGCCCGGCTTGATGGAGGCGAGGGTCGCGGCCTGGCGGGCGAAGAACTGCGTGTCGGCTTTGAGCAGTATCCTCGCAGTGCCCGAGGCGGTTCCAGACAGGACTATCGCCCCGCCGTCGATCGAGACGATGAGGCCCGAGATCGGCGAGGGGCCGGCCGGAGCCGCCGCGGGAGCCGGACCCGTCATCGCCTTCTGCGCGGAGAGGAGTGCCACCGGCGTAATCAGGAAAACGTACATGATCATCGCCTTCGCAAGGCGAGCGGGGCGGACTGAAGAGAGCTTCAAGGAGGCCTCCCTATCCAACCATATATGGTTGATAATATATAGGGAATATACTAAGGACCTCACCGCAAATACAGGGGAAAAGCCCAGCCCGGGATTAGCCGATCCCGCGTGCCTTCGAACCCTACCTGGTGAGTTTCTCGGAGGCCGCGCCGTCGGCCCAGGTTCCCGCCAAGACCTTGCCGCCCTGCTGCACGCGGTAGATCACCGGATAGGTATCGCCCCAATCGACGACGATGAGGCCGTTTTGCATCCGGCCGATCCCGACGTAGGAGGACCCGCCGACCTCCCATTCGAAGCCGTAGGTGCCATCGCCCTTGAGGGTCACGGCGCAGCTGCCTTCGTAGGCGCTGCCGTCGGGATTGAATCCCGCAGCGGCATAGTCGCCGCCTATGCCCGCGACCTCCCCCGCGGGGGAGGCCGCGGCGCCCTGGCCGGCCGTCCCGGGGCCGGGCTGAGCCTGCTCGAGCGGGATCTTGTAGGTCGCCACGGCCTCGCCGCGGGCCTTGCGTACCAGGCGATCGGCGAGCACCGGGAATACATCTATGAAGCCGCCGAGGGTGTAGCTCAGGACCTGGTCGCTCAGGTCGACGATGCCCGTCTTGGTATCGATGCCTTTTACGATGATCAGGTATTTGTCGGCGAACTTGGCGAGCGACACCAGCATGACCTTGTCGGCCCCCGCCAACTGGCCGATCTTGGCGGCCTGGCCCTCGGTGAGGCCAGTCACCTCGAACTCCTGCTCCTTGACTATCTTGTCGAGTAGGGACCGCTCCACGATCCGGAATTCGTCACGGTCGACGAGGGCTACCTGCAGCATTTCGGTGAGGGTAGCTGTGTCGATGGCCTCGCCCGGGACCCGCGACACGACGTCGAGCACGGCGACCCTGAGGTCCTTCATGTGCAGCCATTCGGGAAAGGCCTGGGCGGCGACAAGGGCCAGGGCGGCTAGGAACAGGTATTTTCTCACCGATTCTCCTCCGTTGAGTATCAATTCGCGAATTCCAAGACGATGCTCGTTCCCTTCCCGCGCTCGATCCTTATGTCGCCATTCAGTTGCTTAGTCAAGTAATAGATCAGTGTCATCCCGAATCCGGTGGATTTGGAGAAATCGATGTCCTCCGGCATGCCGACCCCATCGTCCCTTATTTCCAGATGGACGAGCCTGCCCCGCAGGGCCGCCAAAACCTCGATCGATCCTTTCGGGCGACCCTTGAAAGCGTATTTCATTACGTTCGTCAGCAGCTCGTTTATTATTATCCCGAGAGGCTGGAGCTTAGCGGGCCCCAGCGAGATGTCTTCGACTTCGATCCTGATCTCGGTAGTGCGGCTATCCGGGAAGTTGCTGTAAATTTCCTCGATAAGCGAGGGCAGGTACTCCCCGACGGAGACCGAGTCGATATCCGGGGACCTATAGAGCTTGTCGTACAATACCATCATGCTCCCGACCCGGCTCGAGGCCTCCCGGAGCGCTAGGACCGCGGACGAGTCGTCCAGCGTCCCGGCTTGGAGATCCAAGAGGCTCTGGATCGTATTCATGTTGTTCTTGATGCGATGATGGACTTCTTTCATCATCAGTTCCTGCCGCTCGAGCAGGCCTTGGAGCATGGCCTCGACCTGCTTCCTCTTCGTGATGTCCCTGATTATACCGACCGAGAACCAGCCATCGGGGGTCTTCACTCCGGATAGGGCCATTTCGATCGATATCTCCTCGCCCGTCTTTACGAATGCCTCCATCTCCGTTATCGTCCCGACGGCGCTGCCCTGACCCGACGCGAGAAAGCGCGCGAGGGCGGACTCGTATCTGGCCTTGTACCGCTCCGGCGCCAGAAAATCGTGGGCATTCCTGCCCAAGGCCTCGTGCGGGGCGTATCCGAAAATATTCTCCGCCGCCGGATTCCAATACCTGACGAGGCCTTGGCCGTCCATCAGGATGATGGCGTCCCGCGCGTGCGTCGTGATGGCGCGCAGCAACCCGTTCTCGGCCGACAGCCGGCTCTCCAGATCCTTGTGGGCGCTTAAATCCTTGAGGATGACCTGTACGCCCGACACGCGGCCGTCGGGATCGCGCATCTTCTTGAATATGCCGAGCAGGTATTTCCTTCCCGTCGGCAGATCGACGTAGTCCTCGTTTATATTTACCATGTCCGATAGCAGGGCCTGTCGAATATGGTCGAAATAGGTATCGACGATCGGTCTCGGGAATAGCTCGAATATGGATTTCCCCGCCAGGGCATCCGGATCCTCGCCCAGGTCCCTGGCCGCGGACCGGTTTATGGAAATTATCCTGCCTTCGGGGCTGAAATAGGCGATGCCTATGCCCGCATCCTCGAATAGCCTGCGATAGCCGTCCTCGCTCTTCCGCAAGGCGAGCTCGGTCAGGACTCGCTGCGATATGTCCCTGACGATTATCACCATCTCGCTGGCATCGTCGTCCTCGTTCTTGATTATCGCCCCGTTCACCTCGATATCGACGATCGAGCCGTCCTTCTTCAAGCCGCGGTATTCGCTCAGGCTTCGCTCGGTTCCGCCCATCCTCCTCGAAAAATTGGAAATCGCCTTATTGAGATCTTCGGGGCTGATGAACTCGCCGATGAAATGGCCGCGCAGGTCCTGACCCTCGGCGTAGCCGAACATGGACAGCAGCCTCTGGGAATACATGGCGATATTTCCGGCCGCATCCAGGATCGCGATTCCGTCTGGAGAAGCGTCGAGGATGGAGCGATAGAGCTTCTCGCTTTTTTCGAGGGCCCTTTGAACGCGCTTGCTCTGTGTGACGTCCTTGACCGTTCCCATGACGGCCCGCTGATCCTGATAGACGAAGACGTTGCCGGAGACTTCGATATCGATCGCGCTCCCGTCCTTCCTGACTCCCCGGCAGGAAGTCAGGTATTGCTCGCGGTCGCCTTCCAGCATCTTTTCATAGCGATCCATCACGAGGCCGAAATCCTCGATGCGGATCAAGCCCTTCGGCCCCAATTTATCCGTCAGCTCGCCGGGGGAATAGCCGAAGATGGCCCCGAACCTCGGATTTACATACGTGAAAATCGCGTCTTTCATTATGTATATGCCCTCGCCGGATCGTTCGGAGAGTATCCGGAATTTCTCCTCGCTCTCCTTGAGGGCCCGGTTCGCGTCGAAAAGCTTGAAGGCCATCTTGATGGAGGCGTCCAGGACGGTGATGCTGGAGCTTTTCAGCACATAGCCGTAGGAGGTGATTCTCTCGGTCTTCTCGACGATTCCCCTCTCGCTGTGGGAGGAGACGAAGATGATCGGAATTTCGCGATCGCGGAGTATTCTCTCGGCGACTTGGGTGCCGTCCAGCCCCGGGCCGAGATTTATGTCCATGAGCACGAGGTCCAAGGCGGCGTTCCCGAAGGCGGCCTCGATCGCCTCCTCGCCGGAGGCGGCGACGGATACTTCGTACCCGTATTTCTCGAGCGCGCGTTTTTCGCTCAAGGCGATGAGAGCCTCATCCTCGACGAGGAGGATCACTCTTTTTTTTCCCGCAGCGCCCATCCGTCGCTCCTCGCTAGCCCCAATTCTATTTGGTATGGGCTTCGCGTCAAGTCCGTTCGGGATCGTGGACGTCTCCCTTTTTCCCCCGCTTCGTCCGTATATTCGTATTATCGAGCATTATGGAGGGCAAGGATGAGATTGAGCGCGCGGAACGTATTGAGGGGGCGGATCAAGAGAAACGGCGCTCCCCCCTACCTGCCATCCTGCATGTACTTCCCGATAAAGCCCAGCTTGAGGTCGCGCAGCTCGGAGGATATCGAGACCTTGTAGACGTGGGGATTGAGCAGGCGCAGGTAGGTCGAGTCGAAGCGCTCGAGGCGGCTGCGCAGGCCCGCCCTGATGTCGGCCAACGCGGGGAATTCGGCGCAGGGCCTGCCTCCCTCCATGACCTTGGAGAGGAGGGGCCTCGCCTCCGCGGGCCTCAGGCGCAGGCGGCGCCAGTCGGCCGAGGGGTGGTGCAGGACGAGCTCCTCGCCCGCCCTCGGAACCTCGTCCTCGAGGGTCATGAGGTCCGCGAGGGACAGGCCGTCGTCCCCGTACAGCCGCCAGACCTGCTTGACGCCGGGGTTGGTCGACTTGTCGGGGTTGTCGGAGAATTTCATCGTGGGCTCGACCTTGCCCGCGCGCTCGACCGCGGCGAGCTTGTACACGCCGGGGAAGGAGGCCTCCCCGCCGCCGGTGACGAGCTTGGTGCCGACGCCCCAGGAGTCGACAGGCGCGTTGGCTGAAACCAGGTGCTCGATGATGTCCTCGTCGAGCTCGTTGGAGACGACGATGTATGCGTCCCCAAGCCCCGCGGCGTCGAGCTCCCTTCGCACCTCGCGCGAGAGGTAGTCTATGTCGCCCGAGTCGAGCCGCACGCCGAAGCGCTTGCCCTTCGCGGCCAGGAGCCTGCCCGAGGCTATCGCGTTCTTTATGCCGCTATCCAGGGTGTTGTAGGTGTCGATGAGGAAGGACGTGGAATCGGGATAGATCCCCGCGTAGGCGTCGAAGGCCTCGCGCTCGTCGTCGAAGGACATGACCCATGAGTGGGCCATGGTACCCATGACGGGGATGCCGAACAGCTTGCCGGCGAGGGTGTTGGAAGTCCCGTCGGCGCCCCCGATGAAGGAGGAGCGCGAGGCGGTGATGGCGCCGTCGGGGCCCTGGGCCCTGCGCAGGCCGAATTCCATGACGTGGCCGTAGCCCGAGGCGCGCCAGACGCGGGCCGTCTTGGTGGCGACTAGGCTGCCGAAGTTGAGGCGGTTGAGGACGAGGCCCTCGATGATCTGGGCCTCTATCATATCGGCGTGGACGCGCGCCAAGGGTCCTTGGGGAAAGACGATCTCTCCCTCGCTTACCGACCATATGTCGCCCCGGAAGCGGAAGTCCGCGAGGTAGTCGAGGAAGCCCCGCTCGAACATGCCCAGCGACTCGAGGTAGGCGAGGTCCTGGCCCGAGAAGCGGAGGGACTCGAGGTCGCGCAGGAGGGGCTCGAGGCCGGCGAAGAGGGAATAGCCGCCGCCGAAGGGGTGGCGGCGGAAGAAGACGTCGAAGACGGCGCGGCCGCCGCGGCCCAGCTTCCAGTAGCCCTGGGCCATCGTGAGCTCGTAGAAGTCCGCGAAGAGGGCGCTCGTCACCGCCCCGGAGTCGGTGCAGGTCGCGCCGCTCATCCCAGGGTCCTCGAATCGATGAAGGCTGCGCGCTCCCTCCGCATCGTGCCGAGGGCGCGCGCGGCGCCGCCGGGCGGGATGTCCACGGCGCGGATCGCATCCTCGAGGACTCGCACCTTGTAGCCGAGGCGGAGGGCGTCGAGGACCGTGAAGAAGACGCAGAAATCCGTGGCGAGGCCAGCGACGTAGAGCTCGGAGGCGCCGATGCCGCGGAGCCAGCCGTCGAGGCCGGTCGGCGTGCTGCGGTCGTTCTCGAAGAAGGCGGAATAGGAATCCAGGCGCGCCCTCGCTCCCTTGCGGAGGATGACGGAGGCCCTGTCGGTCTCGAGGCTCTGATGAAAGGCGGCGCCCCGGCTGCCCTGGACGCAGTGGTCCGGCCAGAGGACCTGGGGGATGCCGTCGGCCTCGACGCTGTCGTACAGGCTCCTGCCCGGCCAGGCCGAGGCGAAGGAGACGTGGTCCGCGGGATGCCAGTCCTGGGTAAACGCTATGTTGTCGAACAGGGGCAGGATGCGGTTTATCGGCGCGACGACCTGGTCCCCCCCCTCGACGGCCAAGGAGCCGCCCGCACAGAAATCGTTTTGCAGGTCGACGACGAGAAGGGCGTCGCGCTTTCTATCCAGCACCGCGTTGTTCATCTTGGGGCAATAGTAGCGATATCGCGGCGGAAAGACTATGCTCTGGCCCATGATCGAGCCAGCGCTACTGCTAGAAAGAACGCGCCAAGCGATCGCCGAGGTCGGCGCCTTCCAGCTGTCGGAATGGCGGCGGCGGCCGGCGGGCTGGGCGGACGAAAAGGCCGCCAAGGACCTCGTGAGCTTCGTCGACGTCGAGTCGGAGCGCCGCCTCTCCTCGGCGCTGAAACGCCTGGTCCCCGGCTCCGCCTTCTACGGCGAAGAAGGCGAGAGGAGCCGCGGCGAGCTGACCTGGGTAGTCGATCCCCTGGACGGCACGACGAATTACGTGGCCGGCCTCGACTGGTTCTGCGTGTCGGTCGCCATCTTCGAGCGCGGCTCCGGAGGGGCCGAAAGGCCGATCCTCGGCCTCGTGCACCGGCCGCCGGCGGGCGAATGGCTCTGGGCTATCCGCGGCGGCGGCGCCTGGGAGGAGGGACGGGCCGGTCCCGCGCGGCGGCTGGCTCCCGTCGCGCCGATGAGCCTGCGCAGGAGCCTGGTGTGCACGGGCACGCCCTACCGCTCGTCGGATACCGCCGAAGCCTTCTACGCCTCGGCCGCCGCGGTGAGCGCGGCCGCCCTGGATATCAGGCGGCTCGGCTCGGCTGCCCTCGACCTGTGCTCGGTGGCGGCGGGCAGGCTCCAAGCCTTCTGGGAAGTGGACCTCGAGCCCTACGACGTCGGCGCGGCCCTATTGCTCCTGGCGGAGACGGGCTGCCCGGTGTCCGCCATCGGGGGCGGAGCCTACGACCCCTTCGACAGCGCGAGCCTCGTGACCGGCGCGCCGGGCGCCGCCGAGGAGCTGCGCGGCCTCATAGCGCCTTTTTACGCGCCAATACCCAGGATCGCCCAGGCGAGGCCGGCCAGGTAGCCGAGGCTATAGACGCAGAAAGCGCCGAGGATGCCACGCATGCTCGCGCTCTTCGTCGCGTGAGAGAAGCCGCGCTTGGCCAGGCCCGAGAAAAGCGGTATCGAGACGAGGGCCGCGGCGGCAGTGGCGGGAGCGACGGCCGCGGGCAGGATGCCCGGGACGGACAGGCCGATCGCGGCGGCAATCGACGAGGCCACGAGGGCGGCGGGCAGAAGGGCGGCCCGCCTCGGCCCGAGGAGCACGGCGAGGGTCCTGCGCCCGGCGAGAGCGTCGCCCTGTATGTCGCAGGCGTTGTTCACCGCGAGGATCGAGGCGATGAAGAGGGCGCCGGGAAGCGAGGCCAGGAGGGGCCTCGAGCCCCAGCCCCCCGCCTGGAGCCTGTAGGCGACCATAAAGAGGGCGGTGCCGAGGAAGGCGCCCGCGACGAGCTCGCCGAAAGGCGTGCGCGACAGGGGCAGGGGTCCCCCGTTGTACAGGAAGCCGGCGGCGAGGCAGGGCAGGCCCAGTCCGACGACCCAGGCCCCGGATCGCAGGGCGAGGGCGAGCCCGAGGCACATAGCCAGGGCGTAGCAGCACGCGGCGACTATCAGCGCGGCGAGGGCGGGCACGCCCTCCGAGATTATAACCTTGTCCGCCTCCCTCTGGGCCGCGTGGCGATCGACTCCCCTCCACCAGTCGAAGAAGCTGTTGAAGGCGGTGGTGCCCATGTCGACGAGGAGCACGGCGGGCAGGGCCAGGGCGAGGGTACCGAGGTCGAGCCTGTCGGTTTCGCGCAAGGCGTAGAGGGTGGCCGCCGCGAAGGTGGAGAGCGAAACGACCTTGGTCCTCAGCTCCACCACCCCGAAGAATTGCCTGAGCGTCATCCCCCCGCCCTGACCCGCATCTTGCGGTACTCCATGATCGCCGCGTCCCCGGGGAAGAGAAGCTCGCCCGAGCCTTGGCCGGCGGCCTTGGGCAGCTGGGTATTCACGATGCGGCGGTCCTGGCGGGCGATGTAGAGGTTCATCGCGTTCCCGGCCGCGTGCGCGAGGGAGCGCAGCACCGGGACCCGCATGAAGCCCTGGTAGAAGCGCAGGTACATGAGGGTCCTCTCCTCGTCGATGGGCACGAAGGCCGCCAGGATGCGCAGCCTCTCGTTTATGTAGTTCTGCCAGAGGTTGGGGAAGCGGAACTCGAGCTTCTGGCCCGAGTCCGGCCTCGGCCTCGAGACCTGGTCGACCGCCTTGGGGGGGCTGCCGTCGTCGAGGCGGTTGTAGACGTAGACGAGGAGATCGGGCTCGCTCGAGCCGAGGGCGCCGAACGCGAGGCCGGGGCCATCTACGACCGTGCGGCCTCCCCTGCCGATGGAGTCGCGGTGGACGAAGGGCAGGTGGGCCATGTCGAGCTGGTTCTCGATCGCGCGGCTGTAGTGGTTGTCCCAGGGATCCCGGCGGGTGGACCAGGATAGGCCCTCGGGAATGTCGTCGAAGAATTTCGGGGGGGCGGGCGGCGCCGAGCCGACGGCGGCCCACCAGATCCAGATGAAGCCCCGGGCCTCGTGGGTGGGCAGGGTGGAGAGGCGAAAGCCCTCCGGCACGAGGGCCGCCCTCCCGTTCGCGGGAATCGCGGTAGCGCGCCCGGAGGAGTCGTACTCGATGCCATGGAAGGGGCATTGGAGGCGGGAGCCGCCGCTTCCATGCAGCACCGCGCCCGGGACCAGGGAGGCGCCGCGGTGGGCGCATTTGTCGATGTGGCAGACGACCCTGCCCGACTCGTCGCGCCAGAAGACCATCCGCTCGCCCATCCTCATGAAACCGACGGGACTCTTTCCCACTTCGCTCGATTCGAGGACCACGTACCACTGATTTCGGATCATGCCGAACCCTCCTCCAGCTGTCTCTCGAAGGATAGCACGGAAGCCCCGATAAATGGATATGCGCTGCCCGCGCATATTAATGCGGTGCGATTTCGTTAGGCGTTTTCGAGAAGGCGGCATACTATTCCGTAACCTCATGAACGGGATCATCGGACCAGGAATTCCGCGGCGCGCGCCCTCGCGCGAAGCTCCGCGCGACGCTCCGCGTGAGGACCGCGCCGGCCCCTTCCTCCTCCTCGTCCTGTTGGCCGCCGCCTTCATTCCCTCCCTGTTCCTGGAGTTCGACGCTTCCCGCCTCGTCTCGGCGATCGAGGAGGCCTTGGGGCGCCTCGCCATCCCGATACAATTCGTCCTTCCCGCCCGCGAATCCCCACCCGCCGCCCTCCCGACCGCGATCGGCCCCGCCCTCATCGTCTCGATCGGATATTCCGCGAGCCCGGCCTCCGACGCGCCCCTTCCCGGCCTCGCGGAGCGCCTGCTGTTCTCGCCCGGATCGAGCCTATGCCGATGGCCGCCCGGTCCGGCCTCCTCGCCCCGGGCCCCTCCGGCCCAAGCCTAGCCCATCCCCGTCCTCGAGCAATCGCCCCCGCCCTCGGCAAGCCCCGAGGCTAGACAAGGAGTTCCTCAATGCCAATAGACACCGGCAGCACCGGGTTCATGCTCATAGCGACCGCCCTCGTCATGTTCATGACGCCCGGCCTCGCCTTCTTCTACGGCGGCCTCGTGGGCCGCAAGAACGTCCTGACGATCATGTTCCAGAGCTTCATTTCCCTCGGCGTGACGACCGTCATCTGGTTCATCTTCGGCTACTCGATGTGCTTTTCCGGCTCGCTCGGCCACGGCGACCTGGGAGGCATAATCGGCAACCTCGACATGGCCTTCCTGAAGGGCGTCGACCTGATGTCGCCGAGCCCCATGAACCCGGGCGTGCCGCTCATCGTCTTCGTCGCCTACCAGATGATGTTCGCGATCATCACGCCGGCCCTCATCACGGGCGCCTTCGCGAACCGCGTCCGTTTCCCTGCCTATCTGCTCTTCCTCGTGGCCTGGCTCGTCCTGGTCTACTTCCCCCTCGTGCACATGGTCTGGGGCGGCGGCATCATGGCCGCCTGGGGAGTCCGCGACTTCGCGGGCGGCATCGTAGTCCACACCTCGGCGGGCTTCGCGGCCCTCGCGAGCGTCATCTACGTGGGGAAGCGCAGGTCCGCCGACAAGGGACTGCACAGCCTGCCCCTCGTCGCCCTCGGCACCGCCATCCTGTGGTTCGGCTGGTACGGCTTCAACGCCGGCTCGGAGTTCGGCGTCGACAGGATCACGGGCCTCGCCTTCCTGAATACCGACCTCGCCGCCTCCTTCGCGGGCCCCACCTGGCTCCTCCTCGACTGGATATTCACGCGCAAGCCGAGGTTCCTCGGTTTCCTCACGGGCTCGGTGGCCGGTCTCGCGACGATCACCCCCTGCGCCGGTTTCGTATCCACGCCCTCGGCGGTCATCATCGGCGTGCTGGCCTCCTGCACCTGCTACGCGGCGGTCGGCATCAAAAACAAGGCCGGCCTCGACGACGCCCTCGACGTCTTCGGCGTCCACGGCGTGGGGGGCTTCCTCGGCACCATCCTTCTCGGAGTGTTCGGCACGGCCGCGATGACCCTCCCCGCCCGCGATCCCGGCCTCCTCGCCTCGGGCCTCGTGGACGGCCATGGCGAGCTGCTGGCAAAGCAGGCGGTCGCCGCCCTCGGGACGGCGGCCTACGCCTTCGCCTTCACGCTCTTCATGCTCTGGGTCATCAACAAGATCGCGAAGGTGCGCGTCTCCGAGAAGGAGGAGCTCGCCGGGCTCGACCTGATAGAGCACGGAGAGGAAGCCTACCTCTAGGGCGCTCGGATAGCCGAGGTCGAACGGCCCCCCGTCCCGCCCTTTTTCCATCATCGAAAGGCCTTCGGGCATCGAGAATATAAGGGACGGAGGGCCTATGTTCGGCGTCGAGAACGAATTGTACGATCAGATGCTGTTCCTGAGGGATACCTATGGGCTGCGGGGGATCAAGGCCGAATTCGAGGCCGAGGGCTCCAGCTTCACGGACCTCGCGCGGCTGCGCAGGCTGACGGAGAAGGCAGGGGTCCGGCTCTTCCTGAAGATCGGAGGCGTCGAGGCGGTCAGGGACATCAAGGACTCGCTCGAGCTCGGCGTGGACGGACTCATCGCCCCGATGGTGGAGAGCCGCTTCGGGCTGAAGAAATTCATCGAGGCGTACAAGGGCGTCTACGGGAGCCACAAGGTAAGCCTGGCCATCAACATCGAGACCAAGGGCGCCATCGAGCAGATCGAGGGCATCCTCGAGCTCGCCGCCGGCTTCATCGACGGCGTCACCCTCGGTAGGACGGACCTGAGCGCCTCCTACCTCGACGAGGCTATCACCCCCGACAGCGCCTTCGTCGCCTGCCTCCTGCGCCTGGTTGGCGCGCGGGCGAGAGTGCACGGGCTCTCCTTCACCGTGGGCGGAAGCATCAGCGGCGCGACCGTGGCCGGCTTCCGCATCGACCCCGGAATGGTCGAGGACGCCGAGTGCATCGAGACGCGCAAGGTGATCCTCCCGCGCGAGAGCATGCTCTCGGGCCCCGAGGCCCTGGAAGAGGCCCTTAGGTTCGAGGAACTCTATATCCTCTCCAAGAAGGAGATCGGCGACATCATGCTCGAGTCCGAGCTGGCGCGCCTCGCCAAGCTGAGGGCGAGGCGCCTGAGCGGCCTGCCCGTCCCCGCCTAGGCTGGGAGACCAGGGCATGCACGCGGCCTCCCCTCCCCTCGCGCGGGCGGCGACGGACTATCGCTGGCTCCTCGACCGCGGTTACGCGGTCGCGGCCGCCCTCAAGCTCGTGGGCGACAAGCACCAGATGACCAAGGACGAGCGCATGATCCTCTTCCGCGGGGTCGCCTCCCGGGCGGCCTCCGCGGCGAGGGCCGCGCTCCTGGCCACGGAGGCCCGCGGCTGGGCCCTGTTCGTCGATGGCCACAACCAGGCCTTGACGGTGATGCACTACCTCGCGGGAAGGCCGCTGTTCGTCGGAAGCGACGGCCTGGTGCGGGACGTCGGCGGCTCCTACGGGCGGATCGCGAACAAGGCCCTCTTCGAGCGGGCGGTGGCCATCCTCGCCGATCGCCTGGCCCGGCTCGAGCCCAGTTCCCTCGCCGTCTACCTGGACTCCCCCCTGCCCGGCAGCGCCGGCCACGCCTCCCTCTTCCGCGCGCTCCTGGCTGGGCGGGGCATAGCGGCCGAGGTGAGCCTCGAGAGGAGCGCCGACGCGCCGCTCAAGTCGGCGCCGGAAGGCTCCGTCGTCGCCACGAGCGACTCGGGCATTGTCGACGCCCTCGTCGGCAGCGAGCGGGGGCCGCGGATCTACGACGCGGCGCGTTGGGCGATAGAGCTCGCCTTCGGCGGGCCGGGCGAGGGCGGGCCGGAGCTCCTCGACCTGGGCCGCCTCCTCTCCGTCGAGGAAGCCAGGTCGAACGAGCAGCGGTAGCGCAGGCTGAGGCGGGTAGACCCCCACACATCCCGGGCGCCCGCATTCCGGGCCACCGGCTCGAGGCGCGCCCCGGCCTCCGGCAGGGCGAGTCCCAGGCGCAGGGAGGCTCCCGTTCCGAAGGGAAGCTCGGCGCAAATCCCCCCCCTCGCGACGACGGGCGAGCTCGCCTTCCCCTTGTCGAAAGCATCGAGGGACAGGTCGAGGCTCACGGAGGGAAGCCCGCCCTTCCCCGCCGATTCGGTCATGAGGGAGATTCCCAGCCCGGAGAAGGAAGCTTCCCATCGGAGGACTCCACAGAGCCTGACGGAGCTCGAGGAGGGGGGAGCGCCAGATGCTCCGGGCGAATCGGACGCGCGGACGAGGGCAAGGGACCAGGACCCCCCACTCGGGCCCTCGCAGGGGCTCTCGCCCTCGAGGATCGTATCTATCGCGCCGCCGGCGGCCGAGCTTAACGGTAGCAGCAGCCTCAGGCTGCCCTTCAGTCCCCACGACGGCCCGTAGAGGAGACTCTCGCCCCTCGCCTGCGCCTCGGCCGATGCGGAGAGGGAGGAGGCGCGGCGCAGGGCGAGGCGGGCCGAGGCCGAGGCGTCGAGGAGGCGCCGCTGGCGCGGCCCGGCCAGCTCGCGGAAAGCGGATCCCGCCGCGCCCGCGGCGAGTCTCAGGCTTAAGGGACCCGCGCCTTCGCGCGCCTCCAGCCTCAAGCCGAGGCCCGGGCCAACCAAGCGCCCGTAGGAGAGGGCGAGGCCCGCGAGCGCGGCGCCGGTTTCGCCTCGCCTCTCCCCGGCGAGGGCGACCGAGAGGCAGGGATCGTAGGCGTCCGTCGCAGCCATCGCGGGGGCCGAGGAGGGATCGGGCCTCCAGCCCGAGGACGGCGGCGCGGCCCCCGCGAACGAGGCGGCGGCCAGGGCGGCGACACCGCCGCCGCGCTCGGATCGGGTCCAGGAAAGGCCCGCCACGGCCGACTCGAGCTCCCGATGCATTCCGCTCCCTCCGGCGAGGGCGAAAATGGACAGCGGTCCCGACCCGAGCTCGAGGGTCGAGCTCCTGGACTCGAGGCTCCTGTCCAGCTCGACGGGAGCCCCGAGGGCGAGGGCGGCAGGAGAGGTGGGATCGGCGAGGAGCCTGAAGAGGCCCGAGGCCGAGCCCGGGCCGGCGGCGATATGGGCTCCCGGCCCCGCCTCGGACCCGAGGCGGAGGGCGCCGAGCAGGGCGCGTTCCCCGCCCTTGGCCTCGAGGCCGAGGGCCGCGTACGCGGCGTCGCCGTCCAGGCCGAGCCTCATGGCGAGGGCGCCCGAGCCGGCGCCCGCCTCGAGGGAAGAATCGGCGAAGGCCCTGGACGCGCCTTCGGCAAACGCGCAGGGCCGCTGCGCGAGGACGGCGAGGGCGAGGAGGGCGGCTCCAGCGCGGCCCAGGGACGGTAGCTCCATATCCCCAGCAACGCCGACGCCGGGCCGCGCCGATTGAAACCCGGGCCGTATACCTATAGGATAGCCGAGGCATGAACCAAGACCGCGTCCGGGCGATCCTCCTCGACCTAGCCGACCCGAAGACCGAATTCTCACTCATCTTCTCGGGCAAGGAGAGCACGGTCGTCAATGGACTCTACAAGCCGCAGAGCCGCGAGATCATCATCCACAACCGCAACTTCGACTCTGACGACCAACTCGTCTACACGGCCATCCACGAGTACGCCCACCACCTGCACTGCGAGCGCAAGGGCGGCGTCTCCTCGGGGAGGGCGCACACGAACGAGTTCTGGTCCATCTTCCACGACCTGCTGCTGGAGGCCGAGTCCAAGGGCCACTACCGGAACGTCTTCGACACCGAGAGCGAGTTCATCGAGCTCACGGGCAAGATACGCGGCGCCTGCATAGCCGAGAACGGCCGTGTCATGCTCGAGTTCGGGCGCCTCATGATCGAGGCCCAGACCCTCTGCCGGAAATTCAAGGCCCGCTTCGAGGACTACGTCGACCGCGCCCTCGGGGTGCCGCGCTCCACCGCCTCCTCGGCCGCCAAGGCCGCTGCCTACCGGGTCGATCCCGACGTTGGCTGGGACGGGATGCGCATGGCGGCGGGCATCCGCGACCCGGGCGTCAGGGCCGAGGCCCTGGAGGCCCTGCGCGGGGGGCTAAGCCCCGCGGCAGTGCGGTCGCGCTTCGCGGCCGCCCAGCCGCCCGAGGAGACGGCCGAGCGCCTCGCCAAGGAGAAGGAGAGGCTGCAGCGCACGATACGGAGCCTGCGCGACCGGCTCGCCGAGGTCGAGAGGGCCCTCGCCACCCTCGACGGGCGCGGCGACGCGACGGAGGCCGAATGATCTCCTTCAGCCTGTTCGACCTCATCCTCTTCGGCGCCCTCCTCCTCTTTTTCATATCGGTTATATTCCTATCGCGGGCGGGCTACGACCTCGCCCCCAACAATCCCAAGGCCTTTCGCGAAGGAATCGCGCGCGAGTCCCTCGCGCCCAATTCCTGCGAGGTCGCCAGGGAGCGCCGCGTGGCGGTCTGCGCCGGCGACTCCATCACGAGGGGGGCGGTGAGCGTCGACTACGTCTCGATGCTTGAGGCGAGGCTGCCCGAATGGGACTTCGTTAACGCCGGGGTGAACGGGGAGCTCGCCTACAACCTCGCGCAGAGGATGGAGGACATAGTCGCCCTCGACCCGGACGCGGTGACCGTCCTCGTCGGGACCAACGACGTCAACGCCACCTTCGGCTTCCAGGCCGCCCTCGGCTACATGGCCGTTAAGCGCCTGCCCGAGAGGCCCAGCCCCTACTTCTTCCGCGAGAACCTCGTCGGCATCGTCCGCACCCTGAAGCGGGAGACCAGGGCGCGCATCGCCCTCTTCTCGATCCCCCCGATCGGCGAGGAACCGGGGCACTACGCCTACCTGCGGACCGAGGACTACTCGATGATCATCAAGAGCGTGGCCAAGGACGAGGGAGTCGAGTATCTGCCGCTGCGGGAGCGCCTCTGCTCCTACATCGAGGGCTTGCCTCCGACCACGGAGCGCCCCCTCGGTTTCCGGGACTTCGGGGCGGCGGCTATGAGGGCGGGCCGCATGCAGCGCTATCTCGGCAAGAGCCTGGACGAGATCTCCGCCTCCAACCGCTTCCATATCCTCGTGGACGGGGTTCACCTCAACACCCACGGCGCCATGATGGCCGCCGACCTCGCCGAGTCCTTCCTCCGCTCGCCGAGACCGCTATAGCTCGAGCAGCGCGCCCTTCGGGAAGCGCGTCAGGCGCTCCGGCCCCCCCTCGCGGATCAGCACGGTATCCTCGATGCGGACCCCGCCCCAGCCCGGCAGGTAGATGCCCGGCTCGCAGGTTATCGCCATGCCCGGCGCGAGGGTCTCGGCGCAGCGGCGGGACATGAAGGGCAGCTCGTGGATCTCGAGGCCGACGCCGTGGCCGACGCCGTAGCCGAACTCCGGATAGCCCGAGGCGGCGATGCTCCCGCGGGCGACCGCGTCGGGCGCCTTGCCCGACGCGCCCGCGACCATGGCCTCGACGCCCAGCGCCTGGGACTCGAGCACGGCCGCGTAGACCTTCCTCTGCTCCGCGCTCGCCTTGCCGAACACGAGGGTACGCGTGATGTCCGAGTGGTAGCCCCCGACCAGGGCGCCGAAGTCGAGGAGGACGAAATCGCCCTTCTCGAGCCTCGAGTCGGTTCGGGGCACGGCGTGGGGCAGGGCCGGGCGGGCGCCGAAGGCCGCTATCGTGTCGAAGCCCGGCCCCTCGGCGCCCGCGGCGAACATGGAGGCCTCGAGGAGGCGCGCGAACTCGAGTTCGGAGATTCCCTCGCGGAGCTCGCCGAGGGAGGCCTCGAGGGCGCGATCGGCGATCTCGCAAGCCCTGCGGATGAGGGATATCTCATCGGCGGTCTTCACCGCCCGGAGCCTCTCGACTATGCCTTCGGTGGGGACGAGCTCGATCCCCCGCCCCTCCGCCTGGGCCCGCAGGGCCTCGTACTGCGCGTAGCTCAGGCGCGCCTTCTCGAAGCCTACGCGCCTGAAGCCCGCCTCGGCGGCGAGGCCCGCGATCACCTCGTCGTAGGGCGGGCAGGGATCGCGATGCTGGACGATTCGGGCCCTGCCGCATTCGCCGCGAGCCTGTTCCGTATAACGCGAGTCCGCGACGAGCCAGCTTCCCGGGCCCGAGGCGAGGAGGTAGCATTCGGCCCCCGTGTAGCCCTCGAGAAAGCGCTGGTTGGCGTCGCTCGTGACGAGCAGGGCGTCCAGGGAGGCCTCGTCCAGGGACATAGCCAGGGCCTGAGCGAGCTCGGGCCGGTAAGGAATTCGCTTGGCCTCGGATTCTTCTTGGTTCATGCTTTTATTAATATATCAGAGATATCTCGGCGTATAGCCGCATTGACAAGGGGGGTTGGTCTGTCTATGGTAGCCCGAAACGGAGAGGGAGGCGTGCACTGAGGCAATTCGAGGCCGAAATCCTGGAAAACCGGGCCGTCGCGGAATCCTGGCGAGAGCTCGTCCTGTCCTGGGACCTCGTCCCGGCCATGGCCGTGACGGCCGCCGGCGAGCCGCTGCCGGGGCAGTTCCTGACGCTCAGGGTTTCTCCCTTCAGCGATCCCCTGCTCCGCAGGCCCTTCGCCTTTTCGAGCTATCGGCGCGCCTCCGTCGGCCGGGGGGCGAGGGCCGGAATAGTCTACCAGCTCCGAGGGGGCGCCACGCGGCTCCTCGCGGAGCTCGCGCCCGGGTCGCGCGTCGACATACTAGCTCCCCTCGGCAACAGCTTTCCCCCGCCCGCGGAGGGCGAGACGCCTATCCTGGCGGGCGGCGGAATCGGCCTCGGGCCGCTGCTATTCCTCGCCGCCGCGCTTTCGGAGGCCGGCGGACCGATCGCGCCCCGCCTCGTCCTCGGCGTCCGCTCGGCTTCCCTCCTCCCCTCCATCCCCCTGCCGCCCGGAGCCGTCGTCTGCACCGACGACGGCTCCTCGGGCTTCCGCGGCACCCCCGTAGACTGGATAGCCGCGAACGCGCCAGAGGGTAGGGTCCGGCTGTACGGCTGCGGGCCCGCTCCCATGCTCGTCGCCCTCGCCGCCCTCGCGGCCGCGCGCGGCTGGGGCGCAAGCCTCTCCGCGGAGCAGTGGATGGCCTGTGGGGTCGGCGCCTGCATGGGCTGCGCCCTCCCCCGCGCGGACGGCTCGGGCTACCTGCGGGCCTGCTCGGACGGCCCCGTCTTCGAGGCGTCCGAGATAGATTGGGCGGGCGGGAGATGAAACCCGACCTCAGGGTGAGTATCGGCGGCCTCGAGCTCGCGAATCCAGTCGGCCTCGCCTCGGGCACCTTCGGCTACGGCTCCGAGTACGAGGAGCTGGTCGACGTCGACGCCTTGGGCGCCCTTTATACGAAGGCGGTGACCCTCGCCCCCAGGACCGGCAATCCGGTGCCGCGCATCGTGGAGACTCCCTCGGGCATGCTCAACTCGATAGGCCTGGCCAATCCCGGCGTCGAGGCCTTCATCGCGGGCAAGCTCCCTGGCCTGCGGGGGCGGCGCTGCGCCGTTTTCGTGAACGTCGCCGGCGCGACCGAGGAGGAGTACCTCGAGGTCCTGGAGAGGATCGAAGCCGCGGCGGGAACCGGCCCGCGCGCCGGCGTCGACGGCTACGAGATCAACCTGTCCTGCCCCAACGTGAAACACGGCGGCCTGGCCTTCGGCACCGACGCCGCGCAGATCGAGCGCCTAACGCGCGCGTTGCGCGACAGGACCAGGCGGCCCATCGTCGTCAAGCTCACCCCCAACGTAACGGACATCGCCGGAATCGCCAAGGCGGCCGAGGCGGGAGGCGCCGACGCGATATCCTGCATCAACACCCTCGTGGGCATGGTCATCGACGTCGGCAAGAGAAGGCCCGTCCTCGCGATGGGATCGGGCGGGCTCTCGGGCCCCGCGATCCGCCCCGTCGGGGTCGCCTGCTGCTACAGGGCCTCGCGCGCTGTCGGCATCCCCGTGATCGGGCTGGGCGGCATCATGAGCTCGGGCGACGCCCTGCAATACCTCCTCGCCGGGGCGAGAGCCGTCCAGGTGGGCACGGGAACCTTCGTCGACCCGCGCTGCGCCATGGGCGTCCTCGGGGGGATCGAGGAATGGATGCGGGCCCAGGGAGTCGAGAGGATCCAAGACATCCCCGCCCTTTTGGAAGTATAATCGGCGCCTGGGCCCTCGGGGCAAGGAGAACAGGATCAAAGCCAAAGCTACATTGCATATATCCGGCGACCGCTACGCCACCGGGGGCACCGCCCTCGTGGAGATCGAGAGACGGGCCGAGGGCTTCTATTTCCATTGGGAGGCCTCGGATTCCGAGGGCACGGACGTCGCCGCGGATTCCAAGACCATCCTATTCACCACGATAGACACTCCCTCGAAGCCCTATCCCTATCTCGAGCAGTACATCAGGACCAACATCCAGAAGACGAGGCTCAAGCGAAAGAACAGGCTCAAGGTCACCGCGTGGAGCTGGATCGAGAAATAGGGAGGGGGAGGCGCGCGAAGGCGGTCTGCCTCGCCCTCGCCACCTGCCTGGCCGGCCTCTCCTCCTGCGCGAGTCTCCGCGGGGGGAGATACGGCCTCGTCGACGCGCGGAAGGCCGGCGAAGCCCCGGCGCGCGGAAGCCTGATCGCCCTGCCGCCGACCCTCGTGCTGCTTCGGGACGAGCTCCCGACGAGATCCTACCGGAGCGACGTGGAATTGTCGGCCGCGAGGGGAGAGGCGGAATCGGCCCAGCTCCTGTATAGGGCGGGAGCCTCCGGCGAGGTCGGCTTTCGCCTGGAGGCGAGGGATTTGACCGGGCCGGAGGGCGAGACCCTGAGGCCGGAGTTGGGCGTCATCGGATACGTTCCTTTGCGCAGGCCAAGCATAAGGGGCTTCCACCGCACCGGGTTATTCCCCGACCCCATCCTCCCCCGCACCGAATTCTCCCTCGCGCCGGGGGAGTGCCAAGGCCTCTGGTACACGGTCCGCGTTCCGCGCTCGGCGAAGCCGGGGAATTATGCCGGCTCCGTTTCCGTCATCGACGGCGATGGGAGGGAGGCGGCCCTCCCCGTCAAGCTGAGGGTCTACGACGTCGTCCTGCCCGCTACGAGCTTCCTCAAGACTTCGATAAACTTCCGCGGGGAGAACGCGGGCGAAGAGCGCTATTACGGCGCGAACTGGAACGCCGAGCTCGAGGGGCAGCTCCCCTATCTCGCCCTCGCCTATCGATTCTCGAATAGGGTCGACCTTCATCCGCTCGAAGTCTTCTCCCGGGGCGAGGACGGCCCCATATCGGCGGATTGGGAGGCCTTCGACGCCCGGGCCGAGTATTGGCTGGGCCAGGGCATCACCTGCTTCGAGCTCAAGCTCCCGATATCGTGGGGGACGAGTCCCCGGGATATCCATGAGGAATTCGGCCCGATCTTGGAGCTGATCAACGCCCACATCGTCGGGAAAAAGTGGGTCGACAAATTCTATTTCTATTTTTACGACGAGCCCTCGCCCTTCGAGATCGCCGCGCTCCGGGAGCGCTACGAGGCGATCAGGCAGCATGCGCCGGCGATCCGCAACCTGGTCACCTACGGGACGACGAAGGCGGCCGAGAGGGGACTCGCGGGCCGCGTCGGGATATGGGTCCCCAACCTCCACCAACTGGACGCCTCCTTCGCCGAGCGGCGCCACGCGCTCGGCGAGGAAGTCTGGGCCTACGCCTGCGTCCAGAACGCCTTCCGAGGCTTTCCCGACAATTTCCGCATCGATTGGTACGGCACGGCGCACCGAGCCCTGGGGTGGTGGCTGTTCAAGCAAGGAGCGGACGGATTCCTCTATTGGGCGGTCGACCTATGGCGGAGGAATCCCTGGGAGACGACGGAGACCTTTCCCTGGACGAACGGGGACGGAGTCCTCTTCTATCCCGCGCTCGACGGGAAGTCCCTGCCCTACGCTTCGATCCGCGCCCACCTCATGCGGGACGCCTTCGAGGATTACGATCTGCTGTGCCTATTGAGGAGGGCCTACGCGGGAGCCGCCCCGGTTCCCGGGGGAGTCGAGGCGCTGTTGAGCGCGAAGGAAATAATCCCGAGGCCGGGTGCGTTCACGACCGATGACGAGGCCTTTTCGAGATGCCATGGGCGGATGCTGGAGTTGCTGGAGCCGAAGGCGGAATTAGCCCATTCCTAACACCGCAGGCAGGCGATAGCCTATAGACTCCTCATCGCGGCGGCGCGATGCCCGCGCGAGGAGCGTCCGATGATCCAGACGAAACCATGGGCCTGGGACAAAATCGCCGAGGCCTATTGGCTCGAGCCGGCCGAGGAAGTACGCGACCTGCTCGCGCGCTGGACCGAGGCCGGATACTCTCGAGTGCTCGACCTGGGTTGCGGCCTCGGAAGGCATGCCCTCCTCTTCGCCCGCGCCGGCTTCGCGGTCACGGGCTTCGACCTTTCGGAAATCGGGCTCGCCAGGCTTCGGGAGCAGGCTTCCGCCGAGCGCCTCGAAGTGCTCACCGCGCAGGGGGACTTGCGAGATCTCCCCTTCCTAGACGGAGCCTTCGATTGCGTCCTCGCCTTCCGATCGATTTACCATTGCGATTTCCGGGGCCTCGAAGACTCGATCGCCCAGGCTCGCAGGGTCCTCGCCCCGGGGGGCGAGTTCTTCGCTAACTTCATCTCGAGGGAGTCCCCCTATTTCTTCGGCGGCGAGGGCGCAACCGACGATGCCCGAGTTAGGATGAAGGTCGAAGAGGGGGGCGCCCTGCTCCCCCACTGCTACCTGGACGAGGGAGAGCTGCGCTCTCTGCTCTCGGCCTTCGAGCTAAGGAACATGAAGCTCGACGACGAGATCGAGCGGCCAGGCGCGAGCAGGTACTTTTCCGTCCTCGCCGCGACCGCCGAGTCCGCTATCTAGCAACGCCGACGGATGAGGCCAGGTCAGCCAGCTTGGCCTGGACCTTCGCTTCTTTCGACTTCAGCTTCTTCTCCAGCTTGACCCTCGCCAGGGCATCCTCGAGGGCGAGCACCGCATCCTTCCTGGCCTCCGTCAAGGCGGCCAGCTTGGTCTTGAGCGAGGACAATTCGGCGCAGGCCTTCTCGGCATCGGATAAGGCGGCCAAAGCCTGCTTGAGGCTCAAATTGGACTTCTCGTTTTTCTCCAGGAATTTCCTGGACGCATCCAGCACGCTCGAAATCGATTTGCTCATAGAGGTTTCCTCCAACTTGACCTTGCGCGTTTGAGATTTGTATTTCTATTATGCATTTTTTCCGTCGGCATATTCTCCGCCATTTGGAATTAACTCATTATTAACAAAGGATGGATGAGTCAGCGAAAAGCCAGCAGGGAGCTCTCCGCCGACAGGAGGTCCAACCGCACCATGCGGCGTTCCGCATTCGGCCCCTCGTATCGGAGCATGATCGAGTCGCTGACGCGAAAGTAATAGTGATAGGCATAAGGCCAGAAAAGATGCAGGAGACCGTCGCCGAGCTCCATCCGCACATCGTAGACATCCTGGACCTCTCCCCACACGAGTATCTTCGTGGACCCGAGGCAATCGAAGAGGAAGGTGGCGCGCTTGCCGTCCTCTCCCCTGACTATTGTGTAGGCGGCCCTGGATTTCCCCGCTCGCAGGTCGAGAAGCCTCGGGAGTATGAAGAACAGACCGGCGTTCCCGTCGCCGAGCGCCGGCTTCCAGCCCTTCGCAGCGGCGCCGTCCGCCTTGACGAACACTCGGCCCTCTGCCGGCCTGAAAAGCGCGGAAAAGATCATGCCTTCGCCGGGACCGCTGACGCGGGTCGTCAATCGCCCGGCATCGTCCGTGAGCTCGAAGCGCTGGTCGTTCGACCCGTCTTCCCGATACAGACCGATCGTCTTCCCGCCCTCGCCTCGAAGAATCAGCGACGCGCCGCGGCTCGCCCTCCCATCGGCGTCGAAGCCCTGGTACCTGAGCGTCAGGGCGGGATCCTCGGCCCGAGCCTCGTTGACCGAGAGGGTCAAGGCGAAGGTTGCGAGGATGATGGCGCGAATTGGCATCGTGGATCCCTCCATCATCGCTGCACGTGCTGTCGCGCCTTGAGCCGCATGGCGCCGAGCTCGAGGAGGATAGCGACGAACAGGATGAGATACGTGATAAAGCCGACTTCCCCGATGTTGAAATAGAAGCCCGAGGCCATGAAGAGCTCGTAGCCGATGCCTCCCGCCCCGGCGGCCGCGCCCATGGCGACCGCGTTGGCGAAATTGATCTCGAAGCGCATGAAGGTCCACGAAACGATATAGCTCATGGAGGAGGGGACGACGGCCTGGCAGACTATCTGGGTCCAGTTGGCCCCCGAGGCCTTGAGAGCCTCGACGACGTCGCCGCCGACCTCCTCGAAGGATTCGGAATAGGCCTTGAGGAGGTATGCGAAGGAATGGAAGGTCATGCCGACTACGGCGGCGACGCTTCCGAGCCCGGCCCCGATCGCGAAGATCAGGACCCACAGGATGGTCGGCACCGCGCGGACGAAGGCGACTAGGAGCTTCAGCGCATTCGATACGGCAGGCTTGCTCAGGTTCTTGGCGGCGAAGGAACTCAGGATGATAGCGAGGAAGGCGCCCAGCAGCGTGGTCAGGAAGGCGAGTCCGAGGGTCAGGAGCATCGCCCATATCGCCTCCGCGAGGCTGAAGTGCTTGGCCACCGGGTGCGCGAACATCTTCACGAGGTCCGAGAGGAGCTTGGCCGCGGCAGGGCCAGTCTTCAGGCCCTTCGTGTCGATCGCGAAGAACCCGAAGACGGACAAGCCAACCAACGCGAGGAAGGTCAGGTCGAGGGCGACGCTCGAGGCGGTCGGCTTGCGCAGCCGTATCCTGTCTCTCCCGGTCGTCACAGGATCACTCTCCGAAGCGCGTTCGATCCCGCCTCTATCAGTATCACCACCGCGACTATGCAGATCACGACGAAGGCCGCGGAGGAGAAGTTCAGGCTCTTGTAGTAGAGGTCGAAGAGGAAGCCGATTCCGGTGCCGGTCAGGATCCCGACCAGGGTCGCGTCTCGGATGTTGGTCTCCACCATGTAGAGCATCCAGCTCGCTACCTGCGGCATCACCGAGGGCACGACGGCCTGCATCACGGTGGCGGCCCAGGGAGCCCCCGATGCCCAGAGCGCCTCGACGCTGCTCTCCGCCGACTCGTCCACGGTCTCCATGAAGGCCCGCGTGAGGAAGCCGAAGGTGCCGATGAAGAGGGCGAGGAGCCCGGTCAGGACGTTCTGGCCGAAGGATAGGAGGAAGATCATGGCCCAGGCCACTACCGGAATGTTCCTGCACAGGGAGGCGACGAGGCGGACGAGGCCCGAGGCGACGGGGTGCGGCCGCGTGGTCTTCGATCCGAGCAGGGCCATGAGAAAGGCGAGCGCCGCCGCGACAACGGTGGCCATGACGGACACGAGCACTGTCTCCGCCAGCCGGGCGAGTATTTTCGGCGCGTTGGCCAGGGCCTTGCCGTTCGGGATGAAATTGGCCGCCAGCCAGGAAAAGGCCTTTGGAAAGGACCTTAGGCAGGATGGCCAATCGAAGGACGTAATGATGGACGAGCCAAGGGTCAGGACGGCGAGGAGGGCGAAGCTCGCCAGAGCGATCGCCTCCCGGCGCCGGAACATCCTCCGGACCTCGATGATCGAGGTCATTCCGGGGACTCCTCGAAGAGTATGTCGTCGGCGTCGGAGCCGTAGATCTCGGCCACTATCTTCTTCTTGAGCCTCCTCGGCTCGTCGTCGAAGACGATTCCGCCCTCGCGGATCCCGATGATCCTGTCCGAATACTTGATGGCGACATCAACCTGATGGAGGTTCATCAGTATGGTTATCTTCATATCGCGGGAGATGCGATGCAGGTGATCCATGATGGTCTTGGCCGAGCTCGGGTCCAAAGAGGCTATCGGCTCGTCGCAGAGGATGAGCCTCGGGTCCTGGACCAGGGAGCGCGCGATGCCGACCCTCTGCTTCTGCCCGCCCGAGAGCTGGTCGCAGCGCTTGTGCATCTGCTCTGCGAGGCCGAGCCGCGCGAGGACGTCGACGGCATGGCTTTTCTCCTCGTCGCTGTAGATCCCGAAGGAGCCCTGCAGCGTCGACTTGTAGCCGAGGCGGCCGTGCAGGACGTTCTCGATGACGGTCTGCCTGGGCACGAGGTTGAAGTGCTGGAATATCATGCCGATCCGCGTCCGCGCCTTGCGCAGGTCCCGCCTTCCCAGGGATCGCATGTCGATCCCGTCGAACTCGATCAATCCCGAGCTGGGCTCGATCATCCGGTTCACGCAGCGGAGCAGCGTGGACTTTCCCGCCCCCGAGCGACCGATCACGGTCACGAATTCCCCGGCCTTGACTTTCAGGGATACCTCGGAGAGCGCTCGCAGGTCCTTGTAATATTTCGTCAGGCTCTTGATCGTCAGAATCGCCATCGAGGCTCCCATAGGCAAGCCCGAGAAGCCTTCGCCTCTCGGGCTTCCCTTCCGCTTATTTCATCAGGGCGCGGATATCGTCGTACCAGGCGGCCTCGACGGGGAGGAAGCGGATCTTGCTGCCCTCCGCCTTGGACCACAGTCCCTTATAGGGATTGCCGCTCTCGTCCTTGAAATCCTTGGGCGTGAAGATCTTCGGGTTGTTGGTCGTGGAGTCCGAGGTGAGGGCGGCGCGAAGTGCCTTGAACTGGGCGTCGGTTATGAGGTCGCGATTGACGATGATCGGAGCCTGCCTGACCGTCGACGAGGTCAGCACGACGAAGGCTGTGCCGGGGACGGTGTCGAAGGGAGCGGCCGCGCCCTGCTTCACCGCATAGATCGCGCCCGCGGCGTTGGCCTTGCCTGCGACGAGGTCGAAGTAGGAGTCGACGTCGGAGTCGTCCACCGCGCAGACATCTGCCTTGCCGGCGAGGACGTTGTAGATCGAGCCCTGGTGCGACTGGCCGAATACCACGTTGGAGAAGAACTTGTCGCTGCCGCCCTCGAGGAAGAGGTCCTCGACCTTCTGGTCGGTCCAGCCCATCTGCTTGCCGAAGTAGGACTTGACGAGGGTGGCGGGGACCATGAAGCCCGAGGTCGAGCTGGAGGAGACGAAGGACATGACCCTGCCCTTGATGTTTTCGATGGAGTAGGCGCCGTTCTTCATGTACTGGGCGGCATCCCCGATCCGCACCGCTATGCGGCTATAGTATACCGAGTCGTCGAGGGTCCCCTTGGCGCTGGAGATCGTGACGAGGGGCACTACCTTGGGGTTCTTCTGGCTGGCCTGGATGTAGCCGACGGCGCCCGGATAGCAGATGGCGGCGTTGCCGGTAGCGATGGCCTCAATGGCGATGACGTAGTCGGTAGTGAGCTTATCGACGACGGAAATGCCGGTAGCCTTGGCGATGATGTCGTCCATGGACTGGCGGCCGGCCTTCCAGTCCTCTCCGGAGTTGTTCGGGTACCAGACCACGGTCAACTGCTTGGGAGCCGCGAAAGCCCCGCCAAGGACCGCGAGCGCGAGCGATAGGACGATGAGTGCCTTTTTCATCTTTGCCTCCTAATGAGATTTCACCGTGATGTTAAGGAACTATTGTTAGGAAAGGGGTCGGAACGTCTTAGCAATCGATTAATTTCGCGCGCGCGAGGGATAGAAGAGGATGCCCATCGCGTCGGCCAGCATGGCCGGCGTACCCGCCGCCGCGTAGAATCGGCGGGAGCGCATGCCACGCTCATCCCCGGGCAGGAAGCGGATCGTCGAGGCGCCGCCCGCCTCGGCGAGTACGATATCGGCGGCCGCGTAGTCCCAGGGGCAGAGCTTGGCCGAAAGGTACACGTCGAGGGAGCCCCGGGCTATCCTGCAGATATCGAGCGAGGCGCAGCCGAGGGCGCGGTGACCGCTTCCCGCCAGGGCGAGGGCTTCGGGATCCGCGCCGTCGAATCCTTTGAGGACGCGGCAAGAATCCATGCTCAGGTCCACGAGGGCGCCGTCGATCGTCGGAGCCCTGCCGGCGGGGCCTAGACGGGCGCCGTTGAGATAGGCTCCTTCCCCGGTCGCAGCCGCGTACATCTCGTCCGCCATCGCGTCGTAGACGAATCCGACCCGCGGCTGCCCGTCCTCGTAGAGGGCTACCGATATCGCGAAGTCTCGGCCCGAGCAGGCGAAATTCGTGGTGCCGTCTATGGGGTCTATTATCCATACGGGGCCGATTTCGAAAGAATCCGCCTGACCGCCTGGCCGACCCCCCTGAAAGATTGCCTCCTCGGCGAGGAAGGCGTGGCCGGGATGGCGCGTGGAGATGCCCGAGACGAGATAATCCTGGACGATCCCATCGTATCGCGTGACCAGGTCGCGGCGGTCGCCTCCTTTTAGCTCGATTTCCATGGAGCCGGCCGCGGCTTTGCGCAAGATCGACCCGGCCTCGCGGACGAGGCCCTCGACGAAGCCGTAGGGAAGGGCGGGCCGGCAACCCAGGGCCTCGAGGGCTCCGAAAGGCGCGCGTATGTCGCCCATCGCGTGCATCGAGCCGAGGGAGCCGTGGTCGTCGCTGCCCCCGGTCAAGGCCAGGCCGGGCCGCGCTTTGGCGAGCGCGATCACCCTTCGGTGATCCGCGAGGGAATGGCTCTCGTGGTAGAGCTCGATGCCGCCCAGGCCCGCCTCGAGGAGCTCGTCCAGGAGCTCCCAGGAATCGAGCTGGCCGGGATGGGCGAGGACGGCGACCCCGCCGTCGGCGCGGATTGCACGCAGGGCGTCGAAGGCATCGGCGTAGCGGATATCCCCCGAGCAGATACCGCCTGACTTGAAGAGCCCGTCGTAGGTTCGCCCGTACATGCCATCCGCGAGCCCCTTACTTTGGAGCACGGCCATGATGTGCTGCTTATAGAGCGTCGCCGCCCCTCCAGAGGCATGTACTACCTCTTCGATCGATATCGGGTAGCCCGCGGCGACCAGGGTCGCCACCTGCTTCCTCGTCATGGCGTCGCGCGCCTCGAGAATCGGGGCGCAAAGAGCCTCGATATTGACCGCGGGGGACGAATAACCATAGCCCAGGACGTGAGCCTTGCGCCCCCGCTTAAAATCGTAGGCGGAAATCTCGACGCCCGGGAGGACGATCACTCCGAGCTTGAGGCCGAGGGCGATCGCCTCCTCGAGGCCCGCCGTCGTATCGTGGTCGACTATCCCGATATACGAGAGGCCCCGCTCCTTCGCCAGGAGCACGGCCTCCCTCGGCGCATAGGAACCGTCCGAGCGATTCGTGTGGACGTGGAGGTCGCCGATCACGGCGGCGCCCCCGCGACCGGGAGCGCGTCGGAAACGAAGCGCCCGAGGCCCATGCCGTACTCGCGGTCGCAGAGGCCCTCCATGAACCGGAGATCGTGGAAAATGCCGAGCATCGTTGTGCCCTCGGCCTTGAGCTTCCCGATGAGCTCCCTCACCTTTCCCTTAGAGCGCTCGTCGAGGCTGGCGGTCGGCTCGTCGAGAAGGAGGAGCCTCGGATGCTTGACCATGGCTCGGGCCACATTGAGCCTGAGCTTCTCGCCACCCGAGAAAGTGCTCGCGTAGCTGTCCCAGAGCTCCTCGTCCAGCTCGAAATGCCGCAGCATCCTCTCGGCCTCCTCCCTGGCGCGCTCGCTCCCCATCCCCACCTCGAGGGCCGCCTGCTCGATCGAGTCCCTGGCGGTAGTCCGGGGCACGAGGTTGAGGAACTGGCTGACGTAGCCTATCTCGCGCCTCCGCAGGTAGAGGATCTGGCGCTCGCTGGTCTGGAAGAGGTCGATCGGCCCGAAGCGCTCCGAGCGGTACCAGGCCCGCCCCTTCTGCGGGAGATAGCTTCGATAGATCAGCTTCAGGATAGTCGACTTGCCGGAGCCGCTCCTTCCTGTGATCCCGATGAATTCTCCCGCGGCCACGGCCAGGTCGATTCCCTCGCAGGCCTTGATGCGCTTGCCGAGCTGGTGGACGGAGAAGGTCTTGCCCAGGCCCTCGATCGCGAGCATCGCGTCCATCAGGCTTCGTCTCCCGGGTCGTACGCGCGGGCGAAGTCCTCGAAGCCCCCGCAAAAGTCGGCGAGCCGCGCCTTGATGACCTCGTAGGGCCAGTCCCACCAGGCTATCCTAGCCATGGCGGCCGCGATCTCCGCGGGGAAGCGGTCCTTGATCCTCTTGGCCGGCACGCCGACGACCACGGCGAAGTGCGGGACGTCCTTCGTGACCACAGCCCCGGAGCCGACGACCGCCCCGTCGCCGACGGTCACGCCGGGCATGATGATGGCCCCGTGCCCGATCCAGGTGTCGTGGCCGATGCGGGCCACCGCCGATTTCCTCCGGGCGAAGAATTCCTCGTCGTCGCGGTCGGCCATGCCGAACATGACGCGCCTATAGGTGAAGTGATGGAGGGTCGGCCTGTCCATGGGATGCATCGTGGGGCCAATGCGCACGGCCGCGGCTATGTTCGCGAATTTGCCTACGACCGCGTTCTGAAGGAAGCAGTTGGGACCGGTGTACGAGTAATCCCCGAGCTCGACGTTCTCGTAGTAGCCGCGCTCGCCCAGCTCGGTGTAGGCCCCGAGGCTCACGTTCTCGAGCGCCGATCCCTCGTGCACGAGGGGCGCTTCAGTCAACTTCTTTTCCATCATGCCTTCCTGTAATTTGTGGTCATGATAATCCCGCCGTCGACGACAACCGTCGTCACCGCCGGGAAGCCGTCCTCGGCCCTCTCCACGAGGAGGATGTCGGCCTTCTTGCCCGGGACCAGTGAGCCGAACTCGTCGCCCATCTTGACCGCCGCCGCGGGATTCAGGGTGGCGAGCCTCGTAGCCGCCGGGAGGCCGAGCCCCGCGTCCTCCGCGAGCCGGAACACGGCGTGCAGTATGGCCGCGGGGTAGTAGTCGCTGCAGAGTATGTCCGCCGATCCGTCTAGCACGGCTTCCTTCGCCGATAGGTTGCCGGAGTGCGAGCCGCCGAGGAGGACGTTGGGCGCTCCTATCACGGTGCTCATTCCGAGCCGCCTCGCCTCGCGCGCCGCCTCGAGGGTGACCGGAAATTCGCTTATCGTGGCGCCCAAGTCCCGGACGTAGGCCAGCTTCTCGGCCGTATCGTCGTCGTGCGAGGCCACGGCTATGCCGTTCGCTATGGCGAGCACCGCGATCCCGCGGATCGTCGACTCTTCGAGCTTGGCCCTGCCCTGGAGGCTCGCGATAGCCCTGTCGATCTCGTCGTCGCTGAGGTCGCGGTAGCCCTTTATGGTCCCACGGTACATCTCGAGGTCGCGATATTGCCCCTGTCCCGGCGTGTGGTCCATGAAGGATATAAGGTGAACCCTCCCGTCCCTGATGTAGCCGCTGATCTCCTCGACCCGCCGGAGGTTATCTATCTCGAACCTGGCGTGGAACCTATGGCGTATCAGGTGCCGCGAAGCATGCGAGGCCTCGATGATGTCAATGAAGCGCTTGGTGTTCTCGGGGTCTCGGATGGGGTTCGAGTCGAAAACCAGGTGGTCGAAGAGGGCGAGGGAATGGAACATGGTGGTGATGCCGTGGGTGGCCAGCTCTCGCTCCGCCTCGCGCAGGCTCAAGGAGAAATCCATGAGGCTGGTCGGGCGCGGCGCGGCCATGCGCTCGATGTAGTCCGCGTGGATGTCGATGAAGCCCGGCATCACGAATTTCCCTCGAGCGTCGATCTCCTGGCCGTGTCCGAGGCGAAGGCTCCCGCTCGGCACGATGTCCGCGATCGTGTCGTCCTCGACTATCAGATCCATACCCGTGAGGATCTCGTCCTCGGCGACTATTTCCCCGTTCGTTATCGCGTACATGCTGCCGCCTTCCTTTTTCAAAGCATCGAGTGGACGAGCTCCTGCGTGTATGGTTCTTGGGGATCCTCGAGTATCTGGTCGGTCAAGCCCGCCTCGACGACCTTGCCGTTGAGCATCACTACGGTACGGTCCGCCAGCATCCTCACCACCCCGAGGTCGTGGGAGACAAGGAGCATGCTGATCCCGAGCTCGCGCTGGATCTGCTTCACGAGGTCGAGGACCTTCGCCTGAACCGATAGGTCCAGCCCCGTGGTCACCTCGTCGAGGAGGAGGACGGGAGGGTTGTTGGAGAGGGCCTTGGCGATCTGCACGCGCTGCTGCATCCCGCCCGAGAAGAACTCGGGGTTCTCCCTCATGCGGTAGGGGGGGATGTTGACGTGGCCGAGGAGCTCGACCGCGCGGGCCTCCATCCTCGAGGCGTTCCGGTCCCCCGAGGCTATGAGCTTCTCCGCCACGTTCGATATCGAGGAGAAGCCCATCTTGAGTCCCAGGAGCGCATTTTGATAGACCTTGCCGAGCAGGGTGTTGCGGACCGTCCTCTTGGCCTGGGCCGATACGGAGAAGACGTCAGACTCCCCTCCTTCGAAGCTCGAGAGGTAGGCCGCGCCGGCGCTCGGCTCCATGTCGTAATAGAGGCAGTTGAGGATGGTCGATTTGCCGGACCCGCTCTCCCCCACCACGCCGAGGACCTCTCCCTCGAAGAGCCTGAAGGAGAGGTCGCGGAGGGCGTAGACCGTCCCGCAGTCGGGGCAGTAGTTCCGCTCCAGCGCTTCCTCCCGGCCTGTAGAGCATCGGGGGCAGCGCGGCCCGAACCACTTCCAAAGCCCCTCGACCCTGAGGGCGCTCACGTCGTACTCGGCCGCCATCATCCGCCCCCGCTTGCGGGAGCGCCCGCTCGAGCTCTCGTCCGCGACGCGCAATAGCTCGCGTCGTTGCATTGGTATTCCGCCCCGCCCGAGGCGTCGTCGATGATCTCGTCCATGAACACCTCCCTCGCCCCGCAGCGTCGGCAGCGCCGGCCTTCGAGGGACTCGACCTCGAAGGGGTGGTCCTCGAAATCGAGCGACGCGACCTTCGTGAACGGGGGAACCGCGTAGATCTTCTTCTCCCGCCCCGCGCCCAGGAGGATGAGGGCCTCGCAGCGCATCATCTTCGGGTTGTCGAAGCGGGGAATGGGGCTCGGGGCCATCACGTAGCGGTCGTGCACGAGGACGGGATGATCGGCCCCGGTGGCGACGCGGCCGTACTTCATGATCTCCTCGAAGAGGGCCAGGTAGGCTCCGGAGTACTCCTTCTCGGCGTGCAGACGCTTGGTCGCGTACTCGCTCGATTCGACGAAGCGCAGGGGCTCCGGCATGGGCACCTGAAGGACGAGGATCTGGCCGCGAGCGAGCGGGAATTCGGGGATGCGGTGGCGGGACTGGATGATAGTCGCCTCCCGCGCGTCGTCGGTGGTGCGGATTCCGGTCGTCCCGACCACCAGGCGCTTGATGCTGACCGCGTTGACCGACTCGTCCGCTCCCTGGTCGATCACCTTGATCACGTCCTCCTTTCCCACGAGGGAAAGGGTGATCTGCAGCCCCCCGGTGCCCCAGCCCCTGGCGATGGGCATCTCCCGCGACGCGAAGGGGACTTGATAGCCCGGGATCGCCACTGCCTTGAGGATGGCCCTCCGCACCTCGCGCTTCGAGCCTTCGTCGAAGAAGGCGAAGTTGTACAATCGCTCGCGGTTCATTTCGCTCCCCTCGCCTTGCGGAGGCTGTCCAGCTTCGACTGGAAGGTGACGTAGTGCGGCAGCTTGAGATGCGAGATGAAGCCAGTCGCCTCGACCGAATCCACGTGGAGGAGGACGAACTCCTCGTCTTGGACGGCCGATCGCTTGTCGCCCGACTCGAGGCACTGATCCAGGAGGCTCATGGCGATGGCCTTGGTCTCGTTCTGCCCGAAGCAGGCGCCGAAGCCCAGCACGAATTCGATCTCGGTCTTGCCCCTGCCCTTGTGGACCTGGACCGGGACGAGGGTCTCCACCGCCGTGATGCGCAGCTCGCCGACGTAATAGGCGTCGCCGTCCCCCTTGGCCGAGCCGGCGGCGAAGGGGTCGGGCACGTATACGGCGACGCGGCCGACGCGCAGCTCCCCGACCGTCGGGTGGAGGGTCGCGCCGTAGCCGCGCAGGGCTGCGTAGCCAAGGGCCGTGACGGCGCCGGTCTGGCCGCGCGCGAGTATCTGGAGGCGCTCCGAGCGGGAGGCCGGGAATTCGATCGCTTTTTTTGTGACGTCCCTGGGCTCGGCATCGTCCATCTGCCTTTCCTCGATGAGGCCCAGGCTCCGCACGTAGTCGATCGCGGAGGCCGGCGGCGCTTCAGGCCGCGACGCCGCCGAGTCCTCGCTCGCCTCGTTCGTATCGCACGCGTCTATAGCGACGCGGCCCAGGTATTCCTCGACCCAGGCGACTGCGCCCTCGTCGGTCTCGCCCCGGAGGCTAGGGTCGATGAGCCGATGCGTGTAATCGGCGGAGGCTCCGAGCAGCTGCCCGCCGGGAATATCCTTGAAGCTCGCCGAGATGCGCCGCTCGACCCGCATGGCCCGGGTGTCGACGGCGAGGGCGTAGTGGGACCGAGGGAGCGTGGAGCGGTAGGCGCGCATGAGGAAGACCGCTTCCTCGGGGCTGCCCTCGGCCTGCTTGATCGAGAGGGCCGCGATGCCCTCGTCGTAGAGGCTCGCCTCGGCCATCACCTGGTCCACGAGGGCGCGAAGCCCCGCCTCCGCGGCGCCGACATCGAGCGCCCGGCCCTTCCGAAGCCGCTCGTACTTGAGGCGCTCGATCGAGGCTTCGATGGCCTCCGCCCCGCCCCTGACAGCTATGTATCCCATCTCAGACTCCCGCCCGGACTATCGTGGTCCTAGGGAGGGCGGCGAGCCGCGAAAGGGCGTCCACGAAAAGCAGGTCGACCCCGAGCGGATACTCGATGTTCCTCGCGGCCCTCTCGGCGACCCAGCCCGGCTCGAGGCCGACTCCGAGGCTTGCCGAGGACTCGATCCCGGGGCCGGAGAGCGTAAACGGTCCCGCTTCTTCCAATGATCGGACCTCGACGACGAGGGTGGCGCCGAGGTGAGGATCGATGAGGGTCCCGATCTTGGCGGAGGCTATCGCCTCCGCGGCGTAGCCTGCGCCGATGGCGAAAATGAAATCCGCCTCGCCCGGCGCCGCGGCCCTCGCGTAGGTCAGCTGAGAGATGATCCTGGCGTGGGCCTCCGACTCCGCCGAAGCGACGCAGAAGCTCGTCTCCCCATCGAGCAGGGCGAGGGCCACGAGGAGGAGTCCCTTGTTGAAGCGCACGTCCAGGTCGAGGAGCCCCGCCTCGCGCCCCAGGTCCGCTATCTTTCCCGGGCTCGCCATCGCGGCGAGGATCTGTCTGAAGGCCAATTGGAGGTCGAGCACGGGATCAAGCCTCATGCCCCGCCCCGATCCATCGACTCGAAGGCGACCTTGGTCCTCGCGACGCGCGCGGCTTCCGCCCTTTCGCGGGCATCGATCCTAGCCTCCTCCTCGATCAGCAGGCCTTCCCACCCCTCGGTTTCCGCGAGGCCCGCGTTGCAGGCGGCGTCGACGATCGCCAAGTCCCGCGCGGCCTCGGGCTCGTCTCCCGCGATAATCCCGATGCCGATGCGCCCCTCGATCTGCACCTTCGCCTCGGTGACGAGGAGCTCGCCGATATAGAAGAGGCCGTTCTTCGCGGTCTCGCGCATTTTGATCATCGCGAGCCCGCCTCGGGGCTCGTCCACCGCCGCGACAGATCGCCGCTCGGCGACGCAGCGGCTGAGCTCGATCCTAAGCTCGGGGGAACCCTCGATCAGAATCCTCGTCCTTCGCGATCTTTCCATGCTTCGGCCTCTCTTGAGTGCAGGAACATTGACTTTCGATCGTTCGGGTAGCGTTTCGATTGGATGAGATTTCGATGATAAGCGCGCGAGCTAAGCGAATTCTCGCGCGCTCGGGGCCGCCGTCTGCGAGGTCCTCAGCGATATTTCGCCGCGAATTCCTTCACCGCTTCCTCGATCTGATCCCTGACCCGCCTTACTCCGGCCATGATCTCATCGTCGTTTCCGGTCAAGGACGAGGGATCGGGGAAGGGCCAGTGCAGCTTTGCGGAAAGCCCGGGAAAGATCGGGCACTTCTCGGCCGCCTCGGCGGAGCAGACGCTGACGACTACCTGGTAGACTCGCTTCGCCTCGAAGAGGTCGAAGACGTTCTTCGTCGGGTTGCGCGAAATATCTATGCCCTTTTCGGCCATGGCGCGTATGACGTAAGGATTGAGCTTGCCCGGCTCGAGACCAGCGCTCTCGGCCTCGAAGCGGTCCCTTCCGAATTTTTTCAGGAAGGCCTCGGCCATCTGGCTGCGGGCGGAATTGTGGACGCAGAGGAAGAGCACTTTGGTCATATAGGCCTCCGCCCTAACACTGGCAGCAGATAGTTAGTATTCGGTTAGGGCGCAGCTAAAAAATCGACAGCAAGAGGAAGCTCATGTCGTCCTGCTGAGGGGTCCCGCCGCGGTGCGAGTCCAGGGCTGTCGGAAGGATCTCGCGAAGTCTCGCACCGCGACCTATCGCCGAAGAGGCTGTCGCGATGAGCCGTCTCTCGCCGAACTCCGCCGCGGCCGAGTCCTCCTGTTCCACTATGCCGTCGCTGTACAGAAGGAGGGCGTCGCCCGGCTCGAGACGGTACGGGTAGATCGCGGGATCGAGGGCGGACTCGACCCCGATCGGCAAGTTGCCGCGCGGGCCCTTGAGCGAGCGGGGCTGGCCGCGGCGGAATACTACGCTATGCGAGTGGCCCATGTCCGCGCATTGGATGCGCCGTTCCGAAGGATCGTAGACGAGGAAGATCCCCGTCAGGTACTTCTCCATGTGGAAGGTCGCCACGACCGACTCGTTGAGGCCGAGCACGAGCTCGCGCAGGCCGCGCCGATAGTCGAACATCCTGAGCATGCCCCAGACCATGGACACGATGAGGGAGGCGGCCACGCCTTTGCCCGATACGTCGCACAGGGCGAGGAAGATCCTCCCGTCGTCCAGCCTCTTCGTAAAATAGAAGTCGCCACCCACGCCCTTGGCCGGGCGAGACCAGGCCTCGACGCGCCACACGCCTCCGTCCTCGAGTCCCTCGCCGGCGAGGAGCCGCTCCTGCAGCCTGCCCGCCAGCTCTATGTCGTCCTGCGTCATGCGCGAGAGGTAGTTGGCCAGGTCCTGGGAGGCGAGCAAAGCCAGGAAGCGGCCCTCCTCTCCGACGAGGACGCAGAAGTCCCCTCCCTCGCTCCCCGCGGACGCCCGGGCGCCCGGCAGCATCCGCTCGGCGACGGCGAACAGGTCGGCGTGGGCGTCGAAGTAGAGGACCTCCTCGACGAGCTCCGCCACGAGGCTCCTTCGCAGGACTTCCCTCCCGAAGGGCTTTCCGAGGAGGGCGAAGAGCCTGTCCCTGCGCACTATGCCGAGCACCCGGCCCGAGTCGTCCACGACGGCCACGGCGGGGAGGGAAGGCTCCCGCTGGAGCTCGTCGGCCATGCGCAGGAGGTTGGAGTCGGCGCGGACGAAATACGGATACCTAGCCGCATGCAAGGCGGATGAGCTGTACATGCGGACGGTTCCCGATTTCTCTAGTATCGCTTTTCCGTTCATCGTTCGGCATTCTCGGCCCGCCGCGTTACGATCGCGTTAATCCCGCGTGAGATATCCGCGTTTTTCTTTCCCGGCGCTTGCCATGCGCCGCCCCCATCGGCTACATCGAAAAGCATGGAATGGATGATCGGCGCCCGCGACCAGGGCGGTTTCGAGAACGTCACGATGAAGGGCGACTGCGACCTGTATTCGGCGCCGGACTTCGCGAAGGCGATGCTGTCGCGCATCGCGGGCGGGGCCGCGAGGCTCCGCTTCGACCTCACCGAGGTCGCCTACCTAGACAGCACGGGCGTCGGAGCCCTCATCAGGATCCTCCAGGAAGGCAAGAGGCGGGGCTGCGAGCTCCGTTTCCGCGGGATCGACGGCTCGCCGAGGAAGGTACTCAAGATGTCGAACATCATACTCCTCATGCGAGAGGAGGCGCGGCCATGAAGCGGCTGATCGTCAGGAAGCTGATAGTCGACGAGCGCAACGAGCTCTTCGACGCCCAGGGCATGCGATACGTCGTATTCCCCAGCGACTTCTCCAAGATCCGCGAGTTCACCGCGCTGATCCTCGCCGATTGCCCCGAAGCCTTCCAGGAGGGCAATCTCCTCGAGCAGCAGCTCTCCGAGATCATCAAGAACGGGATCAAGCACGGCAACCGCAACGACCCCGCCAAGCGCCTGCGGGTCTGGTACGACCTGCGCAAGCGCGCGCGGTTCATCGTGGAGGACGAGGGCGAGGGCTTCGTCCTGCTGGACGAGTGGAACGACTTCTTCAGGAAAAGGCAGACGGCCCTGTTCGAGGAGGACTTCGACGCATTCCTGGCCCTCGCGAGCTACCGCGGGCCCGGGAGCGACGAGACCGACGGCGGCAACAGCCTCATCGCCGCCCTCGAGTACTGGAACGGCGGCATGATCTTCAACGGGGCCAGGAACAAGGTGGGAGTCGTGCGCTGGTTCACATCGGGGTCGGGATAAGCTCGGCCTCGAGCCTGGACCGATCGGCCCTGACTCCGAGAAAGACGAGGATGGATCCGACGACGGCGGCCGCCGGGCCGACGACGCCGAGCAGGGCTCCCAATCGGCCCGCCGCGGAGTCGAAGCTAGCGCCGAGCGAATAGCCGGCGAAGAGCCAGGCGGGGACCATGATGACTGCCGCGAGGGAGTCGAATAGGATGAAGCGCTTCCAGCTCATGCCGAGGAGCCCCGATCCGTAGATGGCGCCCGACCGCATCCCGACGACGAAGCGGGACGCGAAGACGACGATGGGACCGCGGCGCGAGATATAGCGCTCCGCCGCCTCGATGCCCCTCGGCTTGAAGATCCGGGCCAGTAGCCTGTGCCTGATGATTTTGGAGCCGAAGGCCCGGGCGAGATGGAAGCCCGCCGAGTCCTGGATGAGGAGGGCGACGAGGGCGAGGGCGATGGCCAGGGGCAGGCTCGTCCCGGTGGCGCTCATCGTGGCGCCCACGAGGGCCAGCGCGATTTCCTCGCAGATCGGGGTGGTGAAGCCGAAGACCATGAGGAACAAGAAGGCGCAGGGCAAGGGGTAGTCGGCGATGAAGGGAGGGAGCAGCCCGAGCAGGGAGTTCGCGTGTGGGGGCATGGCCTTCACTCCTTCCCCAGCAGATCGATGCGCGCGAACACGTAATCCAGGTCGGCCTGCTTGAGCAGATACCGCGAGAAGGCGGTCCCGTCTATCGAGTCCTTCATCAGGGCCTCCTCGAGGAGGTAGGGCCTGGCGCTGCCTTCCCTCGCCCAGTGAACGAGGCCGATTCGGCCTCCCTCGATCTCGATGGCGGTCATGCCGTGCTTCCCCGTCGCGCAGCCGGAGTTGAAGACGCAGGGTATGAGGAGGGACTTCTCCTCGTACAGGCTCTTCGAGAGCCCCCAGCGGAGCTCCGCCTTTCCGAGGCGCGAGCACTCCTTGCTGTACAGGTCCACGAGCTGCGCTATCCTCGCCTTGCGGTCCGGGGAGGCGCCAGGGTACTCGCGCAGGAGCTCCTCTATTGACCAGCGCAGGCTGTCATACTTCGAGAGGGACTCGAAGAGGGGCCTGTGCGTGTGACCGCAGATCGAGACGAGGGCGAGCCTCTTGGACGCCCGGTAGATGCGGCGCTCTGCTTTGAAGCGCTGCCGCGAGTCGCTCGAGATGCTCGCGTTCTTGTATTTCATGGGCTTCGAGAGATAGCGCACGACAAAATCGCTGATATACATGTATTTTGCGAAGAGTCTGGACGCCTGGTGGCCGTGGAAGCAGAATATCCTGCGCCCGTTCCGCTCGAGCACGAGGCCGTGATGGAGCGGGTAGCGGCGCTCCTTCTCCCGGAGGAGGGCGAGGTCATGGTTGCCCACGAGCTTCCAGAGCGCGCCGCGTGCGGCGAAGGCGTCGAAAATCTCGTAGAGCCCGCCCCAGGCTCTCCGTATCGGGCCGGCCTTGAATTTTTGCAGGTCCTCGATGTCGCCGCCGAGGATAAGCGTATAACCCCTCTCGAGGTACCAGCGGGCGAGGACGGTCGACGCGAGCTCGCGGTTGGGCTGGAGGTCGTCGCTGTCCCCGCCGTCGCCCATGTGCAGGTCGCTCATGAACACGTAACGCTCGCCGTCCTCGATCCGAAGGACGGGGCTGGCTTCCAGGAATTCCCGGAATCCGCCGAGGAAATCGGAGAAGTTCATCATTCGTCTCCCTTGTTGGCGAATCGATCGACTCTATCGAGGAGGCCGGAGATCGACGCGGAGCGCAGCTCGAAGCGCGCGTAAGGCGTCCCCTCGAGGAAATCCGGCTGGACGTCGGAGAAGCCGGGGGATACCACGGTCCGGCGCGAGGACTTCTTCTTCTCCGCCCGGCCCCAGCGCACCGAGCGGAGGGAGTCACCCTCGATCTCGAGGAGGCGCAGTCCCTTGGCGCCCAGTATCCGGCCCGGGCAGAAGAGGCTGGGCGGCCTGGGGCCGGGGGCCTCGCCTAGGAGCCTATCGATCTCGGCCCGTACGATTTCCCTCTTCGTGAGGGATTCGAAGAGGGGCCGCCTCGTATGCCCTTCTATCGCCACTATCCCGAGACGGGAGGCCGAGCGGTAGAGGCGCTGCTCCGTCTTGTAGCGCTCTCGCTTGTCGTCCTCCGGGAGGCGCCGCTCGCGCCTCATCGCCCTGTGGAGATAGCGCTGCATGTAGTCCGACAGGTAGTCGCGCCCCGCATAGGGGGGCGAGGCCTGATGGCCGTGCAGCAGGAGGATCGAGTTCTTGGGCCCGTCCAGCCTGAGGCCGTGGGAGAGCTCATAGGGGTAGGAGCCGAGGCGCAGGAGGGCGAGGTCCCGCTCCCCGACGATCTTGCGCAATCGGCCGCCCTCCGAGAAGGCGTCGAAGAGGGCGTACATCTTGGGCCAGGCTGCGAGTATATCCTTGAGCCAAAAGTCGCGGAGGTCCTCGACGTCGCCGTTCAGGACGAGGGTGTAGCCGCGGGGCAGGTACCAGCGGCCGAGCACGGAGAAGACGGCCTTCCTCGCTCCCTCGAGCTCGTCCTTCTTGCCGCCGTCCCCCATGCGCAGGTCCGCGGCGATGACGTAATGCGACTCGGGCCCGAGGGCCTCGAAGGGGCTATGCGCCGCGATGTCGGCCATCGACGAGGACAGTATCGCCATCTTTCGCTTCTTCATCCTGCGGGATAGGATTCTCGACCGGCGTTAATTCCCGGTTAAGTCCCGGTCAATTCAGCATTAGAAGGCGCGCAGGGCGGGCGCGAAGACCGCGAAGGCGGGACCCGAGCCCCCGACTCCCGTCCTCTCCAGGCAGCTTTCGCCCTCCGTCTTCGAGAAAACCCGAGACGAGCTATGCGAAGGGGCGAGCTTCGCCTCCTTCTTGAGCAGCGCGAGGGCGTCGGAGAGGGATTCAGCGTCGAGGCGGATGCCTTCGTCCATGAAGGCTACGGCGGCGCTGACGCCTATGAGGGGCATCTTCCTCTCTTCGCCGGAGCGGTCGCGCCCGAGTATCCAGCCGCGGTTCCTGTCCTCCGCCGAATAGAACGAGGCGGCCTCGTGGCGGAATCGCTTCGAGGCCTCGGACACGGGAGCGAGAGCCAGCTCGACCGAGTCCGCGTACGAGAAGGCGAAAAAGTCATCGCCTCCTAGGTGCCCCACGAAGGCGTTCGATCGGGTGAAGATGGACCTCAAGATGTCGGCGAAGAGCTGGATGACCCTGTCCCCGAGGCGGAAGCCGTACCGGTCGTTGAAGGGCTTGAAATCGTCGAAATCGAAGTAGGTGAAGGCTCGGCCCCGCGCCGTATCGGCCATGCGCTCGGCGATCACCTCCGCGACCCGCAGGTTGCCCGGCAGGCGCGTGAGGGGATTCTGGTCGCGAGCCTCGGAGAGCTCCCTCTCGGCGATGAGAGACAGCAGCTCCGCCGCGGGCAGGAGGCCCGCGTAGCGGGAGTCGCGGGTCAGGACGACGCCGCCCGAGGCGGGCATGGAGCCGAAGACCTCGAGGACCCGCGCGAGATCGAAGGTCGACGACGCGATCGGTGCCTTGCGCAGGAAGGTGGCGGCGCCGGTCCCGGCGCCCAGATGCCCAAGGATGGCGATGCCGAAGGGCGAATAGACGTATTGGCGGAAATCGCGCTCGAGGTAGACGCCGACCGGCTCGTCGGAGTCGTCGACGACCGGCAGGATGTCGAGCCCCGGCTCCTTCCGGAATCGGTCGAGGACTTCGATGAAGGCGCAGGAGGCGCGGACCGGCTCGACGTGGCGCACCCTGGATTGGGCGATAGAGGCTGCCTTCGCGCGGCCGCGGCGCGCCTCGGCCTTGGTGAGGGCGAGCACCGGGAAGGCCGGCTTGAAGCCGTCCTGGCTGCGCTCGGGCCTCGCCAGGAGAAAACCCTGGATCATGTCGCAGCCCGCCTCCACGCAGACGCCGAGCTCCGACTCAATCTCTACGCCCTCCGCCACGACGGGGACGCCCATCAGGTGGGCCATGCCGACGATCTTCTCCAGGAAGGCTGCCTTGCGCGGCTCATCGCCCGAGCCGGCGATGAAATGGCGATCGATCTTGATGATATCCGGCTCGGATATATGGAGGAGCTTCAATCCCGCGAAGCCCGAGCCGAAATCGTCGATCGCGATGCGGAAGCCGGCCGCGCGGCATTGCGAGATCGCCCTCTCGAACCCGATATCGCCTTCGAGCTCGTGGCGCTCGGAGATCTCCAGGACTATGCGCGACGCCGGCAGGCCGAGGCGCTCGGCCTGCCTCGCCATGGCGCCCATCGCGCGATCGGTCGACCTGAAAAATCGGTTATCGATGTTGTAGAAGAGCTTGGTCCCCTCCGGCGCCCGATCGACGAAATCCGCGAAGGCTTTCGCGCGTAGGCCCTCGTCGAGCTCGAGGAGCACGCCGTCGATGTAGGCGCAGTCGAATACGGAGGCGATTCCGTGGAATCCGGCTTCCTTATATCCGCGCAGCAGGGCTTCGTAGCCGTAGGCCCGTCCGTCCGAGGACCGGGCTATGGGCTGGAAGGCGAAGCGAAAGGCTTTGAGGGCGGTCTCCCAGGTATCGGTCATCGTCGTCGCGCTCCTCGGGTATTTCCCCGCGAAAAGATGGGGCCGTCGACGGCAGATTCTCGTAAGGATACCGTTAGGTATTGGTTCAACCGGCTTTCCCCGGAAATTATCCGATTAACGGCTTTTTATTAATTCGATTCGAAAATCTAACGCCATCCGAATATAAGGCGAATGGATCCCTGTCATCCTGCGGGTGGTTCGAATCGCACGCAAGACAGATCAGGAGGATCCAATGAAGCATTCACTCTCTCGCGCGCTCATCGTCGGCGCGGCCCTCGCACTCGGCCTCGTCCCCGCCTTCGCCCAGCTCTCGATTGGCGGCTACTACCGGGTAGGCGGCCGGACCAACGTGGCTACCGACGGCACTATCGCATCCAAATTCGACGACCGCATCCGTCTCAACCTCTCCTTCGCGGCTCCCGACGACATGTTCGGCTTCAAGGCCCGGCTCCAGGCGGACGCTAGCGGCACGACATCCGGTATCGCCAACCTCTTCCTCAATGGCGTCTCGGGCACTGTCGACACCACCGCCGCCGCCAACGCCAAGGCCCCGGTGACCGCCGCCGTGATCCCGCCGGCGATCTCCTACGCGATGGGTTACGCCAAGCTCCTCGACGGCATGATCAAGGTTACGGGCGGCCTCCTAAGCGTGGCCGATTACCAGGTCGTCGAGAACACCGGCAACATCTATCTCGGCAAGGTCGCGACCGATCAGCTGTACGTCAACAAGGGCTATTCCTTCTTGAACAGCAAGACGGGGCTCCTCGTCCAGGCCTGGCCCGTCGAAGGCCTCAGCGTCGCCGGCGTCTTCGTCGAGGACGGCACCAAGCCGACCCTCAACCACGCCGGCTTCGATGCCTATTACCTCATGCCCGGCTTCGGGAAGGTCATCGTCAATTCCCAGTTCGGCCTCTACAGCTCGACAGAGGCCTCCGCGAGCGACGATCTCGCCAAGTCCTTCGTCAGCGCCGGCTTCCAGTACGTCGGCCTCAAGGGCCTGAGCGCTACCGCCGCCGTCCGCATGTACAACGCCAACTACGGCGCCGTCGCGATAGTCGAATACGGCAACGGCCCCTTCTGGGCCGACGTTTCGGCCGATCTCAGCTTCACCGCCAATAGCGGCGCCAAGGCGACGACCTATGTCGAAGGCGAAGTCTCCTATCTCGTGATCCCCCAGATCAAGCTGCGCGCCTACGGCGCCTTCGACGATGGGGCCAAGAACAATGTCTTTTCGTCCTACGCGAGCGGCACGACGATGCTGGGCGCCGACCTGGTGTTCCCGATCGGCAAGGGCGAGCTCATGGCCGGCGTGAACTACAGCGACAAGGCCAACCTCCAGTTTCCCGTCCTCGTCAAGGCTAACTTCTAAATCAAGCTAAATATTTAAAAAAACTGGGCGGCGCCTTAAGGCGCCGCCCTTCCGGTCATGTCGCCCTAGGCCTACGCCTCGACCTTCATGTCGCCCCACTTCTTCCATTGATACCACTGCTCCGGCTCCTCGATCGTGCGGCGCTCCCAGAGCCTCATCGCCTTCACGGCCACGTCCTCCGCCGCGGGGTCGAGCGCGATCTCCTCGCAGCTAAGCTCGTAGCGGAGCCCCCGCGAGCGCCGGCAGAATATGCCGACGGAGGCGGCTCCGGAACGCTTCGCGATGAAGTCGAGGCTGTGGTCGAAGTAGAGGGACTTCCCGAAAAGCCTGATCGTCCTCGACATGCGCCGTCTCCAGGCATCGACCTCGTCGACCTGGGTCACGAGCACCCTCCCGATCCTCAGCGCCTCGAATATCCGCTCGAGGACCCTGTCGCCGCGCGAGGCTATGATGAGTTCTACTCCGGAGCCGGCCGCGAGCCGCTCCAGGGACTTGCGCAGCCGTACTGTCCTCGCCTCGAGCACGATCGAGACGGGATAGCCGCGCTGGAGTAGGACGGAGGGAATGAGCTCCACCGCGCCCCAGTGAGCGGTGACCGCGATCGCGCCCCTGCCTCTGGCCAGGGCCGCGTCCAGGCTTTCGAGACCCAGCGTGGCCACCCTTTTCTCCACGAAGGAGTCGATGAAGCCTCGCGACCTGTTCGCGACCAGCAGCTTCTCGAAGTAGTGCTCAAGGATATGGGCGAAGACCTTCCTCGTGGTCGCCTCCGCGCGCTCGCCCGGGCCGAGGAGGTCGCTGACGCTCGCTTCGATCTTCCTGCGCTCCGGCGAGTTGAACGCGTAATAGATCGAGCCCGCGGCCACCATCAGGTCGCGCACGGTCTCGGGTCGGGCGTTTCCCGCCAGGTCCGGGAACACCGCCTGCAGGAGCTCGGAGAGCCCCGGGCCTTCGCCGGCCCTCATGCCGCCTCCCCAGGCCGGGTCGGGCGCCTCAGGGCGTAGCTCCACTTCACCGCGTTCCGGTCGCCGAATTCGAGGCGCCATCGTTCGCCGCGGTGATTGAATTCCGAGAAGGCGTTGAAGTTGTCGACGAAACCGCGGACGGCGGCCGCCTGGAAGACCGCGCGCGAGCCTGGGCCCTCGA
>JANXYQ010000054.1 GCA_025355995.1 Spirochaetaceae bacterium | reverse complement strand
GCGCCGCCGACCTCAGCGAGCACGACCTCGTCCAGATCGCCTTCAACTACAACCTCTCCTCCGCCGGCCTGGGCTTCCATTACGGGGCCGAGAAGATCGGAGCCTCGGTCGTCCCTTCCTCGGGCGAGGGCATGGGCAGGCAGGTCATCGTCATGCGCGACTACAAGACCACCGCCCTGGTCGCCACCCCGAGCTACGCCCTCCACATCGCGAGCTACCTGCGCGAGCGGGACGTCCGCCCCGAAGAGCTGCGCCTGCGCGCGGGCCTCTTCGGCGCCGAGAGCTGGAGCGAGGCGCTGCGCGCCCAGATCGAGGGAGCCCTCGGCCTGAAAGCCTACGACAACTACGGACTCACCGAGATCATCGGCCCCGGGGTCGCCTACGAATGCGCCGAACGGAACGGCCTCCACGTCAGCGAGGACCACTTCATCGTGGAGGTGATCGACCGGACGAGCCTGAAACCTCTGCCCCTGGGCGAGGAGGGCGAGCTCGTCTTCACGACCATCACGAAGCAGGGCTTCCCCCTCATCCGCTACAGGACGGGGGACATCTCGGCGATGATCGAGGGCGAGTGCCCCTGCGGCAGGAAGCTGGCCCGCATGCGCAGGGTCTCCGGCAGGATCGACGACATGATCATCGTCGACGGCGTGAATATCTTCCCCTCCCAGATCGAGGACGCCCTGCTCAAGGTCGAGGGCATCGAGCCCCACTACCGGATCGTGGTCGACAGAGAGGACGGGATCGACAGCGTCGAGGTCCAGGCCGAGGTGAGCGACTCCTTCCCCTTCCTCGACGAGGCCGCGAAGGTGGCCAACCTGAGAGCCCTCCTGCAGGCGCGCATCGACGAGACCCTCGGGATCAGGACCCGGGTCAGCTTCGTCGAGCGCAAGACGATAGAGAGATCCGAGGGGGCCAAGCTGAGGCGGGTGATCGACCGCCGCCCGAAATGAGGGCCTTCACGGGAAGGAGCCTTTCGACTATCCTTGCGCGACAGTGAGGTCATACGATGGGAATCAATGATGTCGTCCTCCTGGGGGACGAGGCTATAGCTCTGGGAGCCCTCCACTCGGGCCTGGGCGCCGCCTACGGCTATCCGGGCACCCCCTCGACGGAGATACTCGAGTACCTGATAGGGCTCTACGAGAAGGGCTCGGGGCCCCGGGCCTCCTGGTGCGCGAACGAGAAGACCGCCTACGAGGAGGCCCTCGGCGCCTCCTTCGCCGGCCTACGCGCCCTCGTCACGATGAAGCACGTCGGTCTCAACGTGGCCGCAGATCCCTTCGTGAACTCCGCCCTCGTCGCGATCAAGGGAGGGCTCGTCCTCGCCGTCGCCGACGACCCCGGCATGCACAGCTCGCAGGACGAGCAGGACTCGCGCTTCTACGCCGAGTTCGCGATGATCCCCTGCCTCGAGCCCGCGAACCAGCGGGAAGCCTACGAGATGACCCGCGAGGCCTTCGACCTCTCCGAGCGCTTCCAGGTGCCCGTGATGATCCGGATCACAACCCGCCTCGCCCACTCGAGGGCGGGCGTGGGCGTCCGCGGCGCGCGCGCCGGCAACCCGCTGGGCAAGTCGACCGACAAGGCCGCCTGGACCCTCCTGCCCGGCAACGCCCGCAGGCGCTACGATCGCCTCTGCGCCATCCAGGCCGAGCTGCAGGCCTGGTCGGCCGCGTCGCCATGGAATGTCGCCGAAGCCTCGTCGCGCGCGGCCGATTTCGCCGTGATTACGGGAGGCCTGGGCCGCAACTATTTCGAGGAAAACCTTGGCGACCTCGGCGTGAGCGGGCCCCCCTCCCGGCTCCACATCGCCACCTATCCGCTTCCGATCGAGAAGATCCGCCGGCTCGCGGCCGCCAACAAGCGCATACTCGTGATCGAGGAGGGCGCGCCCTTCATCGAGAAGGCCCTGCGCGGGATCCTCCCCTCCGGCGTCGAGGTCAACGGCAAGCTCGACGGGAAGCTGCCGCGCACCGGCGAGCTCAACCCCGACAACGTGCGCGCCGCCCTGGGCCTGGTGCCGCGGCCGAGCGCCAGGATCGAGGTTCCCCCGCTGCCTTCCCGCCCGCCCCAGCTCTGCCAGGGTTGCCCCCACGCGGACAGCTACGCCGCTGTCGCGAAGGCCGTCGAGGGCCTTCCGTCCACTCTCATCACCGCGGACATCGGCTGCTACGCCCTCGGCGCCCTGCCCCCCTTCAACGTCCCCGAGGCCCTCGTCTGCATGGGCGCCTCCATCAGCATGGCGGTCGGCGCGGCCGAGGCCGGCTACGAGAACGTGGTCGCATTCATCGGCGACTCCACCTTCCTGCATTCCGGCCTGACGCCCCTCGTCGACGCGGTGTCGCGCGGCGCGCCGATCACCATCGTGATCCTGGATAACTCGATAACCGCGATGACCGGGGGCCAGCCCGCCCTCCTCCCTTCGGGCAGGCTCGAGGAGATCGCGCGGGGCGTCGGCGTGGACGTCGCCCACGTACTGACGATAGACGCGACGCGGGCGGCGACCGACGCCAACGTCGCCGTCTTCAAGCGCGAGATCGCGCATCGCGGCGTCTCGGTCGTGATAGCGAGGCGCGAGTGCCTCGAGGCGATCAAGGCGAAGAAGAAGAAGGGATCGGCCGCCGTCGAGGCCGCCAAGGAGGCCTGCGAATGACGCATGACATAGTCCTCGCCGGCGTGGGTGGGCAAGGCGTGCTCTCGATCGCGGCGATCATCGCGCGGGCCGCCATGGCGGAGGGGCTCGCCGTGCGTCAGTCGGAGGTCCACGGCATGGCGCAGCGGGGAGGCGCCGTCTCGGCCCACCTGCGCATCTCGGACGCCCCGATCCGCGGGGACCTGATACCCTCGGGCGGCGCGGACCTCATCCTCTCCATGGAACCGGTGGAGAGCCTTCGCTACGTCTCCTTCCTCAAGCCGGACGGCGTCATCGTGACGGCGGCCGAGCCCTTCGTGAACATAGCGGACTACCCCGACTTGGGACCGATCATCAAGGCGATCGAAGGCCTCGCGCGGAGCCGCGTCGTCGCGGCGGCGGAGCTCGCGAGGAAGGCGGGCTCGATCAGGGCGGTGAACATGGTGATCGTAGGCGCGGCGAGCGCCTTCATCCCCATCGCCCCCGACCGCATGGAGAGGAGCATCGCCGAGCTGTTCGGCGCGAAGGAAGCCTCGGTCGTCGAGGTGAACCTGAGAGCCTTCGCCGCAGGCCGGGCCTCGGCGGCCGCGGGCCGCGCCGCGGGAGCGGAGTAACGCCATGGCGAAGAGGTTCTGGGACGAAGCCGCGGAGACAATGGCCAGGCCCGAGCTCGAGGCCCTTCAGCTCGAGCGGTTGCGCGAGGCGGTCGGCCAGGCGCTCAAGACCTCATTCTACAAGCCGCGCCTCGAGGGCATCGGCATTTCGTCGCCCGGCGACGTCCGCAGCCTCGCCGACCTCGCGCGGATTCCCTTCACGACGAAGGACGACCTGCGCCGGGCCTTCCCCTACGGCATGCTCGCGGCGGACAGGCGCGACGTGGTCCGCATGCACGCGTCCTCCGGCACCACGGGCATACCTACGGTGATCTACCTGACCGCCGGGGACGTGGCCCGCTGGACGGGCTTCCTGGCCCGCTCCCTGAACGCGACCGGGGCGGACTCGAACGACGTTTTCCAGAACATGATGACCTACGGGCTTTTCACCGGCGGCCTGGGCATGCACTACGGCGCCGAGAAGGTCGGCATGATGGTCATACCCGTCGGCCCGGGCAACGCCTCGAGGCAGCTCAAGCTCATGAAGGACTTCGGCACCACGACCGTCCACGCGACGCCGAGCTACCTCCTGCACCTGCATTCCAAGCTCGCCGAGGAGGGCATCGACCCACGCGACCTCGAGCTCAAGCGGGCCTTCTGCGGCGCCGAGCCCTACTCGGAGGATACCCGGAGGAAGATCGAGGCGCTCTACGGCATCGAGGTCTTCAACTCCTATGGCCTCTCCGAGATGAACGGCCCCGGGGTCGCCTTCGAATGCGAGCGCCGCGACGGCATGCACCTCTGGGAGGACGGCTACATACTCGAGATAGTGGACCGCGACAGCCTCGAGGGGGTCAAGGACGGCGCGATGGGCGAAATCGTCCTCACCATCCTCTGCAGGGAGGCCATGCCGATCCTACGCTACCGCACGCGGGACCTGAGCTCCGTCTACCCCGGCGAGTGCCCCTGCGGCCGGACGCACCGGAGGATCGCGCGGATCATGGGCAGGACCGACGACATGCTGATCATCAACGGCATCAACGTCTTCCCCTCGCAGATCGAGGAAGTGATCATGGCGATGCCCGAGGTCGGGAACAACTACCTCATCCTCGTCGAGAAGGACGGCGCACTGGACAGGCTCACCGTCAAGGTAGAGATAGGGCCGCTCGCCTTCGCCGACGACTCGAGGCCGCTCAACGCGCTCCGCGACAGGATCCGCGACCGCCTCCAGGCGTCGATTTCCATCAATCCGCGCGTGGAGCTCCACGAGCCGGGCATGCTCCCGGTCTCGGAGGGCAAGGCGAAGCGGGTCGTCGACGAGAGAACGAGAATCTAGCTAGGGAGGGTCCGGGCGATGATTTGGAATCCGCAGTTCGAGTGCCAGAATGCCGTGGACAGGCAGCTTCTCCAGCTCGCGAGGCTCAAGAACCTCGTCGAGACGCTCTACTCCCGGGTCGACTTCTACCGCCGGAAGCTCGATGCCGCGGGAGTCGGCCCCCGCGACCTCGGCTCGCTCGCGGACATAGCGAAATTCCCCTTCACCGTCAAGGACGACCTCAGGGATACCTATCCCTACGGGCTCCTCGCCTGTACCCAGAGCGAGATCGAGGAAGTCCACATGTCCTCGGGCACGACGGGCGTTCCCGTCGTCGACGCCTACACTCGCTACGACGTCGAGTGCTGGGAGGAAGGCATGGCCAGGACCCTGAGCGGAGCTGGCGCGACGAGGCACGACACGGTGCAGAACTGCTACGGCTATGGCCTCTTCACCGGGGGCCTCGGCGTCCATTACGGGGCCAAGCGCATCGGCGCCAACATCATCCCCATGTCCTCCGGCAACACGGCCAAGCAACTGATGGTCATGCGCGACTTCGGCAGCACCATCCTCTGCTCTACGCCCTCCTACGCCCTCTTCATGGCCGAGGAGGCCAGGGAAGCGGGCTTCGACGTGAGGTCGATGAGGCTCCGCTCGGGCTGCTTCGGGGCCGAGCCCTGGAGCGAGAACATGCGCAAGCAGATCGAGGCCGAGCTCGGGATCGACGCCTTCGACATCTACGGCCTCACGGAGATCACCGGCCCCGGCGTCGCCTTCGAGTGCGAGTGCAAGGACGGCATGCACGTCAACGAGGACCTCTTCTACCCCGAGATCATCGATCCCGAGTCGGGCCGTCCGCTTCCCGACGGCGAGAAGGGCGAGCTCGTATTCACCACCCTCGTGAAGGAGGGAACGCCCCTCCTGCGCTACCGCACCCGCGACGTCACCATAATCTCCCACGGCGCCTGCGCCTGCGGCAGGACCACGGCCAAGATCCACCGCCTCTTCGGCCGCACCGACGACATGCTCATCATCAGGGGCGTGAACGTCTTCCCTTCCCAGATCGAGCACGCCCTCATCGAGATCGAGGGGACCGACCCGAACTACCTCATCGTCCTCGACCGCGGTCCCGCGCACCTCGACGAGGTGGAGCTCCAGGTCGAGGTGAAGAAGGAGCTCTTCACGGACGAGACGAGGTCCCTCGAGACGCTCCGGGACAAGATCGAGTCCGTGATGAAATCGAAGCTCGGGATACAGCTCAAGATCAAGCTCGTCGAGCCCAAGACCATCGAGCGGAGCGTCGGCAAGGCGAAGCGCGTCGTCGATCGCCGGAAGATCTAGCCACTAGCGAACAGGAGGCAAGCGATGAAGATCCAGCAGATATCGGTATTCCTCGAGAACAAGACGGGGCGCCTCGCCGACGTCACTAGGCTGATCGCGAGCGCGGGCGTGAACATCCGAGCCATCTCCATCGCGGATACCGCGGACTTCGGCATTCTCCGCCTCATCGTCGACAAGCCGGCCGAGGCGGCCGAGGCCCTGACCAAGGGCGGCTTCACGACGAGGATGACCGACGTACTGGCCATCGAGATCCCCGACCAGCCGGGCAGCCTCGCGAAGGTCATGGAGATCTTCAAGGAGACGGGCGTCAACATCGAGTACCTCTACGCCTCCCTCGAGAAGGATTGCTCGACCGCGGTGGTGATATTCAAGGTCGAGGACATCGAGCACAGCACGAAGATAGTGGAGGAGCACGGCCTCGCGACCATCGACTGCTTCTGACCTCGGAGCTTGACCGCCCGGGCGGCGCGCGCCTATAGTGATCGGGGATTCATGATGCCCGCCTCAATCGATCGCGCCGAGCTCATGGCCCTCCTCAAGAAGGCCGAGCTATTCTCCAACCTCCTGGACGACGACCTCTCCTACGTCGCTGAGCGGATAGACCTCGTGGATCTGGACGCGGGTCAGGTCCTGTTCGCGAAGGGCGAGAAGGCCAGGCGCTTCTTCATCGTCCGCTCGGGCGAGATCGGCATCTACAGGGCCGAGGAGGGCGGGACGGAGCGCGAGATGGCGCGATACGTCGCCGGCGACGTGATCGGCGACTTCGACTTCGCGATCGGGTCGGCCCTCGACGCGACCGCCCGGGCCGGAGCCAAGGCCGAGCTCGTCGCCTTCCCCCGCGGCGGGATGTGCATGCAGGACCTCGCCAAGGAGAAGCCCGACGCCTCGGCGCGGATACTCCTGCGCTCCCTCTCCATGATCTCCTCGCGCCTGCGCTCCACACAGCGCCTCATCTCCGAGAACTCCCCCTGGGTACGCGAGCTGCGCAGGCAGATCTACACCGATTCCTCGACGGGCCTCTGGTCCCGCGCCTTCCTCGACGAGGAGCTCCACCGCAACATCGAGAGATCGACCGCTATCGTCATGGTGAAGCCCGACCGCTTCAAGGAGCTCAACGACGCGCACGGGCATTCGGCCGGCGACGAGGCGATGGCCCTGCTCTCGGGGATCCTCGTCGGCGAGACCGAGCGCCTGGGCCGAGGCTGGGCGCTCCGCCTGCGCAGCAACGAGACCGCGGTGGTCGTGCCCAAGTGCGGCCCCGACGACGCCACCGCCATCGCCCGCCGCCTCTCCTCGGCCATCGCGGCGATGGACGTGAGCTCGGCCCGGGGCACGGGCTTCTCCTTCACATCCAGCCTCTCGCTGGCGATCTGGCCCGAGGACGGCGAGGACTGGAGGCGCCTCGTCGAGGACGCGTACGGCGTCCTGACCAAGGCCTGGCGCGACGGAGGGGACCGCCTCTACCGCCTCAAGCCCCGCGCGAGGAGGGCCTAGCATGGGCGGCGAGCGCATACCGGATTTCATCGGGGGCCTGTCGCTCTTCAGGGACATGAGCGGCCTCGAGGTCAACGCCGTCTCCGCCTTCCTGGAGCCGCGGCGCTTCCCGAGGGGCAGCGTCGTGTTCCGCGAGGGCGAGTCCGGCAAGGAGATCTTCATCGTCCGCTCAGGCCGCGTCGGCTCCTACGTCACCCAGCCCGACGGGACCCGCCGCGAGGTCTACGAATTCGCGCCGGGCCTGCTCTTCGGCGAGATGGCGATAATCGAGGACGAGCCGAGGTCGGCCACCTGCTACGCCAAGGAGGACACGGAGCTCCTCGTTCTCGACGGGATCGACTTCTACCGCCTCGTTTGGGAGCATCCGATCATCGGCGTCAAGCTCCTGTCATCGATGGCGCGCGTCATGACCGCCTGGCTCGACGAGGCCTCCGGCTTCCTCGGCGGCCTCGTGCGGTGGGGAGAGGCCGCGCGGAGGCGCGCCGTAACCGACGAGCTCTCGGGGCTCTTCAACCGCCGCTTCCTCGAGGAGACCATGGCCACGCGCTTCGCCCGCGGCGCCGGCTCCTCGAGGCGCTGCGCCCTCCTCATGCTCGACATCGACCGCTTCCGGGACATCAACGCCGCGCACGGCGCCCAGGGGGGCGACCGGGCCATCGCCGCCGCCGCCGCCGCCTTCGCCCCCGCGGTCCGCGAGGGCGAGGTCGCCTCCCGCCTCTCCGGCGACGAGTTCGCGGTCTTCATCCCGAACGACGGCATAGACCGGGCCGTCGAGCTCGGTGAGGCCATGCGCGCGGCGGCGGAGGCCCTGCGCGTCGAGTACCGCGCCGGCCCCGATGCGCCTCCCGCCTATCCGGTGATCACGGTGAGCATCGGCGCGGCCGCGGCGCCCGAGCACGCTGCCACACCCGAGGAGCTCGTCGCGGCCGCCGACCGGGCCCTGTACAAGGCCAAGGAAGCCGGCCGCAACCGCGTCGAGAAGGCCTGAGCGGCGCCTATCCCGGGAACGGCGCGTCGGTTATCGGCAGCTTCTCCAGATCGTAGGGCGTCGCCTGGTACACGTAGTAGTTGAGCCAGTTCGCGTACAGCAGGTGGGCGTGGGACCGCCAGGTCATGAGGGGCGGCAGCCGCGGGTCGTCCCCGGGGAAATAATTGGCGGGCACGCGGATGGGCAGTCCC
>JANXYQ010000042.1 GCA_025355995.1 Spirochaetaceae bacterium | reverse complement strand
GACCCCCGAGCTCGGGTGCATGGTCAGGCCCCGGACGTGGGTCTCGTAGATGACGCAGTGGCGCAGAGGGTAGTTGAGGGGCCGGTCGCCCCGCCAGTCGAAGTCGTCCGAGACGACCACGCACTTGGGCATGAAGGCCGCATCGTCCTTCGTCGAGAAGGAGAGGTCGAGCTCGGGCGAGGCCGAATCGTAGGCCTTGGTCTCGGCGAGGTCCCAGATGAAGTCCCCGGTGATCGCCTTGGCATAGGGGTCGAGAAGGGCCTTGTGGCGGTTGAAGCGGTGCCCTTTGGCGGGTATGTAGGGGCCATCCGCGCGCCAGAGGTAGAGGACGCCGGCTCCGATGCCCGCCACGAGGACGTGCCAGATATCGCCGGTGCGGTTGAGCCGGGGATCGAGCCTGTACTCGAACGAAGGCTCGCCATCGCTCGAGGCCTCGAAGATGCAGAGGGTCATGGACTCCGCGTCGCGGGAGAAGATCGCGAAGTTGACTCCGTCGGCCTCGATGCGGGCCCCCAGGGCCATGGGACTGCCCGGCTTGACCGCTAACACGCTAGATCGCACTCAAGCTAGTATAATGCCTACATGCCCATTCCGCCATCGACCTTGAGGACCTCGCCGGTTATGTAAGCCGAGAGCTCGGAGCAGAGGAAAAGGGCGGCCGCCGCGACGTCCTCGCCCGTGCCGGTGCGCCCGAGCGGTATGCCGGCCTTGAGCTTCTCCTTGGCCTCGGCCGGGATCTTCTCCGTCATGGACGTGTCGATGAAGCCTGGCGCGAGGGCGTTGACCCGGACGCCCCTCGATCCCACCTCGCGCGCGAGGCTCTTCGTGAACCCGATGAGCCCGGCCTTGGAGGCCGAATAATTGGTCTGGCCGCCGTTCCCGATAATCCCGACGACGCTGGACACGTTGACGATGCTGCCCGAGCGGCGCTTGATCATGTGCCGGGCGACGGCGCGGGAGACCAGGAAGGCGCTCGTGAGGTTGGTGCGGACCACGGTCTCCCAGTCATCCAGGCTCATGCGGAACACGAGGCCGTCCCGGGTGACGCCGGCGTTGTTCACGAGCGCGTCGACGGCGCCCGCCTCGGCGATCACAGACTCGACGGCCGCGTTCACCGCCGCCTCGTCGCCGACGTCGCAGGCGAGCCACTTGACCGAGCCCAGGGCTGCGTCGCCCTCGGCCTCGCTTCGCGAGAAATAGAAGACCCGGGCGCCCTCGCGCGCGAAGAGGTCCACGATAGACCGGCCGATGCCCTTGGAGCCACCGGTCACGATGCAAACCTTGCCTAAGAGTAATTTCTCCATGTTCGCGTCCTTTATAAAGAGACCGAGGATATTTGGTCGAGCGTACCGAAGGGATAACAGGGAATCTCGCCGCCCACGGGCTTCCACAGGCCCCCGAGCACCGTGCCCGGCCCCGTCTCGGCGCAGAACAGGGGCTTCTCGGCGAGGATCGCCTTCTCCTCGTCTATCCACCGCACCGGGCTGACGATCTGGGAAACCGCGAGCTCCTTCGCCTCCGCTCCGGTGGCGATCCGCTTGCCCGTGACGTTGGAGAACAGGAGTATCTTGGGATCGTGGAAGCTCGCGCCCGCGACAGCCTCCGCGAAACCGTCGCGGGCGTATGCCATGATGGGCGAATGGAAGGCCCCGGAAACCTTGAGCCTGATGGCGCGCTTGGCACCCGCCGCCTTAACCGCGATCTCCGCAGCCGCGACATCGGCTTCGGTGCCGGAGATCACCGACTGGGTCGGGCTGTTGTAGTTCGCTACCCAGACATTAGCCAGTCCGGCCTTCTTTATGGCCTCCTCGATGGCCTCAGGCGACAGGCTCAGCACCGCGCTCATCGTCGAGCCGCCTGAGCGAGCGCCCGCCTCGTCCATAAGCCGCCCGCGCTCCGCAACGAGCCGGAACATATCCTCGTAGGATACGACCCCGGCTTCGGCCAGGGCGGGCCACTCGCCCACGGAAAAGCCCGCGCAGCCGTCTGGCTGGACTCCGTGCTCTCGGGCGCAGGTCGCCGAGGCGACGCCGGCCAGCGCGACGGCGATCTGCGTATTGCGCGTCTGCTTGAGCTCCTCCTCGCTGCCTTCGAAGAGAAGCTTCTTTAGGTCAATGCGCGAAGCCTCGGAGGCTAGGGCGAAAATATCGCGGACAGCCTTGCTCGTCTCGTAGAAATCCCGGGCCATCCCCGGATACTGGGCTCCCTGGCCTGGGAATAGGAAGCAGGTGTTCATGCTAGACCTCCTTGGACCTATCAATATTTACAAAATCGCGGCTTTTGTAAAGACACTAGCATGATGGGAGCGTCGCGATATACTAGTCGGATGCCCTCTGAGACGACGGTTAGGATACTGGAAGTCCTGCTCGCGATACCGCGAGGAAAGGTAACGAGTTACGGAGCTGTGGCCGCCATCGCGGGACTCCCCAACGGCGCGCGGCAGGTCGTACGCGTACTCCATTCTAGCTCAGAGAAGAACGCCCTCCCCTGGCACCGCCTCCTACGTAAGGACGGCAGCATCGCCCTTCCCCCTGGCGGCGGACTCGAGCTTCAGAAGGCGCTTCTCGAAGAGGAGGGGGTCGAAGTCACGCCTGGTGGCAAGGTCGATCTCATGCGTTTCGGCTGGTCAGTAGTGATATGAACCTTGGTTCTCTGAAGCAAGTAGAATAATCGCGAACGTAATCAGGGTATTCCTAGAGGAGGAATACCTATGAGAGCTCCCCCTTTCTGTCCTTATTCTACATGTACCTATCATACTCGAGCTCCAGTCGCACGTTGGTGGATCCGCAGCGGATTCTATGACACTAAATGCTTCGGACCTATTCCACGGTTTCGATGTCGCTCCTGTCAGCGAACTTTTTCAAGCCAGACTTTCTCAACGAATTATTACGCGAAACGAAAGGTAGATTTTCATGTCCTAGAAGGTCTGATCGCCTCATCGATGAGCATCCGTTCCCTTTCACGGACCTTAAAATGCTCATGCGGTACTGTGGTCAATCGTACTGACCGTCTTGCTCGGCAGGCTATTTCCATTCATGCACAGCTTCGTCCTTGTGCCTCGCTCCACGAAGACGTCTGTATCGATGGCCTGGTCAGTTTCGATCGCTCTCAGTATTTTCCCAACAATATTACTATCGCGATTACCGCCGATTCACGCTATGCGCTTTCCTTCACCCACGCCACTCTTCGTAGGTCCGGATCGATGCGTTCCAGTCAGAAAAAAATACGAGAAAAGCTCTATCGCGGCCTCACCTTCGAGCAAAGAGCGCTCGAGCGTTCGTTCTCCGAACTCCTAGACGAGCTCGAAAGAGATCGAACGCATCAAATACGCCAGCCCTTGGTTGTGATCACCGACGAAAAACGCGAATACGTTCGGGCCTTCAAAGCCCATCGTTTGTTCCGAAATCAAGACGCTGACCACCGCACGGTTCATCGCACTGTCAGTTCTCGCCTTCCGAGAACCTTCTTAAATCCCCTTTTCGCATCGAACTATCTCGATCGAGAGATTCGAAAAGATCAGGCAGCTCATCGCAGGGAATCGACCAGCTTTGGCCGCAACGTCGCAAACGGAATGTCGAGAATGGCCTGCTATCTCGGGTGGCATAATTATTCGAAACGCTTTCTCATCAAAGCGTCGGTAAAAGAAAATAAGACACATGCCGAGAAAGCGGGTATATCTAGCAAGCTGATTAATGATATGCGGCGGATGATGTTTAAGAAGCGTGCTTTCCTGAGTTTATTGAATCTCGATCCGACAGAGAAACGTGTTTGGCTTAAGTCCTTTCCCACACCTGGTATGAATCGAGCCGCTTATTTGCCGGCCTTCGCCTTAGGTTGAGAGAAGAGAAAACCAAGGTTCGTAA
>JANXYQ010000032.1 GCA_025355995.1 Spirochaetaceae bacterium | reverse complement strand
CCTCCCTGCGACGTCGTCGTGGGGCCGGGAGGGCGCTACGCCGCCGCCGCCAAGCGGCTCCTCGTCGGCGTGGTCGGCACCGAGGCGCCGGCCGGCCCCTCGGAGCTCCTCGTGATCGCCGGCTACGGAGCGAACCCGGAGGTCGCGGCCGCCGACCTCCTGGCCCAGGCGGAGCACGACGTCGCGGCCGTCCCGGCCATTGTCGTCGTGGAGGGCGGCGGGGCGGGACGCTTCGCCCTGGATTTCGCCGACGCCCTCGACGAGGCGCTAGGCCGCCGCCTCGCGGAGCTGCCCGAACCCAACGGGTCAGTCGCCGCCGCCGCTTTGGCCAATGGCTGGATGTTGATGGCCCGGGACGAGGCGGAGGCGAAGGCTGCCGCGGAGCGCTTCGCCCCCGAGCACCTCGAGCTCCTCGTCGAGGGGCCCGGGGCCTGGGCCGCCTCCATAGCCAACGCCGGCGGCGTCTTCCTGGGCCCGGGCTCGGCCGAAGTATTCGGCGACTACGGGGCCGGCCCCAACCACTGCCTGCCGACCGGCGGAGCCGCGAGGTTCGCTGCGGGACTCTCGGTACTCGCCTTCCTGCGGGCGCGCACCTGGATCGAGATGGACGGAAGCGGCGGCGGCGAGGCCCTCGCCCTCGACGCGGCCGGGCTCGCCCGCATCGAGGGACTCGAGGGCCACGCCCGCGCGGCGGAACTTCGCCTGGCCGCGAGGGCGGCGGAGTGAAGGTCCGGGCGGGCCCGCGGATACTCCTCGCCGCGACGGCCCTCCTCCTCGCCTCCTGCGCCAGCTCGGGGAGGCTCGTCCCCGGCTCGCGCTTCCGCGACGGCGCCCCGCCCGCCTATCCCGCGGCCTCCTTCGTCGTCTTCAGCGATCCCCACCTCTACGATCCGGCCGCCTTTCCCGCCGGTTCCGGCGAGGAGGACGCCTCCGGCCTCGCCGGCCCCTCCGCGGAGATTCTCGACGCGGCCATCGGCATCATCTCCGGCCTTCCCGCCGATTTCGTCCTCGTGACCGGCGACCTCAGCCAAGACGGCGAGCTCGCCGACCATCTCGCCTTCGCCCGCCGGCTCGAGGCACTCCGCGCCGGGGGCAAGCGGGTCTACGTGATACCCGGCAACCACGACGTGAAGGACGGAGCGGCCCATTTCTCGATGCTCGGCGACGCCATCCCCGCCCCATCCGTCGGCCCGGAGGAATTCGCCCGCATCTACTCCGATTTCGGCTACGGAGAGGCCCTCTCCCGCGCGTCGGACTCCCTCTCCTACGAGGCCGAACCCCTGCCCGGCCTGACCCTCCTCGCCCTCGACGACAACCGCTGGCGGGAGAACCCTCCCGCGAAGAAGGCGATCACCGGTGGACGCCTCACGGCCGCGACCCTAGCCTGGCTCGAGTCGCGGCTATCGGCCGCCGCGGCCTCGGGGAGGGCGGTCATTGTCGCCCAGCATCACGAGATCCTCGAGCATTGGCGGGGCCAGAAGGCGATCTCTCCCGACTACATAATCGAGGGGGCGGACGACCTCGCGGCGCTCTACTCGCGCTGGGGAGCCAGGCTCGCCTTCACCGGCCACTACCATGCTCAGGATGCGGCTATCCTCCGGCGCGCCGACGGTTCCTTCGTCTGCGACGCCTCGACGGGCTCCCTCGTCAACTACCCCTGCCCGATCAGGGTCGTTCGCATAGATGGAGGCTTCGCGCGCTTCCGAACCGTACTCGTACCGTCCATAGCCTCCCGCCCCGAGGGCTTCCTCGAAAAAGCGAGGGCCGTCGCGCGGGACGGCGCGGCACTGCGGGCCGGGAAGGCGTTGAGGAGGGCCGGCGCCTGGCCCTCGCTGGCCGCGGGCATCGCCGACCGTGCGGCCGAGGATTTCCTCGCCCATTATCCCGGCGGCCCATCGAAGGGCGTGGACAGGCTTTGGAGCCAAGCCTCGCCGCTCGAGGCCTTCTCGGTCGACTTGTCTCTGGGCCTCATGTCGGACTAAGCTCCACGAGACGCGATTCCCGGGAGGCTAGGTCATGGATTATGGATGGCATCTCTATCTCGTCGCGCACCCGAACCACTCGCTCGTCGCGTCGCAGCTCGATCCGGAGCGCTTCATCACCCATTACGTGCGCGAGTCCGCCCGCTATTTCGAGGGCAAGCTCGTCTTCGTCGAGCTCGATCCCGATTTCCGCGATCCCTACTTCGACGTCGATTCCGCCTACGCCCAGCTGAAGCCCCACGAGGACGGGAGTCCCAAGGCAACGAAATTCATTTCGAGCTATCGCGTCCTCGAGCACGTCGCGTTCGACGCCATGCGCACCCTCTACCTCTGCGACGCCTCGGGCGGCTTCGTCGCCCTGGAGCCCTCGCCGGACGACGCGCTCCCCGCCTCCTCGGGCGACGAGCTTCGCGTGATCCTCGAGGTCGACCCCGTGAAGTTCATCGTGCTCACCCGGCTCGGCCTGCTCGACTACGCTCGCTTCGCGACCGATCCCGCGAATTCCAAGGGCGCGCCCAAGATGCTCTATACGGAACTGGACATCTCGATGGACGATTTCATCCGCGAGACCGAGGAGAGCCCCTACGTGACCAGTTTCTTCCCCGGGATCCATCCCGAGCGCCTGCGCGCGGCGATACGCGAGCTGCGAAGGTCGCCCAGCAAGGAGGTGAAGGGCATCTCGCTGCACTGCCCCCTCGATCGCATATCGTACAAACTCCTGCGCGGCGGCTTCGTCTTCGCCGCCGGAGGCGGCGCGGGCGACGGGACGTCGGAGGAAAGGATAAAATATTACCCCCTGCTCACCCTGGACGAGGTGGAGAAGAGGCACTACAAATTCTGGAAGAACATGTGACGCTCGCTTATTCGGAGGCTGCAATGAAGATCGAGTCCATTTCCTCGGCGGAGGCGCCCAAGGCCATCGGCCCCTATTCCCCCGCGATCCGCGCCGGCGGCACGGTATATTTCTCGGGGCAGCTCGGCCTCGATCCGGCGTCCGGCGAGCTGGCCTCGGGCGTGCGGGCGCAGGCGGAAAGGGCCCTCCTCAATCTCAAGTCCCTGCTCGCGGCCTCGGGCCTGAGCCTCGCGAGCGTCGCCAAGACCACGATCTTCCTGGCGAGCATGTCGGATTTCGCCGTCGTCAACGAGGTCTACGCCTCGCACTTCTCGGTGCCCTACCCCGCCCGCTCCACCGTGCAGGTGGCGGCCCTGCCCAAGGGCGGCCTCGTGGAGATAGAGGCCATAGCGATCGGGTAAGTCCCGGCGGTGACGGATTTCCACCTGCGCGGTGTTGAAGGTAGGACGGCGCGCCTTTTCCGCAAGAAAGCGCTCCGCAAGGGGAAATGATGACAGCACCGAAAATCCTCGCCCTCCTTTTCGCGATTTCGCTCACCGCGAGTTCCTGCGCCCTCGGCGATTCGATACGGGCCAATGGCGACGTCCGATCGGAGCCGCGATCCCTGCCCGCCTTCAGCTCGGTCGCCCTCGAGGGTTCCGGAACTCTCCGAGTGCACGAGGGCGCCCAGAGCGTCGTGATCACGGCCGACTCGAATGTCCTGCCCTACATCGAGACCGGCGTGAGCGGCTCGAGGCTCAGCATCGGACTCAAGCCCTTCACCAGCGTTTGGGGAAACGCCACCCTCGAGTACGAGGTCAGCGTCCCTAGCCTGGACGGGATCGCCCTGACGGGCTCCGGCGACGCCGCCGTAGACGCCTTCTCGGGCTCTTCGTTCGACGCGAGGATCTCCGGCTCCGGCGACCTCGCCGCGACCCTCGACTATTCCTCGGTCTCCCTCCATATCTCGGGCTCGGGCGACGCCGCCCTGCGGGGATCGGTAGCCGATGCGCAGGTATCGATCTCCGGCTCGGGCAGCCTGTCGTCCAAGGGCCTGACGGCCTCCAGGGCGGGAATCATCGTCTCCGGCTCCGGAGGCGTCGAGCTCCGCGTCGTCGACAGTCTCGACGCCACGCTATACGGCTCGGGCGTGGTCCTGTACTGGGGAAACCCGGCGGTAAGCCAAAGCGTACTCGGGTCGGGGCGAGTCCTGCGGGCCGGCAACTGAAGGCGCCGGGCCTACTCGCTGCGCACCAGGGCCTTGCGCCTCCAGGCTCCCGACTTCCAGCGCAGGGCCATGACGATCCCGCGGCTCCACTCGTCGGTGGCGAGGGCCATCCACACGCCCGCCAGGCCGAGCCCGAGACGGAGGCCGAAGAGCCAGGAGAGGCTCACTCCGACTGCCCATTGGAAGCAGATGCCGACGAGGGCCGGCACCGCCGTATCGCCGGAGCCCTTCAGCGAGGGAAGGATGATCGTATTGAAATTCCGCGCGGGCTCGAGGACGAGGCCCACGAGCAGCGCTGCGCTCGCGAAGCGAAGGATGGCCGCGTCCTCCGTGAAGATGCCCAGGAGCGGCGCCTTCACTAGGTTGAGGACGGCGACGACGGCGACCGAGAGGCCGAAACCGAGCAGGAAATACCGCCAGACCCTGCGATAGGCCTCGTCCTGCTCGCCGGCCCCCACCAGGTAGCCGACGAGGATCTGCGACGCGCTGCCTATCGAGACGCCCGAGATGAAGACGTAGCGCGAGAGCGAGAGCGCGATGCCGTAGGCCGCCAGGGCCTGGGTTCCCATCCGCGCGATGAAGCTCACGATAACGATCTGCGCTGCGTTATACGAGAGATTCTCCCCTGCGGTCGGCACGCCGACCTTTAGAATCGCCGAGTATACGCTTCGCGGCAGGCCTCGAAGCTCGCGCCAAGGGAGCCTGATGGACTTACGCGATCGGATGCGGAAGGCGAGGAGCCAGAACGCGGCGAATTGGCCTATAACGTTCGAGAAGGCGACCCCGGCGATGCCCGTGACGGGGAGGCCGAAGAGGCCGTAGAGGGAGAGCGCATTGCCGAAGACGGTGAGCGCGAGGGCGGCCACGTTGACCGCCATGGAATCCGCGGGGTGCCCGTAGGCCCTGAGGATGTTGGCCTGGAGGATATTCATGGCCATGAAGAAGGATCCCGCACCGTAGATAAACAGGAAGCGCGAGGCCATCGCGCGCACGTCCTCGTCGAGGGCGTAGAGCGAGAGGATCGGCCGGGCGAGCGCCGCGACGACGAGGCTTATCGCGATCGCGAAGGCCGTCATGATCGCGATGCCCGCCATCGCCGTGCGCCCGGCCTCCTCCCTTCTGCCCGCGCCGAGGCCCTGCGAGACTAGGATGCTGACCCCCGCGGCGACCATCAGGTACAGCAGCTGTATGAAGAACGAGAACTGGTTGATCGAACTCATCGCGGCCGCGGCCTTCTCCGAGTAGCGGTTCAGCATGAGCTGGTCCACGACGAGGAGGGAGGTCCTGAGGACGTTCTCGACGAAGATCGGCAGGACCAGTGCCGCGAAGCCTATCCTCGTCCCGCCTCGGATCGCGGCCATGCCGGCAGCCGCCCTAATCCTCGTGCTCGCAGCCGTCGTGCCCGTGCTCGCGGCCGATGACGACGACCTTGTCGCCCTCGGCCCGGCCGACCACTCCGAAGGTCTCGAGGAGAGCCTCGGTGCGGAGCACGTCGGCCGAGGGGCCGTAGGCGACGAGCCGCCTCGCGAGGAGCATCGTGAAGTCGCAGGCCGCCGCCGCGTCGATGTCGTGCGTCGCGATTACGGCGGAGGCCCCGCCTGCGACGGCCTCGGAGAAGAGGCGTCGCGTCGTCGCGCGCGAGGCCGCGTCGAGGTTGGCTTCGGGCTCGTCGAGGAGGAGGAGGTCGGCGCGGCGGGCGAGGGCCTGGGCGATGAAGACCCTCTGCCGCTGCCCGCCCGAGAGCTCGTTGAGGGGCTTCTCGGCGAGGTCGGCGATGCCCACTGCCGCGACCGCCTCGCGGACGGCCTCCTCGTCCTCGCTTCCGAACTTGCCCAGGAGCCCGCGCGCGGCGAAGCGCCCCATCCGCACAACCTCGGACGCGCGCAGGGGCAGGACGAAGCCCGAGGGATGGAATTGGCCGAGGTAGGCGACGCGCTCGGGGGCGGCGAGAGGGGCGAGGCCGAGGACCAGCAGTTCCCCTGAGAGGGGCCGCATGAGCCCGGCGATGGCCTTGAGCAGCGTCGACTTGCCCGATCCGTTAGCCCCGACGAGGGCGAGCGTCTGGCCGCGGCCGAGGGAGAAACCCAGACCGGCCAGGACGGGATCGCCCGCGTACCCGACGCTCAGGCCCGTCGCCGAAACGGCGGCCGAAACGGCGGCCGAAACGGCGCCCGAGGCGCCGCTCACGCGCGCGCTCCCCTCGCGGTCGCGCCCGCGCGCCGCGAAGCCGACGCGCGCTTGAGCGCCAGGAGGACGAAGAACAGCGCCGTGGCCACGAGGGCGATGGACCCGCCTCCCGCGATGTTCAGGTAGTAGCTGGCGAGGAGGCCGGCGTAGGCGGAGAAGGCGCCGAAGGCCCAGGCGAAGGCCATCATCGATCCGGTCTTCTTCGCGAACAGGGCCGCCGAGGCCGCAGGCGCGATGAGGAGGCCGAAGACGAGGAGGGTCCCGACCGTCTTGAAGGAGACGACCACCGTGAGCGCGATCATGAGGAGCATGATCCCGTGGTATCTCTTGGCGGGGAAGCCCGAGACGTCGGCCTGCTCGGCGCTGAAGGACAGGAGGAGGAAGGGCCTCCTGCAGACCAGGGCCACGGCCGATACCGCCACCGCCGCCGCCGCCTGGCTCGCGACGTCAGCCCAGGAGATGCCGAGGACCTCGCCGAAGAGTATGTGGATGAGGTCGCCGGAGAAGGAGCGCGAGCGGGAGACGATGACCACCCCGAGGGCGAGCATGCCCACGAAGAGCAGGCCGATCGCGGTGTCGGAGGAGAGGCTCGATCGGCGCGTTATGTAGCCGATCCCGAGGATCATCGCGAGGCTGCCTGCGGCCGCGCCAACCATGCCCGGGAGCCCGAGCAGAAGGGCGATCGCCACGCCGGGCAGCACCCCGTGCGAGAGGGCGTCGCCTATGAAGGCGAGGCCGCGCAGGACCACGAAGGTCCCGACCACCGCGCAGGAGAGTGAGACTAGCAGGCCTCCGGCGAGGGCCCTCAGCATGAATTCGTTCCGCAGGAAGGGGCCGAAGAGGAAGTCGATCATCGGGAACCTTCTCCCGCCAAGGCTCCCGTAATCGTAGCGGCGAGGCCGCGGAGGTACTCGACGTAGCCGCCGCCCGCGGGCAGGGCGTGGGTCGCGAGCGGCACCGCCGCGACGCCGGCATCGGCGGCGAGGGCCGTCGCCACCTTCGCGCTCGCCCCGGTCTCGGTGAATATCGCGGGGACGCGGTTCGCTGCGAGCAGGCCCTTGAGGGCGGAGAGCTCGGCGGCCGAGGACTCGGCCTGGCTCGAGAGGCTGGGCACGACCGCGCCGACGAGCTTGAATCCGTAGCGTGCGGCGAAATAGCCGAGCGACTCGTGGCCGGTCACGAGGACGCGCCTCGCGGCGGGAAGCCTAGCGACCGAGGCCGCGACCTCGGCGTCGACGGCGAGGAGGCGGGCGTCGAGGGTGGCGCGGCGCTTCGAGAGATCGACCCCGAAATCCCTCTTGATGGTATCGGCCAAAGCGTCTACGACGGCCTTGACGGCCAGCGGATCGGTCCACAGGTGGGGATCCTCGGCGCCGGCGGGCATGCCCTCGCCCGCGCCGACCCTGCGGACGGAGACGAAATCGGCGGCGCTGAAGGACTTGACGCCGGACTTCCTCGCCTGGGTCAAGGCCTTCGTCATGCCCTCCTCGAGGCCGAGGCCGTTCTCGACGACGAGGGCGGCGCCGTCCATCGCCTCGATGTCCCTGGCCGAGGGCTCCCATTCGTGGGGATCGAGCCCGTCGGGAATCGAGACGAGGACTGCGAAGGAGTCGCCGACCAATTCCCTGACGACGGAGCCGAGGATCGAATAGGTGACGACGATCTTCCTCGCGCCGATAGGGGCCTTGGCGGCGCAGGAGCCGATGGTCAGGAGGGCCGAGGCCGCCAGCAGGCAGGCGGCCGGGAGGAACGGGGTGCCGGCGGGCCGAGCCCTCACGGCGCCTCCTCCGTACCCAGCTCGCAGCTCAAGTACACCGCCTGGCACTCGCCGCAGCGCTCCACCCGGTGATGCTCGGTGAAGCGCTTCCAGTGCTCGGCCTGCTCGGGCGTAAGCACGCCCTTGCCTTGGCAAAGCGGGCAGGTGCTCGCGAGGGCTCCCAGGAGGGCCCTGCGTATGAATTCCGACTTATTGGGCAGCCGATCAATCAATTCGGCCAGGGAATGCTCGACCTTGAAGGTGATTAAGTCAGTCTTGGGTAAACCCACGCTCGCCTCGCACTACCTTGGAATATATATTACGAAGTAATACGAGTCAACCGAGGCCCCTACTCGATCTTGAACTTGCCTATCTCGGTCTCGAGGATCCCCATGCCCCTCGAGGTCTCGGTGCTGAGCCCGGCAAGGGAACCGGCAGCCTCGGCCGCCTCGCCGAGTCCCTCCGCTATCTCCGAGATGCCCGCGCGGTTCTCCTCGGCTAGGCTCCGGAGCGCCGAGAAGGAGGCTTGGATCGCCGCCGCCCCCTCGCCCGCCACGCGCGAGGCGTTCAGGGACTCGGCGCTGATGGAGACGAGCCGCTCCAGGGCCGTCATGTGCTGTCTGCTGCCCACCGATATTTCTTGGATGCCGCCCAAGGCGTCCCTCATGCTCGAGGATACCTCGCCCGCGCCTCGGATGATCCCGCCGATGAGCTCGCTCGTCCGCGCGCTCAGGGCGGAGGCCGAACCGATGCCCTGGGCGATGCCGTTCAGCGTCTCAGCCGCGACCGCCGAGTTCTCGCTGGTCGCCTCCGCTAGCCTGCGTATCTCCTCGGCGACGACGGCGAAGCCCTTGCCCGACTCGCCCGCGTGGGCCGCCTCGATCGCCGCGTTCATCGCGAGGAGCCCCGTCTGCTGGGCAATCCCGTCCAGGAGCTCCATCATCTCGGAGATGGACAGGGCCCGGGCCGAGATGCCCTCGATGGCCGACACCATCTCTCCCATGGCCGCCTCGCCCTCCTGGGCTGCGAGCGCAAGGCCCTCGGTCTGCGCCCGCTTCTCGCTCGTGCTCCTCTCGATCGCCTCGAGGGAGGAGGCGGTCTGCCTGAGGGAGGCGGAGGATTGGTCGACGGCCGCCGACTGCTCCTGGACGAGGGACGCGAGGCCCCTGACCGAGGCCTCCACGCCGGCGAGGCTCGATTCCGCGCGGACGATCTCGTCGTGCAGCATGCCGTTCTTCTCGTCGACGGAGCGCATGGTGGCGGCAACCTCCGTCATGGTGGCGGAGAGCTCCTGGGAGTGGGCGGCGAGGTTGACCGAGGTGCTCGCGCCCGCCTCGCTCACGGACTTGAGCGCGCCCACCATGCCCTTCAGCCTCGCCATGACGCTGTTGAAGCTCGCCGAGAGCTGGCCTATCTCGTCGGAGCGCAGGACGGGGAGCTCGGCGGTGAGGTCGCCCTCGCCGTTCGCGATCGTCTTCAGCCTCTCCGCGACGACGCCCACCGGGCCGAGGAGCTTCCCGATCGCGAGGAAGAGGGCGACGAGGGAGAGGACGGCGATGGCCGCCACGACTGCTATGAATTGGAGGGTGGCGGCGGAGATGGTCTTCAGGATCGTGGCCCGGGGTATGCCGACGAAGAACATGCCGATCGGCGCATTGGAGGAATCGCGGACGGGTCGGTAGTAGGCCTGGTAGGGAGAGCCGACGACCATCGCCTGGCCGCTGAACTCCCCGTTCATGTCGAGGACCGCCTTCGCCACGTTCGGCGCCGCCTTCGTGCCGACGGCCCGCTTGCCGTCCGCCGCGATCACGTTGGTGGCCGCCCTGGTGTCCCCGGAGAAAATCGTTATCTTCGCGTCGATCAGGGATCCCATCTCGTCGATTATCGCGTTCTGGTCCTCGATGAAGTATTCGCCCTTGCGCAGCCGCCCGCCTTCGACGGACCAGGCTCCGGGGAGCGCCTTGTCGAGATAGGCGAAGGCGAGGCCGTTCTCGCGCCTCACCGCCGAGCGAGCCTCGGCCTCAAGGCCCTGGTCCATGCGCTGGTACATGAGGACGCCGCTCGAGCAGGATAACAGGGCTAGGGCGACGAAGACCGCTATATCGATCTTCACGCGGATAGAGGCGGTATGCATCATTCCTCCGGGGAAACGGGAGTTTTAGGTGAGGAAGCGAAGCAGTGACACAATACGACAATATCGATAAAAATCAAGGGAAAAAAACGGAATCTCCATCACCAGGGCCGGTTTACCGAATCAGTAAAATTTTACCTCGCCGCCCACGACTCTTAGGCTATACGAAACGGGCTCGAGCGCGACGAGGTGCGCCGGCGGGCTCGTAAGCCGGAACCTCGAGGCTAGGCCGAAAAGGCCCGAGCTCGAGGCTGCGCTTCCGCCCGGCTCGCTCCCCGCGCCCGGCGAGAGGGGAAGTACGAGGTCGAGGAGGCGGATGTAGGCGGGGACGGGGAAGGACAGGGAGGGGCCGCCTGGCGCGGAGATGCCGACCACTCGGTAGAGGCGCAGGGTCCCGGCGACCGAAGGCTTGGTGAAGGCCAGGGCGAGGTCGCCGAGGAAGGCCAGCGGCCCCGCGAGGGAGAGGCATTCGACCGAGAGGGCCAGCTCGGCCGCGCCCAGGCCGAGCTCCTGGGCTACGGGGACGGAGTCGCGCTCGGGGAGCTCCAAGTGGCCGCGGAAGGACGAGGGGCCGACCTCGTAGGGGAGGAGGGACGCGACTTCATGCGGCGAGCCCTCGGTCGCTTCGCCCAGGGACAGCCATCCCGAGAGGGCGAGTCCGAGGCCGCAGAGGACGGCGGCGCAGGTGAGGCCCAGGGGAGCCCCGAGGGCGAGGGGACGGAGGCCGGCGAGCAGGGCGATGGCGAAGGCGAGGGCCGCGAAGGGAAGGAGGCCTGTCCGCGGAGCGGCCAGGTCGGAGAGCACGAGGAGCCCCGCGAGGGCGAGTATGCCCAGGCTCAGGAAGGCTATGGCCCGGGCGATGCGGGCGGACCGGCGGCGCGCGGCCCTCGTCGCTCCCTCGCGGATGACGAGGAAGGCGCGCGAAGCCTGCCCCGCGGCGAGCCCGGCGAAGGCCGAGGCCGCCGTCGCCCAGAGATAGGGACTCGCCTCAGAAATCATAGATCCGCGAATACTTCTCGTTCAGGTACTTCACGAAATGGCTCGGGTCGAGGGAACTGCCGGTCACGCGCTGGACCAGCTCGCCCGGCAGGTAGGTCGCGCCCGGCTCGTGGATGTTCGCGCGGAGCCAGGAGAGCAGGGGCTTGAGGTTGCCCGACTCTATGGATGAGTCGACGTCGGGGAGCTCCCTCTTCATCGCCGACCAGAATTGGGCGGCGTAGAGATTGCCCAGGGCATAGCTGGGGAAATAACCGAACAGGCCGGCGGACCAATGCACGTCCTGCAGGCAGCCGCTGGCGTCGTCCGGCGGGACCACGCCGAGGAGGTCCTTCATCTTGGCGTTCCAGGCGGAGGGAAGGTCCCTCACGGCGAGGCGGCCGGCGATGAGCTCGGACTCGAGCTCGAAGCGCAGGATCACGTGGAGGGCGTAGGTGACCTCGTCGGCCTCGGTGCGGATCAGCGAGGGCTCGACCTTGTTGATGGCCTTGACGAAGGTCTCGGGCCCGACCCCGCGGAGAGTGTCGCCCGAAAGCTCGGCGAGGCGCGCGTAGTTGCCCTTCCAGAAGGTCCCCGATCGCCCGACCATGTTCTCCCACATGCGAGACTGGGACTCGTGGACCGCCATCGAGGAGGCGTCGTGCAGTCGGGTGCGCGCGTACTCCGGTCCCGGTGCGATGCCCTGCTCGTACAGCGCGTGCCCGGCTTCGTGGACGGTGGAGAAGAGGCTCGAGGGGAAGAAGTCCTCCAGGTACCTGGTCGTGATCCTAACGTCGTCGACGCCGAGAGTGGTCGTGAAGGGATGGGCGACCGTGTCCAGCCTGCCGCGGGACTCGTCGTAGGACAGGAGCCCCATGAGCCAGGCCGAAACGGCGGCCTGCCGCTCAGCGGGGCAGGGCCTGTGCAGGCAGGAGTCGTCCACCTGCGGGCGCGACCGTATCGTGCCGAGCAGGGCGACCAGGTCCCGGCGCAGGCCGGAGAAGACAAGGGCGATCGAAGCCTCGGTGCCGCCCGGCTCGAAGAGGTCGAGGAGGGCGTCGTAGGGCGAGGCGTCAGCCTCGCCGGAGCCCTTGCCGTCGGAGAGGCAGGCGGCCTGGCGCTTTTTGAGCTCGATCATCCGCTCGAGGTGGGGGGCGAAGGCGGGGAAGTCGTTCTTCTCGCGGGCCTCGATCCAGGCGGCCTGGGCGAGGCTGGTCGCGCCGGCGAGCTCGCCGACGAGCTCGGTAGGCATTTTTACGGCCCTATCGTATTCCCTGCGCAGGACCCGCAGGTAGGCGCCTTCTCTCGCGGCCAGGCTCGGATCGCCGGCCGGCGCGGCCGTCGTCGAGCCGAGGGAGGCCAGGAGCTCGCCTATCTCGGGCGCGACGAGCTTGTCGTGGGCGAGGCTCTCGATATAGGCGATCTGCTCCGACCGCTCGTCCACGGCCTTGGATGGCATGAAGGTCTGCTGGTCCCAGCCCAGGAGGGCGTCTATATGGGCGAGGAGCCCGACCTCTCGGTCCAGCTCGATGAGCCGCGATAGTTCCTTGCGCATGCTTGCTCCTTATGATGTCGGGGAATCCTAGCATCGAGGGGGCGCGGGGACAAGGCGGTGACGCTCGGCCGCGGCGCGATCGCGAAGGTCCTTGCCTCGCCCTCGCGGTGGCGACTATAGTCGAGGCGATGTTCCTACGCGAGCTCGGCCAATCGGTCAACGTTTTGAGGGGCGCGGGAGTCCAGGTCTCCGCACGGCTCGCCAAGCTGGGAATCTACACGGTCGCGGACCTGATCCTGGCC
>JANXYQ010000028.1 GCA_025355995.1 Spirochaetaceae bacterium | reverse complement strand
GAGATCGTCGGCATCGCCGGACCGCTGGCCCTCTCCCGCCTCGCCGACTCCTCCGGCAGGTTCAAGCCGACCCTCTTCATCAGCGCCGCCCTGACCTGCCTTCCCCTCGCCCCCCTGGTCCTCCTGCGCAGCCCCGCCGCGACCGGCCTTTTCCTCGCGCTGCTGGCCCTGGGATTGAGGTCAATGATCCCCATGATGGACGCCTCCACCGTGTCGATGTCGGCGGCCGGCAGGGGCTGGGACTACGGCAAGCTGCGCGCCGTGGGCTCGGCGGGCTTCGTGGCGGTCGCCCTCGCCCTCCAGCTCGTCCCCGGCTTCGACCGCAGCCCGCCCGAGCCGATCGCGCTCTGCGTCGGCGTCCTCTCGGCCGCCTTCGGCCTCTGCCTCCTCTTCCTCCCCGAGGCGGGCAGGAAATCCGGGCGCGCCAAGGAGCTCGCCCCCCGCGCGATCGCGATCGAGCGCGGCCCGACGCGCGTCTTCTCGGGCGTCTTCGTCCTCGGCCTCGTCGTCATCGCCCTGGGCAGGCTCGCCATGGCGCCGGTGAGCTCCTTCTTCTCCCTCTACCTCGTGGACGAGGTGAAGTGGGACGCCGTGGGAGGCATGTGGGCCCTGGCCGCCCTCTCGGAGATACCCCTCATGATCCTCTCCGGCAGGATAATCTCCAAGCTCGGGCCCATGGGGGCGATCGTCCTGGGCACGGTCGCGATAGCGCTGCGCCTGGCCATCTACGCCCTCTTCCCCAGCCCCGCTGGCATAGTCGCGGCCCAGCTCCTGCACTCCCTCTGCTTCGGCCTCTTCCATCCGGCCGGCGTCGCCTTCGTGGCCCTCCTCGTGCCCCCGGAGCGCAGGGCTCAGGGCATGGCGGCCTACATCGGATTGGGCGTGGGCCTTCCCACCTTCGCCGGGAGCGCGTTAGGCGGCCTCGTTGTGCAGGGCTGGGGCTACCGCGCCCTCTTCGGCTCCTTCATCGTATTCGCCCTGGCCGGGATCGCCCTGTACCTCGCGAAGCGGAGGAGCTTCGAGTGCTGCTAAACGGCGGCGCCGCCCTCGAGGCGCAGCCTATCCGCCAAGAATAGCGCCGCGGCCATCAGGGCGTGGTCGTAGCGCCCGGTCCCCATCCGCTCGCGGACCTCCCGGGCGGGCACCAAGAAGGCGTCGATGACCTCGTGCTCGTCGAGGTCGGTCCCGCCCGCGCGGGTCAGGCCCTCGGCGAGGAAGACGTGGAAGCGATTGGACATGAGGGCGGGGTTGGGCGAGACGGAGCCGGCGTGGCGGATGGAGGAGGCGACGTAGCCGGTCTCCTCATTGAGCTCGCGCGCGGCGGCCGCCGCGGGCTCCTCGCCGCCCTCGACGACTCCGCCGGGAAACTCCACGCTGACCTCGTCCGAGCCGTGGCGGTATTGCCGCACCATGAGGAAGCAGTCCTCGTCCCCTCGCCGCACCACCGGTACGACCGTCGCCCAGTCGGGCGCCTCGAGCACGATGAAGCGGCCGAGGCGGCCGCCGGGGCCCTCGTTCTCCCTCTCCGTGACCTTGAAGACGGGGCAGCGCAGGAGCTCCTTCCGCCCTAGCATCTTCCATTTCTCCCCGCCCTCGCCCTCGCCCATTTCGCCCTCCCGGACTCGCCGAAGCGGCAATATAGCACGAAACTCGCCTTGCGCCAAAATGCCCAGCGCTATACCATTGGCCGACCTGGAGGATAGGAATGAGCGAAGGAATGCCCGCATGGGTCGATGAATTCCCGGGCGCGGTGACGGTGTCGGGAGCTGACGGAACCATTCTCTACCTGAACGACAAGGCCTCCAGGACCTTCGAGAAGAGCGGCGGCCGCGCCGGCCTCGTGGGCGCCGACCTCATGGGCTGCCACAAGGAAGCCTCCCGCGCCGCCATCCGCGGCCTCTGCGAGTCGGCCCTCGCGGGAAAACCGGCCACCAACGCCTATACGATCGCCAAGGGCGGCGTCCGCAAGCTGATCTACCAGGCGCCTTGGTACGAGCGCGGCGAGTTCGCCGGCCTCGTCGAGCTGTCGATGGAGATACCGCCGGAGCTCCCGCATTTCGACAGGGGATGAAGCGAAACCCCATGACCCTCCCCAGCTTCAAGAAGATTTCGACCAAGGTCGCGCTCTCCTATATACTCATCGCCCTGCTCCAGGGCGGGCTCTCCATCCTCACCCTCAACTTCGTGACGACCCAGGCGATGGACTCCTCCCTCGACGACCAGAGGCTTAAGACGGGGCGGCTGATAGAAAATTATATCACCGACGCCAAGAAGGAGATGCTGATCAAAGCCGACCTGCTCGCGGGGCAGGGCAAACTCGTCAATCTCCTGGCGAGGGGCGACCTCGCGACCCTCGGCTACGAGCTCACCTTCTACCTATCTCCCCTCAAGCTCGACGCGATCCTCGTCGTGGACGAGAGCGGGAAGGAGCTGCTGGACGTCGGCAAGACCTCCATCTCGAGCATCTTCCTCAAGCGCAATCCCGTCGACGTGATCAACAAGGGCTCCAACATCACCATCGCGGGGGAGGGCAACAGGATCCAGCTCTGGAGCCTCCACGAGATGACCGTGTACGGCAAGCGCAAGGGCGTGCTCTGCGTCGCCCAGAGCCTGGATCGCTCCTTCATCAGCAGGATCGAGGCGATCTCGGGCACGCAGATGCTTCTGGCGCTGCGCAAGACCATACTCGTCAACGGGCGCGTCGGCGACAACGTCTTCATCGACTACAGCCGCCGCGTCACCGCCGACCCCGAGCTCGGCTCCGCCGGCAAGATCAAGACCTTCGTCTACCGCACGACCACGCTCCCGGAGTACCCCGAGCTCGAGCTCGTATACTTCATCGATACCCAGCCCTCGACGAAGCTGCTGTCGAGCATCGTGACCTGGACCCTCCTCATCCTCGCGGGGACCCTCGTCGTGGCCTTCCTCACCGCCCTGGTACTCTACCGCTACAGCTTCCAGAAGCCCTTCGCGGCCTTCCAGGAGGCCATACGCAGGATATCGGCGGGCGACCTCAGCTTCGAATTCGCCAGGGGCACCGAAAACGAGTTCGCCGACCTCGAGCGCGAGTTCGAGGCGATGACCGCCAACCTCCGCAACCTCGAGCGCGAGCTCCAGATCAGCTCCCGGATGGCGGCCGTGGGCGAGATGGTGGCCGGGGTCGCGCACCAGATCCGCAACCCGCTCGCGATCATGAAGGTTTCCGCCGAGATGATCCGCGACTCCGTTCCGGCGGTGGCCGGAACGGAGTCCGAGGTTCCGGCGGTGGCCGGACCCGCGAAAAAAGAGAGAAGGCAGTCCGGATCCGCCCTGCGCTCCCGGCAGCAGGACGCGAACATCCGCCCCCTCGTCGATATGATCATCAGCGAGGTAGAGTCGCTCGGGGCGATCGTATCGAAATTCCTCGACTTCACCAAGCCGCTCAAGGTAAGCTCCGAGGAGGTGGACGTCGAGGAGTTCCTCTCGAGGTCCACGTCCCTCGTCCCGATGGGGAGCTACTCGGGCGGCGAGCTGAGGATCTCCGTCGCGCCGGGCGCCGAGAGGGCCAGCTTCGACCGACGGCTCATGGAGCAGGCCCTGCGCAACCTCGTCGCCAACGCCCTCGCAGCCTCGGAGGGCGGAGGCGAGGTGCTGATAGGCGCCGAGCGCAGGCCCGCCCGCGACGGCGCCCCGGGCTCCTTCCGGATCTTCGTGAAGGACTCCGGTCCCGGCATGAGCGAGGAGGTACGGTCCCAGCTCTTCCATCCCTTCTTCACCACCAAGAGCGACGGGACGGGCCTCGGACTCTCCATCGTGCACCGGATAGTCGAGGAGCACGGCGGGACCATCGAGGTCCGATCCGGCCCGGGCGCGGGCACGGTCTTCACCATCGTGCTTCAGGAAGAGTAGGAGCGACATGGCCAAGAAGCGGATACTCGTCGTCGACGACGAAAAGAACATGCAGGCGGTGCTCAAGCTCCTCTTCGACGGCGAGGGCTACCACACCCGCTGCGTGTCCGACGGCGTCGAGGCCCTCGAGCTCCTGCGGTCGGCGGAGGGCGGCGCCTTCGGGGCGGTGGTCTCCGACTTCAAGATGAACCGCATGGACGGCATGAGCCTCCTGAAGGAGATGAGGGAGAGCGATATCCGAGTCCCCTTCGTCCTCATCACCGCCTACGGCACCATCGAGAAGGCGGTGGAGGCGATGAAGCTGGGGGCCATCGACGTGGTCACCAAGCCCTTCGCCAAGGAAGCCCTTCTCTCCGTGGTCTCCCGCGCCTTCAGCCTCGCGGCGGGGGAGGAACCCTGGTGCAGGGACCCCGCCTGGACGGCGGCCGAGGCCGAGGGCCTCGTCTACCGCTCCCCCGCGATGGCCGAGATAGGGCGCCTCCTCGAGCGCGTCGGCCCGGCGGCTGCCCCCGTGCTCCTCACCGGCGAGAGCGGCACCGGCAAGGAGGTCCTCGCGCGGGCCATCCACCGAGCCTACGCCGGCGGCAAGTTCGAGGCGAAGCCCTTCGTCTCCGTAAACTGCCCCGCCGTGCCCGAGAGCCTGCTCGAGAGCGAGCTCTTCGGCTACCGCAAGGGAGCCTTCACCGGCGCCGACCAGGATTTCCGCGGCAAGGTCGAGATGGCCGACGGGGGCAGCCTCTTCTTCGACGAGATCGGAGACCTGCCGGCCTCGATCCAGCCCAAGCTCCTCCGCCTCCTCGAGAACCGCACCTTCGAGCCTCTCGGCTCCGGCAAGACCCGGGGCATCGACATCCGAATAATCTGCGCCACGAACAAGAACCTGCGAAAGGCCGTGAGCGAGGGTCGCTTCCGCGAAGACCTCTTCTATAGGATCAATACCTTCACGATCGAGATGCCGCCTCTCCGGGACCGGCACGAGGATATCAGCCCCCTCGCCGACTTCTTCCTCAGGCGTTTCGCCTTCGAGGCGCGCAAGGGCGTCGTGGCCTTCTCGGGCGAGGCCTCGGCCTGCCTCGCGGCCTACTCCTGGCCGGGCAACGTGCGCGAGCTCAAGAACGTCATCGAGCGCGCGGTGATACTCTGCTCGGGAACCGAGATCGTCGTCGGGGACCTTCCCCGCGAGCTCCGCGGCCCCCGCGAGCTCCCCCCCCTCCCCGCGGCGAATCCCCTCGAAAACGCAGAGCGTTCCCTCATCGCGGACGCCATCGCCCGCTCCGCCGGAAACGTCTCCGCCGCCTCGCGCATCCTCGGCGTTACGCGCAACACCCTCCGCTACAGGATGCGCAAATACGGCCTCGAACCGGACCAAGCCGATGGTGGTTCTTGAGCCCACCAAAGAACCATGAATTGGTTGATTTGAACCAAGCGATTAGCTCAACAAAGGGCCAAGAATGCTTCATGCTCGGGCTTTCCGAGTCGCACAACTTTTCATCGGAATTTATTCTTTCATCAATCGCTCAGTAATAATTCCACTATCTCTATTCGCGATGACAACAACAGCTTGCGTTTTCAATTATTCGTTGCCATCCGCGATATACGCAAAAATACGCATCTTAGCGCAGGTATGAAAGTGTCGAAAAATAGCCTAACCTGGCATGAATCCTGCAGTTAGAGAGTATCTTTTCACAGGAGGCCTCGTTTGAAGAAGACATTGTTTTTCGCCGTGACGATCATGGCTGTCGCCAGCCTGATCATTTCCTGCGGTCCCCCCGCCAAGGCCAAGATCGGCCTTTCCTTCTCCGATTTCGCGACCGAGCGCTGGCCGCGCGAGCGCGATGAGATGACCAAGCTCCTCAAGGCCGCCGGCTACGACGTCCTCGTCCAGGAAGCCAACCACGACGCCAAGCTCCAGAACGACCAGATCAAGAACATGGTCACCCAGGGCGCCAAGGTCATCATCGCCGTCGCCGAGGACGGGGACTCCCTCGCCACCGCCGTCGACGAAGTCGCCAAGAAGGGCGTCAAGGTCCTCGCCTACGACCGCCTGATCAAGACCGCCAACATCGCCGCCTACGTGTCCTTCGACAACGTAGACGTCGGCCGCAACCAGGCCAAGGGCGTCCTCGCCGTCAAGGCGAAGGGCAACTTCGTCCTCCTCGGCGGATCCCCCACCGACAACAACGCCCACCTGTTCCGCGCCGGCCAGATGGAAGTCCTCCAGCCCCTCATCGACAAGGGCGACATCAAGGTAGTGGCCGACCAGTGGGTAGAGAACTGGGACCCCGCCAACGCCAAGAAGCTCATGGAGAACATCCTCACCAGCACCAAGGGCAAGTTCGATGCGGTCGTAGCCTCCAACGACGGCACCGCTCTCGGCGCCCTCTCCGCCATGGCCGTCAAGGGCATGGCCGGAAAGACCCCGATCTCCGGGCAGGACGCGACCGCCGCCGGTTGCAACTCCATCGCCCGCGGCGAGCTCACCGTGACCATCCTCAAGGATACCCGCAACCTGACCCCCCTCGCCTGCGACCTCGCGGTCAAGCTCGCGAAGAAGGAAGCGATCCCCGGCCTCACCAACTTCAAGCTCTCCGTGCTCACCGGCGACGCCGCCAAGGTCGGCGACGTTCCCTGCAAGTTCCTCGAGGTATTCCAGGTCACCAAGGACAACCTCAAGAAGCTCGTTGTCGATTCCGGCTTCCAGAGCTACGAGGATGTCTACAAGGACATCAAGAACGCTCCCGCGAAGTAATCCTTTCAAGTAAGGTTTCTTCAAACCCGGCCCCGTACGGGGCCGGGTTTTTACTAAGGGGCCCGCGCCCGACGGGTCGATGGAGCGAAGAAGTGGAACAGGACGTTATCCTCGAAATCGCCAACGTTACGAAGGAATTCCCGGGCGTCACCGCCCTGAGCGACGTATCCATCAAGATCAGGCGAGGCGAGATCCACGGACTATGCGGCGAGAACGGGGCCGGCAAGTCCACCCTCATGAAGATCCTCTGCGGCGTCTATCCCCACGGCAGCTACTCGGGCAGCATCGCCTACAAGGGCAAGGTGCTCGAGCTCTCGGGCTCCTCGATCCGCCAGGCGATCGAGGAAGGCATCGCGATCGTCTACCAGGAGCTCACCCTCATTCCCAACATGACGGTCGGCGAGAACGTGTTCCTGGGCAAGGAGCCGCGCAACGGCCCCAGCATCGACTGGAACAGGCTGTACTCGGACACCGACGAGGTGCTCAAGCGCTTCAAGCTGCCCGTCGACTCCCACGAGGTCGTCAAGCTCCTCGGCGTCGGCCAGATGCAGATGACGGAGATCGCCAAGGCGCTCTCCGAGAAGGCGGACGTCCTCATCCTCGACGAGCCCACCTCGGCCCTCTCCGAGGCGGAAGTCGACAAGCTCATGGAAATACTCAAGACGCTGAAATCCCTCGGCGTCACGTGCATATATATCTCCCACAAGCTGGAGGAGTTCTTCCGCATCACGGACACGGTGTCCGTGCTGCGCGATGGCAAGGTGGTCTCGACCGCGCCCACCAAGGAGCTCTCGCTCGAGAAGCTCGTCAGCCTCATGGTCGGCCGCGAGATGAAGGAGCGCTTCCCCAAGGGCTCGCGCAAGCCCGGCGAGGTCCTGTTCAGGGTCGAGGGCTTGCGGGCCCTGGACCCCAACGACCCGAGCCGCGAGGTTATCAAGGGCGCGAGCTTCGACCTGCGCAAGGGCGAGATCCTCGGCATCGCGGGCCTCATGGGCTCGGGCAGGACCGAGCTCGTCACCACGATCTTCGGCGAGTACGGCATCCTGACCGCCGGGACGATCTCCCTCGACGGCAAGGAGATAAAGATCGGCAGCGCGAGGGAGGCGATGTCACACGGCATCAGCCTCGTGCCCGAGGACCGCAAGCGCCAGGGCCTGATCCTGATACAAACGATTCTCAAGAACATCTCCCTGCCCAACCTCGACCGATTCTCGAGCTTCATGCGCATCAACGCCAATGCCGAGCTCGCCGAGGCCCTCAAGTTCTCGAAGAGCCTCTCCATAAAGGCGCCCTCCGTCCACGTGGCCGTCGATTCCCTCTCGGGCGGCAACCAGCAGAAGGTCGTCATCTCCAAGTGGCTGATGTCCGAGCCGCGCATACTCATCCTCGACGACCCGACGCGCGGCATCGACGTCGGAGCCAAGTACGAGATATACAAGCTCATCAACCAGCTCGCCGAGAACGGCTACTCGATCATCATGATAAGCTCGGAGCTCGAGGAAGTGCTCGGCATGAGCGACCGCGTGATGGTCATGTGGGAGGGCCGCTCTAACGGCACGCTGGACATCGCAGCCGCGAGCCAGGAAAAAGTCATGGCCCGAGCGACGGGCATAGAAATCGCATAAGGGGCGGACGCAATGTTCAATTCAATGATCGCCGTATTCCGAAAGAACATCAGGTCCTACATCCTCATCATCGCGCTGGTCGTCATCTGGCTCGGCTTCGGCATAGCCCAGCCCGCCTATTGGTCGGCCGACCACATCCAGAACATCTTCACCCAGATGGCCATCATCGGCATCATGGCCACGGGGATGGTCTTCGTCATCGTCACCGGGGGTATCGACCTCTCGGTCGGCTTCGGCGCGGGCTTCGTCTCCGTCGTCGCCGCGGCCCTCCTGTACTATGGCACGATCGAGACGCCGCTCCACGCCCTCTTCCCCGCACTCGCCGGCCACGGCCTGGAGGTTGTCACAGCCGTCATCGTCGTCATCCTGAGCATCGGCGTGGGCCTTCTTATCGGGCTCTGGCAGGGCTCGATCATCGCCTACCTCGCCCTGCCGCCCTTCATAGCAACCCTGGGCGGCTACTACATCTTCAAGTCGGGCATCCTCATCGTCACGGGAGGCAAGTCCCTCTTCATCTCCGCCAACGATACGTATAAATTCATCGCCCAGGGGTTGGTACCGCCGGTACCGAGCTACGTGATCGCGATCATCGTGACCGCCACCATGTTTCTCATGCTGTTCCAGTCCCGCTCGAGGAAGCAGAAATACGGCATCCCGCTCAAGAGCCTGGCCTGGGAGCTGGTGCGCACAGCGATTTTCGCCCTCATCCTCTGGGCGTACGTCCTCATCGTCTCGAGGGTCTTCGAGCCCGACGCCGAAGCGAACATCAAGGGCGTGCCCTTCCTGGTCCTGCTCCTCGGCGCCATCGCCCTCGTCATGAACTACGTCTCGATGAACACCCGCTTCGGCCGCTACGCCTACGCGATCGGCGGCAACCGCGAGGCGGCCCGCCTCTCGGGCATCAACATCAAGAAGTCCATTTTCGGGATCTACCTGACGATGGGCGCCCTGGTCGGCATCTCCGGCGTGGCCCTCGCCGCCTACGTCGGATCGGGTACCACCGCCGCCGGCGGCGGCTACGAGCTCGACGTCATCGCGTCGTGCATCCTCGGCGGCACATCCACCCTCGGAGGCGAGGGCACCGTCTTCGGCGCCATCATCGGCGCCCTCATCATGCAGTCGCTCGGCAACGGCCTGCAGATGATGAACGTCAACTCGAACCTTCAGTACATGATCAAGGGCTTCGTCCTGATCCTCGCGGTCTGGGCGGACATCACGAACAAGAAGAAGAAGGCCTAATTCTCCGAATGGATCGCGCGCAGCCGCGAGAGCGACTGCGCGCGATCCATTCTCCCTCGCCCTAATACTCCCCTTTGATTACGAAGAACGAACCCCGGATCGTTCCGGCGAGCTTGGACTTCTGCCTCGCGAATTTGAACTTGCCCTCTAGTTCGCCTGGAACGTCCATGCCGTCAGAAAGCTTGAAACCGACCGCTCTCTTCTTAGGATCGTCAACCGTATACATTACGTTGACTGCCAGGCCGTCCTCATAAAAGACGTAGGCGAATTTGATATTCTCCACCTGAAATCGGGAAGTCTCCAAAGGCATCGCATGAAACTCGATTTTCCGTTCTTGCTCAAGAATCCGGCTCACGTAATCGAGGGTCTTCTTGCTTTCGCTTGCCGCGGTGACCGTAAACTCATGCTTGTACTTATTCATGAAGTAGCGGGCTTCATTCGCCCGCAATCCGGCCAAAGCGCTCGCGACGGGCGAAGTCTCCAGCCCGATAGCCGACACATTCTCAAAATCGACCGTATACGACATCGCATTCCTCCTCGTGCCTCTTGATATTCTATTGGGCGGCATAAGCCGCGCCAAAGTAACGCCCGCGCCCGATTCTATATCTCCTCGCTCTGGCCGGTCTGAGGCCTGTCGACTGGATGCGGCGGCCAGCGCGGTGCTTCGACCCCAAGCTGACCCGCATATTCGGCGTTGAGCCTTTGCCACCCTTCCAGCCGCATTGCGTCCCCGCCTACGATGCGCCCGATGGGTTTCCCGCCAAGCAGGCGATCCAGGACGTCGAAGCAGATATGCCAGCCGGAAGCCCCCATCGAAATGAAATGGCGCTCGATATTCGCCCACAGCGTCAAGCGAGTTCCCGAGCCCATCGCTTCGAGTTCCCATCGCATGCCCCTGCCGGCCCAGGTGTACTCGAGAAGCTTGGGGGCGTCCGCTCGTAGCACCTTCTCTTCGGTGGCGCGGGGCATCGCTCCGCCGATCGAGGTCAATCTCACGGTCGTCCCGGTTGCCGCAAGGCTCGAATCGGCATCGAAGGGCGCCCACTCGCGCAAGTGCCTGGGTTCCGTCAACGCTTCCCACACTTTTTCCGGCGAATGCCGGAGTTCCCTGATATGCACGAGCGTCCACTTTTCTCCATCGATCTGGGCCCGGGCGCCATGGGCATTCCCAGGGGAGTAGCGCTCACGGTCGTTCATTCGTTCCTCCATTCCTTTAGCCTTGGGGTCGAATGGTCCATGCGCTCGAGATGGTTTTCGAGGGCATCGATTTGAATCGACCAGTATTGACGAAATTGCGCCAACCAAGCGTCCAGCTCTCGCAGGGGGTCGGGCTTGAGTCGATAGAGCCTGCGTTGAGCGTCTACATTCACATCCACGAAGCCCGCCTCCCGCAAGACGCGCAGGTGCTTGGACACCGTGGTCTGAGGTAGGCGAAGCTGGCGCTCGATGTCGCCGACCGATCGTTCGGATAGCGCAAGAAAGCTCAGGATCGCGCGACGATTCGGCTCGGCGATTACCTCGAATACAGATTCCATATACTATATATACCGATTTCAGCATATACAAGTCAAGGCATATTAAGCCGGAATAATGCGCGGCGCGAGACCCGCCGACGCGAGCGCGGGCATCGAGGTCGCCCTTGTGACCTTCCCTACCCGGGAGTATCATGCTGCCCATGCGGAAGTCATGGCCAT